>NZ_JBHTDO010000029.1:0-134685 GCF_042666575.1 Actinoplanes sp. GCM10030250 | reverse complement strand
AGGGGGGGGGGCAGGGGTGGGGGGATGGGGGCTGTTGGGGTGGTGGCTTTGCTGCTCGGTGGGTGTGGGGAGGCGCGGGGGGACGCCGATGGCGGGGCGGGTGGGGACGGGAAGGCGGGGGAGCGGGAGCAGGCGCGGGAGGCTCTGGATCGGTATGAGGAGGCGGTTCGGGCGGGTGGGGGTGGGGCCCGGTTCGTGCCGGTGGGGGAGATCACCGGGCAGGTTGGGGAGTGGGAGGGTGCGGGCGCTGGTGACAGGAAGCGTTCGCTGGCGGCGGGGCGGGTGGTGGCCGGGAATGATCTGCCGGCCGCGCCTGAGGCGACCGGCGAGGTCACCTGGGCGGGCGGGGATACCGTCACGCTGCCGCTGATTTCGGCTACGCAGGCGGTGGACGAGATGGCGATGGCCGGCCATCCCGAGGATTGTCCCGAGTGTGAGCCGCTGGAAGCGATCGCCGCGCGGCTTGTCACGGTGCCGGTGGAGACCACGCGGGGCCGGGCCGAGGTGCCGGCGTGGGAGTACAGGCTCAAGGGCACCGCGGTGCGGATCACCCGGCCGGCGATTGCCCGTTCGGCCAGTGTGAAGATCACGCCGCCGTCGTGGGACCCCTACAACGCGCCTGGTGGGCTGGCGATCGACTCGGCGGCCACCAGCACGGGGAGCCGGGGAATGACCGTGTCGTTCACCGGTAGTCCGGGGCCGGGGTCGGAGCCGTGCGGCGCTGACTACACCGCTGAGGGGGTGGAGTCGGCTCACGCTGTCGTGGTCATCGTGGAGACCCATCCGCACGCGCCCGGTGAGACCTGCACGGACATCGGCGCGCACCGCACCGCGACGGTGGAGCTGAAGGAGCCGCTGGGGGAGCGCGCCGTCCTAGAGGTACAGCAGGGTCTCCCGGTCCCGGTGACGATCAGCTGAGTGGTGACGATCAGCTGACCGGCTGAGTGATCAGCCGAGGGCGGGGAAGCGCAGGTTGCGTTCCCGGATATGTCCGAGCAAGGACTCCACCCGGGCCCGGTCGGGACGGTCCGGCAGCCCGGAGGCCGCGGCCGCCTCGTCCAAATCGGCCAGCAGCTCCGCGGCCCACCCCGTGACCGTTTCCCACGCCACCTCGCCCCGCTTGACCGCGAGCAGCCGTTCCCGCAGGTGGCTGACGTCGACCAGGATCTCGCCGGTCCGCAGGACGTGCGCGCCGGCGTACAGCAGGCGGAGCATGTGCATGGCCTGCTTGTCGTTGATCTCTCCGGTGCGTTCCCGGCGGGTCGCGACGCGGTTGAGCTGGTCGCGGGCGTAGTTGCCGTACGTCTCGGCGACCCGGCGGGAGAGGAACGCCTGCCGGGTGTCGAGGAGTTCCTGGCCGTCAAGGGTGAGCTGTTCGACGATCGGGGACCAGAGCACTTCGAGCACTGTCGGGTTGGCCTGCAGAGCGAGGGTGCAGAACCGTTCGATCTCCCAGGAGAACTGTTCCTCGGCCGGCCCGTCGAGGTGGGTGGGCGGCTTGTCGAGGCTCCAGAGCGCGCGGGTCGGTGCCGCGTAGACGCCGCGGCGGTCGTGGTCGGATTCGGGACCCTGGAGTCCGTAGGCGCGGGATCCGACCACGACACCGAGGATCGTGTGCCGTTCGACGAGCTCGATCATGAGCCCGGACGGTACGTCACAGGTCGAGGACTGTCCCGTCGATTTCGTCGAGTTCGCCGGCGCTGAAGGGCGGGGCGGTGAGGGCGGCGATGTTGTCCTCGAGCTGTTCGACGCTGCTGGCGCCGATGATCAGGCTGGTCATCCGCGGGTCGCGCAGGGTCCAGGCGAGGGCCATCTGGGCGAGGGTCTGGCCGCGGCGCTTGGCGATGTCGTTGAGGGCGTGCAGCCGTCCCATGGTCTTGTCGTCGAGGGCGCTCTCGTTGAGGAAGACGCTGGTGCGGATGCGGGAGCCGTCGGGGATGCCGCCGAAGTAGCGGTCGGTGAGCAGGCCCTGTTGCAGCGGGCTGAACGCGATGCAGCCGGCGCCCGCCTCGGCCAGGGTGTCGAGCAGGTTGTCGTGTTCGATCCAGCGGTTGAGGATCGAGTAGGAGGGCTGGTGGATGAGCAGCGGCGTGCCGAGTTCGCGCAGGATGCGGGCGGCTTCGGCGGCTTCGGTGCTCTTGTAGTTGCTGATCCCGACGTATTGCGCCTTGCCGGCGCGGACGACCGCGTCGAGGGCGGCCATCGTCTCCTCGAGCGGGGTCTCGGGGTCGGGCCGGTGGTGGTAGAAGACGTCGACGTAGTCGAGGCCGAGCCGCTGGAGGGACTGGTCGAGCGAGGAGATCAGGTATTTGCGGGAGCCCCAGTCACCGTACGGGCCGTCCCACATGGTGTAGCCGGCCTTGGTGGAGATGATCAGCTCGTCGCGGTACGGCTTGAGGTCGGTGGCGAGCAGCCGCCCGAAGTTGCTCTCCGCGCTGCCCGGCGGGGGACCGTAGTTGTTCGCCAGGTCGAAGTGGGTGACGCCGAGGTCGAAGGCGCGGCGCACGATGTCGCGCTGCCGGTCGAGGGGGCGGGTGTCGCCGAAGTTGTGCCAGAGGCCGAGCGAGAGGGCGGGCAGTTTGAGCCCGCTCCGGCCGGCGCGTCGGTAGGTCATGCCGTCGTAGCGGTCAGCCGCAGGGAAGTACGTCACTCCTCCACCCTAGGGACGTGATCGGCGGGCATGCGCGCTGGTAGGTTGACTGGTGCCGGCTACACCCGCGCGGGAGAGACCACACGAGCGAGAAATCGGACGTGACGGCGCCGAAGGGGCAAATCCTCCCCGGAACCTCTCAGGCAAAAGGACCGCGTGGGCAGGCGACTCTGAAATGGCTGCGTCCTGAGAAACGTGGGTATGACAGAGGGGGAGGTTGCATGTCGACCTTCTCTAGCGCTGGAGTCGCCCCATGTCGTCGCCGTTCGTTTCCCGTCATATCGGTCCGGACCCGGACGAGCAGGCACACATGCTCAAGGCGATCGGGCAGGGTTCCCTCGAGGATCTGATGGACGCCGCGATCCCGGAGTCGATCCGCTGGCACGGTGACCTCGATCTGCCGGCCGGCATCTCCGAGGAGGAGACGATCGCCGAGCTGCGAGCGATCGCCGGGCGCAACACGGTCGCCACCTCGATGATCGGGCTGGGCTACTACGGCACCCACACGCCCGCGGTGATCAAGCGGAACGTGCTGGAGAACCCAGCGTGGTATACGGCTTACACGCCCTACCAGCCGGAGATCAGCCAGGGCCGTCTGGAGGCGCTGCTGAACTTCCAGACCCTGGTGACCGATCTGACCGGGCTGGCCACGGCGAACGCCTCGATGCTCGACGAGGCGACGGCCGTCGCTGAGGCGATGACGCTGGCGCGCCGTGCCTCCAAGAACAAGACCAATGTGTACGCGGTGGATGCCGACACCTTCCCGCAGACGCTGGCGATCCTGCGCACTCGGGCCGAACCGCTCGGCATCGACGTGCGGGTCGTCGACCTGGACGCCGGAGACGAGTTGCCGGCGGAGCTGTTCGGCCTGCACTTGCAGTATCCGGGAGCGTCCGGTGCGGTCCGGGACCACGCCGCCCTGGTGGAGGCGGCGCACGCCAAGGGTGCGCTGGTCACTGTTGCCGCTGACCTGCTGGCACTGACACTGCTGCGGGCACCCGGGGAGATCGGTGCGGACATCGCGGCGGGCACTTCGCAGCGGTTCGGCGTACCCCTCGGTTTCGGTGGCCCGCACGCCGGTTATCTGGCGGTGCGCAGCGGCCTGGAGCGGTCCCTGCCCGGCCGCCTCGTCGGTGTTTCGAAGGACGCCGACGGCGCCGCGGCCTACCGGCTGGCGCTGCAGACGCGCGAGCAGCACATCCGCCGGGAGAAGGCGACGAGCAACATCTGCACCGCCCAGGTCCTGCTCGCGGTGATGGCCAGCATGTACGCGGTGTACCACGGCCCGCACGGCCTGCGGGCGATCGCGCTGCGCACCCATCAGCGTGCCCGGGCCATCGCGGCGGGTCTCGCGGCGGCGCGGGTCGAGATGCCGCACGCCGCCTTCTTCGACACGGTGACGGCACGGGTGCCGGGCCGGGCCGCCGAGATCGTGGCGGCGGCCGCCGGGGCCGGGATCGACCTGCGCCTGGTCGACGCGGACCACGTCTCGGTGTCGGCCGACGAGACCACGACCGAGGCGCACGTGGCGACGGTCCTGTCGGTGTTCGGGGCGCCGGAGAAGACGACCGGTTCGAGGGTGATCCCGGAGGCGCTGGAGCGGACCACCGAGTACCTGACCCACCCGGTCTTCAACACCCACCACTCCGAGACCAGCATGCTGCGCTACCTGCGCAAGCTCTCGGACAAGGACTACGCGCTGGACCGCGGCATGATCCCGCTGGGCTCCTGCACGATGAAGCTGAACGCCACCACCGAGATGGAGGCGATCACCTGGCCGGAGTTCGCGAACATCCACCCGTTCGCGCCGGCCAACCAGACACAGGGGTACGAGGCCCTGGTGGCGCAGCTGGAGGAGTGGCTCGCCGAGATCACCGGGTACGACGCGGTGAGCGTCCAGCCGAACGCCGGCTCGCAGGGTGAGCTGGCCGGCCTGCTGGCGATCCGCGGCTACCACCGGTCCCGCGGTGAGGCGCACCGCGACGTGTGCCTGATCCCGTCCAGCGCGCACGGCACCAACGCGGCGAGCGCGGTGATGGCCGGTATGCGGGTCGTCGTCGTGGCCTGCGACGCGGACGGCAACGTCGACATGGCGGACCTGGACGCCAAGATCGAGAAGCACCGGGACGCGCTGGCCGCGATCATGGTGACCTACCCGTCGACCCATGGCGTCTACGAGACGTCGATCGCGGACCTGTGCGCGAAGGTGCACGACGCGGGCGGCCAGGTGTACGTCGACGGTGCCAACCTCAACGCCCTTGTCGGGTACGCGAAACCGGGCAAGTTCGGCGCCGACGTGTCACACCTGAACCTGCACAAGACGTTCTGCATCCCGCACGGCGGAGGTGGCCCCGGCGTCGGCCCGGTCGCGGTCCGCTCGCACCTGGCCGGTTTCCTGCCGGGCGACCCGCTGGAGCCGGGCGTCCACCACGCCGTGTCGGCGGCCGCGCACGGCTCGGCCGGGATCCTGCCGATCTCGTGGGCGTACGTGCGGATGATGGGACCGGACGGCCTGGCGGCGGCGACCGCTACCGCCGTGCTCACGGCCAACTACGTGGCGGCGCGGCTGCGCGAGCACTACCCGGTGCTCTACGCGGGTGACAACGGCCTGGTCGCGCACGAGTGCATCCTCGACCTGCGCCCGATCACCAAGGCCACCGGCGTCTCGGTGGACGACGTGGCGAAGCGGCTGATCGACTACGGGTTCCACGCGCCGACCATGTCGTTCCCGGTGGCCGGAACGCTGATGGTGGAGCCGACCGAGAGCGAGGACCTCGCCGAGCTGGACCGCTTCATCGCCGCGATGATCGCCATCAGGGGTGAGATCGACCAGGTCGCGGCGGGGGTGTGGCCCCGGGACGACAACCCCCTCGCGGGTGCGCCGCACACGGCCTCGGCGGTGTCGGCGGACGAGTGGAACCACCCTTACCCGCGGTCAGTGGCCGGTTACCCGGCGGGCGTGGACCGGGCGGCGAAATACTGGCCGCCGGTGCGCCGCATCGACGGGGCGTACGGGGACCGGAACCTGGTCTGCTCCTGCCCCTCGCCGGAGGCGTTCGAGAGCTGAACCGGCCGATCCGGTGGCGCGCAGGTCGTGGTCGCTTCGATCGCGGCCTGCGCGTCGTCTGACCCTGCGCAGTGATTACGCTGCGTTGCGTGAATCAGGCAGCCAGGGCGTGCACAGCGGGCCCGCGGTGCGGCTCGATCATGGTGCCGTCGGGGAGCAACTCGCCGGTGTCCTCGAAGACGATGACGCCGTTGCAGAGCAGGCTCCAGCCTTGCTCGCAAAACGTGACGAGGATCCGGGCGGCCTCACGGTCGGTCGCATCGGCAGGTGGGCAGGGAATCAGGTGCTGACACATCTTCGTGATCTCCGATTGGGGGCTGTGTGAAGGTTCACAAAGTCGGTGACGGACGTTACCTCACATCGAACGACAACGGTTCAACCCGGTGACGGGCTCCGTACGCCGGATCGCGTCTTTTATGGTCCACGGGATGGAGATCAACGACCACTCTCCGCGACCTCCTCTCGGCCCGCCGCCGGGTGCTCCGGCCGCCTGCCAAGCCCGTCACCACGTGTTGCGTGTGTTCCGATGGCATCGGGGTGATCCCGGTGACCCTGCCGAGCTTGTCTCCGGATTTCTCGCCGATAACGGACTACCGGTGCGAAGTCTTGGCCGAACGGGTGACAAAGATAAGACGTTCGGCGATGGCACTATTTGCGGCGCAGCACTCTACGTATCCGCTGACGCCGGTTCTGTAATGGCCGGAGGGTCGGTCGGGGCGGCGTCGCCGGTGCCCGGGATTCCCGACGTATATGCGGTTGTCTACGGACATACCCGTGAATCGGCGCCGATGGTGCCCCAGAGCGGCCGCTGGCGGCTCGGGTCCTGGATCGAGAGCTGGACCCGGGAGGAGCACGCGTCGGCGGTCGAGCGGGTGCGTGCGGCGATCGGGCGGGGCGACGTCTATCAGGTGAACGTGGTCGGGCACGGGTCCGCGCCGTACACCGGTGACCCCGGCCCGGCACTGCGGCGGGTCGCGGCCCTTCCCGGCGCCCGCTACGGCGGTGTGCTCGGCGGAGACGGCTGGGCGCTGGCGACGGCTTCCCCGGAGACCCTGGTCGAGGTCCGGGACGGGCGGGTGATCACCCGCCCGATCAAGGGCACCCGTCCGGCGACCGCGGCGGGCCGGCGGGAACTGCTCGAGTCGGCCAAGGAACGCGCCGAGCACGTCATGATCGTCGACCTGGAGCGCAACGACCTGGCCAGGCTGCCCGGTACGGGAGCGGTCCGGGTGGAAGAGCTTTTCGCCGTACGGCAATGGTGTGATCTTTGGCAGGCGGAGTCGGTCGTGTCCGCCTCCCTGGACGGCGACGTAGGCCTCGCTGATCTTCTCCGGGCGGTGTGCCCGGGCGGCAGCGTGACCGGCGCCCCCAAGCTCGCCGCCCTCGCCGAGATCGCCCGCCTGGAACCGGTCGGCCGCGGCGTCAGCATGGGCGCCCTCGGCTGGATCGGTCCCGGCCACCTCGATCTGGGGCTGAGTATTCGCACCGTCGCGGTCGACGGCAGCCGCGCCCACGCCTGGGCCGGCGGCGGCATCACCGCGGACAGCGACCCGATCGCCGAGGTCGACGAGGCCGCCGCGAAGACCGCCCCGATCCGGGCCGCGCTCGCTCTTTGACAGGCCCCGCACAGCGGGGCCCGAGCCTTCTCTACCTAATGCGTGCCACTGTCGGCGTCCGCCCCCACGAACTGGGGCCGAGCGCGTAACTTGGCCCACGCGCGCAGCGCAGACGGTCCACAGTGGCAAACCCCACGGTGGCTGGCCAGAGAAGGCGACATGCTTGAACTCCTCGATCCACCGGACATCCGTGTCAGGACCGGCCGGTCCGGCATCCGGATGCGCCTCACCGCGCCGCCCGGCCCCGCCCAGCGCGAGCAGTTCGCGCGCTTCGCACAATCCTGGACGCCGCGGCTCTACAGCAGCGCGTTCCAGCTCTGCCGCGACTGGCATCTCGCCCAGGACCTGACCCAGACCACGCTGACCAAGCTCTTCGTGAATTGGAGCCGGGCTGCGAGCAGTGACAACCTTCCGGCGTACGCCCAGAAGGTCCTCCTTCGTGTCTACCTGGACCACCGGCGCCGGCGCAGCTCCAGCGAGGCCGTTCCGGGGCGGCTGCGGGAACCGGCCTACACGATGAGCCCCGAGCTGCGGCTGACCATGCTCGACGCGCTCGACCAGCTGCCGGCGCGGGACCGGGCGATAGTGCTCCTGCGGTACTTCGCCGATCTGAGCGTGGAGCAGGTCGCCGCGGAGCTGGGGGTGCCGGTGACGGTGGTGAAGAGCCAGACCCGGCGGTCGCTGATGAAGTTGCGGGAGATGTTGCGGGGGGATCGGGCGGCTTTGTTCGCCTGACGCCTGCCTGCCTCATGCCCGCCTGATGCTCGTGCTGGTAATGAGCCGTTAGCCTTCGGGGCATGACAGTTCGGCCGATTCGGCTCTACGGTGACCCGGTCCTGCGTACGCCCGCCGACCCGGTCACCGAGTTCGGCGCGCAGTTGCGCGAGCTCGTCCGTGACCTGGAGGAGACGGTTCGTGAACCGGGCCGGGCGGGGTTGGCGGCGCCGCAGATCGGGGTGAGCCTGCGAGTGTTCTCCTACAACGTGGGCGGCGAGGTCGGGCATCTGGTGAACCCGGTCCTGTCGGACTTCGGCGGGGAACAGGAGGACGACGAGGCGTGCCTGTCGCTGCCGGGTATGGGGTTCTCGACCCGGCGGGCCATGACTGTGGTCGCGACCGGGTTCGATCAGCACGGGGAGCCGTCGGTGATCGAGGGGAGTGGGTTTCTGGCTCGGGCGCTGCAGCACGAGATGGATCATTTGGACGGGCGGCTGTACATCGACACGCTGACCGGGGATGTGCGGCGGCAGGCTCTTCGGGAGTTGCGCCGGGTGGTGTCGCGATGAGCGCCTCTCCCTCTTCCTCGTCCGGTGCTCCTTTGATCGGCTATCGGGAGATTGCGGCGGCGGGGACGGCGACCGGGTGGTTCGAGACGCTCTATGCCGAGGCGCGGGCCGGGCGTGCGGAAGTGCCGTGGGACGTGCCCGAGGCCAGCGCGCACCTGCGCGACTTCCCGCTGCCGGCCGGTGACGGGCGGCGCGCGCTGGTGGTCGGCTGCGGTGCGGGGCGTGACGCCGAGCACCTCGCAGCGGCCGGGTACGAGACGACGGCCTTCGACATCGCACCCACCGCCATCGAACTCGCCCGCAGCCGTCACGCCGGTTCCCCCGTCTCGTACGTCGTCGCCGACCTGCTCGACCCACCGGCCGGCTGGCACCACGCGTTCGACCTGGTCCTGGAGAGCAACAACCTCCAGGCCCTTCCGGCCGGCCTGCGGGCCCGCGCGATCCCGGCCGTCGGCACGTTCGTCGCACCGGGCGGCACCCTGCTCGTCCTGGCCGCCGCGGCGGTCGCCGGCGAGGGCGACGGGCCGCCGTGGCCGCTGACCCGCGAGGAGATCGACGCTTTCGCCGCCGACGGCCTGCGGCAGGAGTCGGTCGAGCACACGGCCACGCCCGACACCCGGTTCCCCGGCCGGTGGCGGGCGGTGTTCCGCCGCTGACGCCCAGCTGGCCGGACCGGCTGGTGCTCAGAGGGGTGTTCGAGCGTGGAAGGGCCCGCTCGGTGCCAGCTGGCTGGGTCGGCTGGTGCTGAGAGGGGTGTTCGAGCGCGAGAAGGCCCGCTCGGTGCCAGCTGGCCGGCTCGGCTGGTGCTCAGAGGGGTGTTCGAGCGCGAAAAGGCCCGCTCAGCGCCGGCCGGGCCGTGACGAACCGGCCGGGCCGTGACGAACCGGCTGGGCGGAGTGAGGCACGCGGGGCGGTCCGGGGGCGGGCCGGGGTGTGGGGTACAAACGGAGCCGTGCGGAAGATCGTGGTGGATGACCTGAGTGGCCCGCGGATCGCGGCCCTGTTGCGGGAGCACGTGGACGAGATGCGGTCGGCCTCACCGCCGGAGAGCGTGCACGCCCTCGACCTCGACGGGTTGCGGCGGCCCGAGGTGACGGTCTGGTCCGTGTACGACGGGGACGAGCTGGTCGGCTGCGGTGCCCTCAAGGAGCTCGGTCCCACCAGCGGCGAGGTGAAGTCGATGCGTACGGCGCCGGCTGCCCAGCGTCGCGGCGTGGCGTCGGCGGTGCTCACCCATCTGACGGAGGAGGCCCGCCGCCGCGGTTACGCCCGCCTCTACCTGGAAACCGGTTCGATGGACTTCTTCGCACCGGCCCGCGCTCTCTACACCAGGTTCGGGTTCCGGCTCTGCGAGCCGTTCGGCGACTACCTGCCGGACCCGAACAGCGTCCACATGGAACTCGCCCTCAGCCCGCGCTCGCGTCCAGTTCCTTGACCGACGCGGGCCTGCGGGTGGTGGGCGTGCGCCGCACTCCCGGCCTGCGCCGTGTCCGGCAGCTGCTGGGATCTTTGGCGGTCATGCCGTGAGGCGTGTGGAAGAGCGCTATGCCGCCCTTGGCATGCCGTCGTGGCCGAACCCGCACGCCGGCCGGGACGCCTCCGACGAGGAGTACTCGCGTGTCACCGACCCGGCCCGGTACCGGATCCTGCACGCTCGCGCTCGGGTGTGGACGTCGGTGCTCGCCGAGCTGCCCGGGGTGCGCGTCGAGGGGGAGCGGATCACCTCCGAGCGGCCCGGCACGCTGCCGCTGTTCCTGGCGGCGAGCCTGGTGCCGCTGACCGGCCAGGACGGTGAGCTGCCGGTGCTGCAGATCAGCGCGGGGCGCCCGGACGTCGTCGTGGACCGGCAGCCGGACTGCGGTTGCGACGCCTGCGACTGGGGGTCCGAGGATCTCCTGGAGACCGTTGACGAGCGGATCCGGATGATCGTCGGCGGGCCGTTCGTGGCGCTCAAGGGTGACGGCTGGCAGGCGCAGTGGTGGCCGGAGGGCGGGAGCGTCTCGACGCGGGAGGACTTCGAGGCGACCATGGACCTCTGCCGCCGGGTGTCGGCCGGGGAGGATGTGGAGCTGCCGCCGGGGACAGAGGTGTTCGCGGGGCGGTCCTGGTCGTGACGTACCACTAATCTTGGCGGGATGATTACCGGCTGGGAGTGGGACGAGACGCTGTTCGCCGGGGCCGCTGAGCACTATCTGCGCGGGCGGGTGCCGTACGCGCCGGGGTTCGCGGCGACCCTCGGTGAGATCCTGAGCGGGCGGGTGCTGGACGTCGGCTGCGGCCCGGGAAACGTGACTCTCGCCCTGGCGCCGTACTTTCCCGAGGTCGTCGGCCTGGACCCGGACCCCGGCATGCTGGCCGAGGCCCGGCGGGAGGCCGCCCGCCGCGAGGTGGCGAACGTGCGCTGGGTCCGGGCCCGCGCCGAGGACCTGCCCGCCGGCCTGGGCGAGTTCCAGGCGGTGGTGTTCGCCTCCTCGTTCCACTGGATGGACCAGGAGCGGGTTGCCGCGACAGTGCTGACGATGCTTCCGCCGAGCGGTGCGTTCGTGCACATCTCGGATCAGAAGGACGCGCCGATGCCGACGTCCGTGCCCTACGCCGCCATCGCCGAGCTGGTCCGGCGGTTCCTGGGCCCGGTCCGGCGCGCCGGTCAGGGCCGGATCCTCAGCGGCGAGACCCCCGGCGGGGAGGAGCTTGTCATCGAACGCGCCGGCTTCGGCGGGCTCGAACGTCACATCGTGCCCGCCGGTCAGGTGCTCGAGCGTGGCGAGGACGACGTGGTGGCGTGGACGTTCTCCCAGTCGGGGTCGGCGCCGCACCTGTTCGGTGAGCGTCTCGGCGAGTTCGAGGGGGAGCTGCGGGGGCTGCTGCGGGCGGCGGGCGGCCGGTTCACCGAGCACGTGCCGCCCACCGACATCCGGATCTGGCGCCGGCCGTGAGCCGCGGAGCGGTCTTCTTCGACGTCGACGGGACTCTCGTACCCGGCACCAGCAGTGGGCAGCACCTGGCCGGGCTGCTCGGGCATGTCGCGGCGCTGCGGGAGGCGGAGGCCGCCTACGACGCCGGGACCATGACCAACCAGGAGGCGTCGGTGATCGACGCCCGCGGCTGGACCGGTCGCACCCCGGCCGAGGTCACCGCGTACCTGGCCGGGTTGCCGCTGGTAACCGGCATCGACGCGACCGTCGCGTGGTGCCGCGCCCACAACCTGGTCCCGTTCCTCGCCACCCTCGCCTGGGACGTCGTCGGTGCTGATCTGTGCCGGCGGTTCGGGTTCGCCCGCGCGTGTGGCCCGAGCCTGGAGGTGGTCCGCGGCTCCTACACCGGCCGGGTCCTCACCCACTTCGACGAGTGGGGCAAGCGAGACTTCGCCCGCTCCGCGGCCGCCGCGCTGGGCCTCGACTTGTCCCACTGCGCCGCCGTCGGTGACAGCCGCTCCGACCTGCCCCTGTTTGCCGACACCGGCTTCTCGGTCGCCTTCAACGCCACCCCGGCCGCCCGCGCCGCCGCCTCAGCCCGCGCCGACGGCCCCGACCTGCGAGCCGTCCTGCCACACCTCGAACACTGGCTCACCACTTCATCCTAGGATGCCTTAGAGGCAGTGCGACAGGTCGCACCAAACCCAGAAAGACGGCTTCGCCGACAACACCTTTCTCGTACGCCCGGAGCACAGCCCTCCACCGCCCGCCTCGTGACCGCTCAGCCTCGTTACCGCGCGGCTTGCCCCGCTCGGCTGGCGCTCATCCATGGAATAGCCGCCGGATAGCCTGCGTGGCTGCCAGCCGGGCGGGACTCGCCGATCGGGCCGTCCGGTCGTGGGGGTGGGGTGGGCGAACAGGGGATGCGCGAGGGGGGACCGCTGGGCTCACAATGGCTGGCCCGCGACGGCCGGGTACCGGAGACGGGGACCCCTCGGAGCTGCGACTTTGACCGATATCCGTGAGCCGCACGGCCGCCCGGAGGAGCACCACGCACAGGCGACGGCGCGCCGGGCGGTGACTGAGGGGGCCGGGCGCCGGGCGGTGGCTGAGGGGATGGCTCGGTGGGCGGCGGGGAACGGGGCGTTGCCGCATTTTCTGTTCCGGCCGGAGGAGCCGGGGGCCACGCTGCTGCTGTCGGGGGAGCGGGGCGTGATGGTGCAGGTGGTGCGGCGTACCGAGCCGAATGCCTGGGCGGTGCGGGAGCAGGCCTGGTTGGCCGAGCAGGTGGCGGCGGCGGGGCGGCGGCTTGATCAGGGCTGGGTGGGGCGGCAGTGGTTCGGCAGTGAGCGGGGCGGGAGGGTCGAGGTTGATCCGGCGGCGGTGACCTGGTCGGGGGTGCTGCTGGTTGATCATCCGGCGTTGCCGCCCGGGGTGCAGCTGGTGCGGGAGGCGGCGCGGGGGCCGCTGGTGGTGTTTCTGCGGCGCGACTGGGAGTTGTTGTTGCACGAGTTGCGGTCGGCGGCTGCTGTGGTGCGCTGTCTGGACTGGCTGGCGGGGCGGGTGCCGGGGGAGGAGGTTCCGGCGCATTTCGCGTGGCTGACGGTCGCCGCGGATCTGCCCGCGCGGATGCCGGCGGGGCCTCTTCCGGAGATGCCGCTGCTGGTGGACGACCTGCCGGGGCACGCGGTGATCAGCCGGATGCTGGAGTATGTGGCGGCCGGTTCGCTGGACGAAGCGGTCCGGCACCGGTTGCTGTCGCTGATCGACGGGTTTCCGCTGGAGCACCGGGCCGGCCTGGGGGACTGGGCGGCGGAGGCGATTCACGCCGGGGGAGCGGCTCGGGTGCGGACGTTCAGTTTTCCGGGAAGCCGCTGTCAGTACGTTCTCGCGGTGGCGGGCAGCTTCAGCGAGGCACTGGCCGGACCGTTCGACGATCTTGTGCAGTTGCGGCATCACGAGGCCCGTAAGCGGTCGCTCTCCACGTTCGGCTTTGTGCTGGTGCCTGATGCCGCCCAACCCGGCTGGCCCTACCTGATCGCCCATTTCACCTGGGTACAGGGCCCGGTGGACCTCACCCCCGACGACCTCTCCAGGATTCGGACGATCTGGTCCGATCTTCCATCCTAGGATGCCCCACGGAATGTGCGGCAAGCCGCACCCAATCCGAACAAGAAGGACGGCTTCGCCGACGACCCATGAAGACCAGGTCAGAGGAGGACCGGTCAGAGGAGGACGAACTCGGGTGGGTCGTGGCGCAGGAAGTCGTGGTGGGAGATGTCCCAGCCGTACGCGCCGGCCCGCCCGAAGACCAGCAGGTCACCGGCTCGCAGCGAGTCGACGTGCTGGTTGCGGGTGAGGACGTCGCGGGGGGTGCAGAGTTCGCCGACGGCGTCGATCGCGGTGCCGGTGACGGCGGGGCGCGGGTAGGGGCGGTCCCAGGTGTCGATCGGCAGGACGGTGAACGGGTGGCTGTATCCCCAGGCGGCGGGTAGCCGGAAGTGGTGGGTGCCGCCGCGCAGGACGGCGAAGGTGCGGCCGTGGGTGGTTTTCAGGTCGAGGACCTCGGCGGCGTACCAGCCGGCGTCGGCGGTGAGGTAGCGGCCGGGTTCGACGATCAATTCCACGCCGCGGGGGACGGTGACCCGGGACAGTGGGGTCAGGTCGATCGACGCGGTGGTGAGGTAGTCGACGCCGAGTCCGCCGCCGGCGTTGACCACGCGCAGGTCGATGTCGTGTGCCGCGGCGGTGGCGGTGGACCAGGTGATGGCTTCGGTGAGGAAGTCGGCGTGTGCGGTGCCGTCGAGGTTGTTGGAGACGGCGTGCAGGTGGAAGCCGATGACGCGCAGGCCGGGCGGTATGCCGGTCAGGACGGTGCCGAGCTGGGCGGCGTCGATGCCGAACGGGGTGGGTGTTCCGGTCATGGTGTGGCTGCCGGCGAGGGCGGGGCCGGGCCGGTTGACGCGCAGGCAGATGTCGGCGTGCAGGCCGAGGCCGGCGAGGCGGTTCAGTTCGTGGGTGCTTTCGACGTTGAGCAGGGCGCCGGCGTGGACGGCGGCGGCGAGTTCGGCGTCGGTTTTGGCGGGGCCGCCGAAGGCGATGCGGCGGGCGCCGGCGTCGAGGGCGAGCTGGAGTTCTCCGTGGGAGGCGACTTCGAGTCCGTCGCACGCCCTGGCGAGGGTTCGGATGACTATCGGGTGACCGTTGGCTTTCACCGCGTACAAGATCGTGGTTGTCGGGGGAAGCGCTGCCCGTAGTCTGCCGGCGGCCGCGCGCAGGGCCTGGGTGTCGTAGAGATAGGCGCAGACCGGCGCCGGCAGGCGACGCAGTGCGCCCGTGACGTGCGCCGGAAGCTCAGCCACGGTGGGGGCAGCGGCCGTGACGTGCGCGGGAAGCTCAGCCACGGTGGGGGCAGCGGCCGTGACGTGCGCCGGAAGCTCAGCCATGGAGGGGGTTGCTGACCGGGAGGTAGATGTCGCCTTCGCCGGCGAGGCGCATGCGGACGAGGGCTTTGTGGGGGACTGCCGGTGCGGTCAGGGTGGCGTGGTCGGGGTGCCCGCCGATCTGGTCGTAGGTTTCGTCGACGACGTCGCGGATGATGCGCCAGGCCCGGTCCTCGGGGAGGGCGTGGGTTTGCTGGAGGCGGATGACGAGTTCGCCGAGGTGGGCTTGCAGGGCGGTGTAGCCGAGTTTGGCGAGCAACAGTTCGGTGTCGCCGGTGCCGACGACGGAGCCGGGCCACAGGTCGAGGGTGTGCCCGGCGGCGGTGAGGCGGCCGGGGTGCAGGCGCAGGCCGGCGAAGTCGCGCAGGGCGAGGCGGTGGGGGCGGCCGGCGATGAAGGTGGGCAGGCAGTTCTGCAGGTGGGCTTCGAGGGCGACGCCGCGGGTGGCGAGGCGCAGCAGTGGTGGCAGGAGCAGCCGGGTGTATGCGGTGAGCCAGGCTGCGGGGCCGTGGCCGTAGGTGTCGACGAGGCCGGCCAGGACGGTGGTGCCGGTGGCCGGGTCGTGGGCGGGCAGGGCGCTGCCGGGGATGGCGTGTTCGCCGTCGGTGAGGCGGCCGGTGAGGGCGTCGCGGGCGATGGCGGACAGGTCGCGGCCGCTGCCGGCGGGTACGGCGGCGCCGCCGGTTTCGGCGAGCAGGATGAGGCGGTGGCCGTCGGGGTCGTCGGCGGTGAGGCGGTGCAGCAGGTGGGAGAGGGCGGGGCCGTTGCGGGTGCTGGCGATGCTGATGCTGCGGCGGGTGGAGGTGACCTGGATGTCGAGGGACAGTTTCAGGTAGGTGTTGGTGCCGGGCAGGTAGAGGGTGCGCAGGGCGGCGGTGGGTTCGGCGTCGAGGGTGCCGTCCAGGTGCTGCAGGACGCCGTCGGTGAAGTAGGTGGCGTACCGGCTGGTGATGAGGTCGCGTTGCCAGGTGTGTACGGGCTGGGTGCGGTAGCCGGTGGGTGCGGGTGGCAGGCCGAGTTGGGTGCCGAGGTCGTCGCCGAGGTGGTGGTCGTCGCGGACGGCGATCAAGCCGATGGTGGTGGGGCCGGCTTCGAGGTCGTGGGTGAGAACGTCGACGGTGTCCCAGCCGAGGCGGGTGCGGCCGCAGGGGTGCAGGTTGTGGCCGGCGACGGCGAGGCGTTCGAGGCGGATGGCGTCCTGGTCGGGGTTGGCTGTGGGTGGTGCGGGCCGGAATCGGGCCAGGGCGATGGCCAGGTTGATCACGGCGTTGCGGATTTCGGCGGCGAAGCTGTCCAGGCCGGCGCTGTCGAGGCCGGCGAGTAGTTCGACCGGGTCGCCGACGCCGGAGCCGGCGTATTCGACGTGGTTGAAGGCGTGCCGGGTGCCACCGGCGGAGGCGGGTGTCAGGTTTTCGCGGGTGAGGGCGGCGCGCAGGCGGCGGCCGACGGTGTCGGCGGCGTGCGGGAGCTGGGCGAGGAACCCGTCGGCGAGGTGCGGGGCGTGGACGGCGAGGGCGGCCTCGGTGTGTGCGGCGGCCGTGGCGAGGCGGCCGGTGCTGACGCTGCGGATGATCATGTGGGGTCCTTCCGCGGGTGGCTCACTGCGCCGCCATGGGGTTGGGCTGGTGTGTCCAGATGTCGGTGAGCGGGTCGGCGGCGAGCCGCATCGCGGTGGTGGCCTTGACCGGTAGCGGGTCGGTGAGCAGGTGGGTGACGTCCGGGGTGGCGGTTTCCCGGATGGCGGCGGCGAGCAGGTGCCAGAGACGTTCGGGTTCGGTGCCGTGGTGCTCGCTGAGGGCGGTGATCAGTTGCTGGGCGACGGTGCCGAGGGCGGCGGCGGCGAGTTTGGTGCGCAGTTCGGTGTCGTCGCCGGTGGGCAGGTCGCCGTGCAGGTCCGGGGGGTCGAGGCCGGCGGCTGTGAGGCGGCCGGCGTGCACGCGGACACCGCCGAGGTCGCGGTAGAGGCTGCGGACGGCGCGGCCGTGGGCGAGCACGACGAGGGTGTTCTGGCCGTGCGCCTCCAGCGCGACGCCGCGGTGCAGCACGCGCGCCAGGGGCGCGAACAGGACTCTGCCGAGGTCTTTCACGAAGGTGTACGGGTGACCTGCCGTTGTCATCAGGATCGGTGAGGTGGCCAGGACTCCGAGGGGTACGGCGATCTCGCCCGGTCCGAGGTGGGGTGCCGCGCGGATCAGGTGGGCGAGGTGCCGGTCGGGGCCGTGTTCGGTGATGACGGCGCCGGCTTCGGTCTCGGTGAGCACGTCCAGGGGCAGGTCGGCGGTGAGTTTCGTGAGCAGGGCGGACAGGCGGGGGCCGTTGTGGACGGCGGCGGGGGAGACGGTGCGCACGGCGGAGGTCATCTGGATGTCGACGGCGGTTTTGATGTGCGGGCCGCCGTCCAGCGGTGCGACGGTGCGCAGGGACATCAGGGGGCGTACCGGGCCGGTGGGGCCGTCGTCGGTGAGCCAGGGGTAGCGGTGGCGCAGGCGGGCAGCCTGCCAGGGGTGGGCGAGCAGGATCGGGGCGGCGGTGCCGTACCAGCGGTCCGGGGGGACCCGGAGCCGGCGCAGGTGGATGACGGGGCGGTGTTCGGGGGCGTAGGTGAGGACGTCGGCGACGGTCATGCCGGTGCGGGTGCGGCAGCAGGGGTGCAGGGGGTGCCCGTCGACGAGCATCTGCTCGAGGTGGCCGAGGGCGGCGGGGTCGGCCGGGTCGGGCAGGTGTTCGGGGGTGGCGGCGGCGCGGGCCAGGGCTAGGTTGGCGACGCTGTTGGCGATTTCGGGGATCAGGCGGGTGCCGGGCCAGAGGCGGGCGGTGAGTTCGACCGGGTCCTCGCCGCTCTGGTCGGTGCCCGGCGGGTGGGGCAGGGGTTCGTGTGCGAGGGCGTGCCGGAGCCGGGACATGATGGCGGCGCGGGCGCCGGGTAGCGCCGCGTCGTAGCGTTCCAGCAGGTCGGGGCGGATGCCGGCGAGCTGGTCGCGGGTTTGCGCCGGGTCGGCGGTGTGCCGGCGGGGCGTGGTGTCGGCGGGTTGGTGCGGCACTCCACCATTGTCGCGGTAGCGGACCGGGGCGTCCGCGCCAGCGTTGCCGGGGGCGAGCCAGGCCACAGCGGGGCCGCACGGTGGCGCGGGAACCTTGATGTCAGGTGATATTTTCGTGGAGGAAGTTGGTTGTGCATCCTTCGTGGTGGGCTGCCGGATCGTCAGCCTTTCCGCCCGCGTCCCGGGAGTGCTGCGATGACGAGCGACAACACGCCCCCGGGCGCCGCAGGTCTCGGGGTCTGGGGAAATCTCGGGGTCTGGATCGCATTTGGCTCTGCGTTCGGCCTCATCGTCGGGTTGTTCTTCGACAACGCCGGTCTCGGTCTCGCGCTGGGTCCGGGCGTGGCTGTGGCCGTCTGGGCCGTCGTCGTCGCGCAACGGAATGACGCCGGCGAATCCAGTTGAACGGCGGGTTCTTCACCCACGCCCTGGGCTGTGCAGGCGCACACGCAACGTCATCGTGTGCGCCTGGCGCGCCTGCTCAGAGGGTGCGGGCGACGTGCCGCCCGGCAGCGCGCCCGGAGAACAGGCACCCGCCCAGGAACGTCCCCTCCAGGGCGTTGTACCCGTGCACCCCGCCCCCGCCGAACCCGGCCACCTCACCGGCCGCGTACAGGCCGCCGACCGGCTGCCCGTCGGCGCCGAGGACGCGGGAGTCCAGGTCGGTCTGGATGCCGCCGAGCGTCTTGCGGGTCAGCACGTGCAGCTTCACCCCGATCAGCGGACCGGCCGCCGGGTCGAGGATGCGGTGCGGCACCGACGTACGGCCGATCCGGTCACCCAGGTAGCGGCGCGAGTTGTGAATGCCCTGGATCTGGGCGTCCTTGGTGACCTTGTTGGCGATCTGCCGGTCCCGTGACTCGACCTGCGCGCGGATCCACGCCGGGTCCAGCAGGGGTTGCTCGGTCAGTTTGTTCATCCCGGCGACCAGGTCCTCCAGGCCGTCGGCGACCACGAAGTCCGGGCCGTGGTCCTTGAACGCCTGGACCGGTGCCGGGGCGCCCTTGCCGAACAGCCGCTCCTTCATGAAGGCCCGGCGGTCCTTCGCGGTCAGATCCGGGTTCTGTTCGGACCCGGACAGCGCGAACTCCTTCTCGATCATCCGCTGGGAGAGCAGGAACCAGGAATGGTCGTACCCGGCGATCTCCGGGTTGGTCCGCAGGTAGCGCAGCGTGCCCAGGGTGTCGTAGCTGGGGAAGTACGGTGCGGGCAGCCGCCGGCCGAGCGCATCGAACCACATCGGGGACGGCGCGGACAGGATCCGGATGCCGTGGCCGGGCCACACCGGGTTCCAGTTGCGGACCCCTTCGACGTAGTGCCACATCCGGTCCCGGTTGACCAGCCGCGCCCCGGCCGTCTCGGCGATGCCGAGCATCCGCCCGTCCACGTACGCCGGCACCCCGGTCACCATCGTGCGCGGTGCGGTGCCCAGGCGCGGCGGCCAGTACTGCCGGACCAGGTCGTGGTTGGCACCGATCCCGCCGGACGTGACGATCACCGCCTGTGCCCGCAGCTCGAACTCGCCGACCGGTGTCCGGTTCGACGGCACGCCGCGTGCCGACTCGTCCGGTGCCAGCAGGGTGCCGCGGACCCCGGTCACCGTGCCGCCCTCGACGATCAGCTCGTCCACCCGGTGCCGGTGGTGGAATCGCAGCAGCCCCGCCGACCGGGCCGCCAGCGCCGAGTTCGTGAACGGCTCGACCACGCCGGTGCCCGTACCCCAGGTGATGTGGAATCGTGGCACCGAGTTGCCGTGCCCGCCCGCGCGCAGGTCACCGCGTTCGGCCCAGCCGGCGAACGGCAGCCAGCCCATCCCCATCGACTCGAGCCAGGCCCGTTTCTCGCCGGCGGCGAATTCCACATACGCCCGGGCCCAGCGGACCGCCCAGCTGTCCTCGTCGCCGAGGCGGTCGAAGCCGGCGCTGGACTGCCAGTCCGCCCACGCCAGTTCCACGTCGTCACGGATCCGCGCCCGCCGCTGCTCGGGGCTGCCGACGAAGAACAGCCCGCCGAACGACCACCAGGCCTGACCGCCCAGGTTCTCCGCGTTCTCCTGGTCGAGCAGCGCTACCTTCTTGCCGGCGGCGGTGAGCTCGTGCGCGGCAGCCAACCCGGCCAGCCCGGCCCCCACAACGATGACATCCGCATCCACGAGATCTCCCTATTTCACGGCGTGCTGTTGTGTGCTGTTTTCGCAGGGCGTGACGGCCGCCACTGAACACGAGAACTTATCGGATTTGCCGCGCGTTTGAAACGACCCACCGCGCAATGGGGGGGGTCCCGCCGCGCAATGGGGGAGTGCTGATCTCGCGCTTACTTCTTTTTTCGTACGCTGGACGCAGAGCTCTCCTCTGCTCCTCCACGCGACCACCCATGCCGGGTCAAGGCCGCGACGCGCCTTGCGGCCGCTGCGCGCGGGTTCCCCCGCCACCCTTCCCGCCCGGCCGACGCCCCGCCACTCGGGTGCCGCCCCGGAGCATCAGCGCGGCGGAGCGTCAGCGCTACCCTCGGCGGAGACACCACGCCCGCAGCCCTCGAGTGCCACGATCAGAGCGGATACCCGATCCCGCGCAGGTCCTCAGCGAGATCGGCAGCCGTCAGGTCCGGGTTGAGCCGGCGGATCAGCTCCGCCGTCAGCGGCCGCCCCGCGAACACCTCCCGCACCGCCGCCACGTCGACCTGCTCCTCGTAGTAGTCCTCGGCGAACTCCACGTACCCCTCCGGAGTCCCCTCGACGAGCATGTCGAACAGCCAGTCAGCCCCGTCCGGTTCCTCGTCCTCGGGGAACTCGATCCGCCCGTGATGCCACCGCTCGTCCCCGGCCTGCCGCCACAGGCACACCGTCGCACCCCAGCTGAACGCCGGCTCGGCGACCAGCTCCGCGAACACCTCGGGTACCGCGTCGAGCACTCCCGGCCACGCCCGCCCCCCGTTGGCGGCCGGGCTCATCGGCGACTCGTGATCCAGTCCCCGCACATACGCCCCGGCGGACGAGAACACGATCGACCACTCGTCGCCGGAGCCGTTGCGCATCGACGCCAGCTCCTGGCCCGGTGCCCAGTGCGCGTCGAACGAGTAGTAGCGGTCCTCCCACGCCGGGCTGAGGATCGCGTCGAGGGTGGCGAGGGCGCGGCAGCGGTCGCGCAGCACGGTGATGTCCGGCAGGGCGGCGGCGACGTCGATTACGGTCACCGCCACATTCAACCCCGGCTGTGGCGGCGGGCCGTCTGCCGGGTGACCTTGGCGTCGGTGCCGCAGGTGTCCATGCTGCACCAGCGCCGGCTGCGGTTCTTGCTGGTGTCGAGGAACAGCCCCGTGCACCGTTCCCGGGCGGCGCACCGTTTGACCCGGTCCAGCGGGCCGCCGGTGAGCAGGGCGATCGCGGAGGTGGCAGCCGGCCACCAGGCCCGGTCGAGGTGGTCGGTGGCGAGCGCCCACGAGTGACCGGATGCCCCGGGGGCCAGGGCGGACCTGCCAGGGCTCAAGCCGTACCCGCCGGGGGCCAGGCCGGGTTTGCCGGGGGCCAGAGTGGCGGCGGCCATTGCGCCGGCGTACCCCCGCTGGATGAACGCGAGATCCGCCGCCGCCGGCGGCACGTCCCCGGCGCAGACCCGGTAGATCGCCCCGCGCAGCCGCATCGCGGCGGTGAACGACGCCTCGGCGGCCTGCGGGCGGGCCTTGGCGAGGGTGACCAGGTGGCGGGTTCCGGCACGATCAAGAACGTCGGCGTACGCCGCCCAGCGCACCAGATCCGGATAGCCGAACAGGTGCTCCTCCCGGTGCGCAAGCTCCCTCGCCTCGACCGTGTTCGCGAAGTCCAGGCAGGTCAGCCCGCCGTACAGGGCCGGAAAACCCACGCTTCCACCTAACGCCGTTTGACCGGTAACAAATCCCCATGTTACCGGTCAAAAGCGTTTAGCCGGAATCACCTCGCCGGGCGTTCCCACGGATGATCCACCACGGCGTAGCGCACCGTGCTGGAGCCGATCACCGTGCCGGCGGCCATGCCGTCCATCGCCTCGGTCAGCCGGGTCCGCTCGCCGACGAACGACCCGGTCACCGGGTCGACGACGATCTCCTTACGCTGCCCGGCGGCGCTGATCCCCAGCGCGGTGCCGGTGTGCCCGTCCAGCGTCGCCCGCCGTTCGGTGATCTCCAGAGTGGGCAGGTACGCCAGCGCCCGGTACAGCGCCGCCCGCACCACCGCCGGGAGCATCCCGCTGCGCAGAGCGTCCGCCGCGTACACGAGCACCTCCTGGTCCGGATCTTGACCGTGGCCCTCGGTGTCGGCGCGCAACCGCTCGAACAACGCGCCCGGGTCACGGGGCAGCGCCGCGACGAACATGCCGGTGGGCTGCTGCCAGTTGCCCTGCGCACCGCAACGGCCGCCCTGGCCGGGATGGAACTCGCCGCAGGCGCCGCTGAGCCGCTCCGGCTGCGACCGGACGGTTTCCAGGCCGGCGTCCTCGACCTGCCTGTCGGTTCCGGACAGGCGGGTGCGCTCGCCGGTGTCGGTGCGCAGCTGGAACCAGACGCCGGCCGGGTCGGCGGGAACCCACATCTCGTCGCGGGTGCCGAAGAGCACGGCCGCCGGCGGGGCCAGGCCCACGTTCACGGCGTGCGTGGCGATGTACCGGTATTTTCCGGGCGGGACGGGCTCGTCGACCGTACGGATCTGGGCGTCCGCGGCGGTGGACAGCGTCTGCGCCACCTCGACCATCGCGGTCCGGTCAGAGGTGTCCCGTTCAGCGGTGTCCCGGGCGACCAGCACCGCCCCGGAAGCCGCCAGCGCGAACACCGCCGCCGCGGCGAGCAGCTTGCGCCGCCCTCCACCGCCCGCCACCAGCCCGTTGTCGCCGACTACCTCGCGCAGGACCCGGGCGCGGACCCGCCGCAGCGCCTCCGGATCCCGCACCGGATCCCGCGGCGGCACCGGATAAAGCTCCTGAACAGCGACATCGATCTCGTCGGTCATCATCCGGCTTCCCCTGATCTCTCGCTCCCCGGCGTGCTTCCCGGTGTGCTTCCTGGTGTGCTTCCTGGCGTGTTCTCCGGCGTGATCGCGGCCCGCAGCCCGCGGCGGACCCGGTGCAGCCGGGACCGCACGGTGCCCTCCGGAATACCGAGCGCGGCGGCGATCTCCCGCGTGTCGAGCCCGGCGAGGCTGCTCAGCAGCAGCACCTCCCGGTCCCCGCCGGGCAGCGCGGCGAGGGCGGCCGCCAGACCGGCCAGGCGGGTACGGGCGTCCAGCCGCTCCGCCACCCGATCCTGCTCACCGTCCACCGGCCGGGCCTGCCCCGACAGCCGCTGCGACACGCGCTGCTGCTGCGCCTGCGTACGGTGGTGCCGGCGCAGCAGGTTCACCGCGATCCCGTACAGCCACGCCCGCGCGGTTCCCCGCTCCGGCCGGTAGTCGCCGCGCGCCGACCACGCCGTCAGGAACGTCTCGGCCACCAGATCCTCGGCCTGCACCGCCTCCACCTGCCGGGCCAGATAGCGCCACAGCCCGCCGGCGTGCTCGTCGAAGATCGCAGCGAACCGGGCCGCCGCGTCAGGCCCGGTCAACCCCGATCCGCCGGTCAACCCCGATCCGCCGGGCGGCGGCGGCCCGCCGGGCGGGTCCGACGCGGTCATCACCGGGGCCGCCGCCCCGGCCAGTCGTAACTTCATGCCAGGTATTGCCACCAGAGGCCGCGCGCGTTCACGCCGCCTCTCACAAGCCGGCCAGGACCTTGGCCTCCACCTCCGGGTCCAGCCCGACCGGCGGCCGGTCGGTACGCAGCGGCGCCGGCCCGTCCAGCGCCGACAGCCACGCCCAGGTGTCGGCGACGGTCTCGCGCACCGGCCGGCAGCGCAGCCCCGCCGCGAGCGCCTTCGACACGTCACCGCGGTGCATGAAGTCGTGCTCCGGGCCCGGCGGCAGCCACACCGGCAGCTGGGTCCACGCCTCGATCCCGGCGCCGAGGATCACCTCCGGTTCGGCCCAGCGCAGCTCGGCACGCCCGCCGGTCACCTCGGCGGCGGTCTCCAGCAGCTCACCCATCGTGGTGTGGCCGGGTTCGCTGACGACGTTGTACGCGCCGGTGTGCCCGGCCGCCGCCGCGTCCAGGACGAAGCCGGCCAGGTCGCGGGCGTCCACGTACTGCAGGGGCAGCTCACGCGGCCCGGGCGCCAGGGCCGGGCCGCCACGCCGCAGCCGGCGCAGCCACCACGGCAGCCGGCCGACGTCCTCGTGCGGCCCGAGGATCAGCCCGGCCCGGGCCAGCAGCAGCGGACCGCCGAACGCGGCGGCCGCCTGCTCCCCGCGCAGCTTGTCCCCGGCATAACCCGGATCGGCGGGGTCGGCGAGGAGCCCCTCCTCGGTCAGCGGCGCCTGCTGCCCGTACCGGTAGACCGACCGGCTCGACACGTACGTGAAATGCCCGGCCCGCCCGGCGAGCAGCCGCGCCGCCGCCTCGATCGGCTCAGCGCCCGCGGACCACGTGTCCACCACCGCGTCCCAGGTGCCGCCGCCGAGCGCGGCCAGCCCGCCGGGGGCGAGGCGGTCACCGAGCAGGGTGTGCGCGCCGGGCACCGGATCACGCCGGCCCCGGTTGAACACCGTCACCGTGTCACCGCGGGCCACCGCCTGCTCGGCGAGCGTACGGCCGACGAAACCACTGCCTCCGAGAACCAGAATCCGCATGCCCCGACACTGCCCGACACCCGTACCGCGGGCCTAGAACCTCTGCCGTCGGCAGATTCTCTGACACAGGTCAGAGAACATCGCCTAGCATCGGCACATGCAGGCCGACCACATCGAACGGGTGCGCGACTTCAACCGCTACTACACCCAGCGCCTGGGCATCCTCACCGACCACTACCTGGGCCAGCAGCGCCCCCTCGGCCAGGCCCGGCTGCTGTTCGAGATCGGCGCCGGCTGCGACGTGCGGGAGCTGCGCGAACGCCTCGGCCTGGACTCCGGCTACCTGAGCCGGCTGCTGCGCGCCCTCGCCGACCAGCAGCTGCTCACCGTGCGCGCCCACCCCGGCGACGGCCGGGTCCGCATCGCCGAACTCACCGAGACCGGCCACGCCGAGCGCGCCGAGCTGGACCGCCGCTCCCGCGACGGCATCGCCGACCTGCTCGCCGGGCTCACCGAAACCCAGCGCGACCAGCTGCTCACCGCCCAGGCGCAGATCCGCCGGCTGCTGCGGCTGGCCACCGTCACGATCACCCCGGTGCCGCCCGCCGACCCGGCCGCCCGCGCCTGCCTCACCCGGTATGCCGCCGAACTCGCCGCCCGCTTCCCGGAAGGCTACGACCCGGCCGCCCTCACCGAACCCGCCCGGGTCGACGGCACCCAGCTGCTGGCCACCGAGGACGGCCAGTCCGCCGGCTGCGGCCTGTGGGCCCACCTCGAACCCGGGATCGCGGAGATCCGGCACCTGTGGGTCGCCCCGCACGCCCGCGGCCTCGGCCTGGGCCGGCGCCTGCTGCTCGCCCTCGAAGACGACGCCGCCGCCCACGGCGTCACCACCGTGCGGCTGGGCACCCACCAGGCGCTGACCGAGGCGATCGCCCTCTACACCGCCGGCGGCTACCGGCCGATCGCCGACTACAGCGGCTCGATCTACAACCAGCTCGCCTTCGAGAAGACCCTGCAGCCGTGACCGGTATCAGTCGCCGGCCCGGGGCCGCACCCGCGACATGTCCCGCGGCCTGCTGCGATCCACGAAATGCGGCATACGCATCTCCCCGGCCCGCAGCGGCGCCAGAGCCTCGTCGATCCCCTCCATGATCAGCCGGGTGGCCTGCACCGCCCGCGCACCCGCCGAACCGTGCACCCCCGCCAGATCCACCGGCTTGCCGAACCCCACCCGCACCACCGGCCGGCGCACCAGCGCCCGCAGCAGCGGCAGCATCATCCGCCGTGGCGCCACGTAGGGCAGGATCGCGTGCGCACCCCACTGCGCCACCGGCAGCACCGGCGCACCCGTGATGTCGGCCATCCGGGCCACACCCGTCTTGCCCCGCTCCGGCCACATCCACGGATCCAGCCCGATCCGCCCCTCCGGGTAGACCAGCACCATCGCGTTCTCCCCGAGCGCCGCACCGGCGGCATCCAGCGCGTTCGCCGCATGCACGGTGTTGCGATCCACCCGGATGTGCCCACACGCCCGCATGATCGAACCGAGCACCGGCGCGTCGAACACCCCACCGGTCGCCATGATCCGCGGCGTCAGGCCGGCTTGGTGGCAGGCCGCCACCATCACCAGCGGATCGAACGGGCTGACATGATTCGCCGCCAGGATCACCGGGCCACCACGCAACTGGGCGGGCACGGTGCCGTACACCCGCAGCCGGCACAACGGGAACACGACGATCCGCGACAGGGCGAGCAGCACCCGCCACAGCAGCGGCGCCCGCCAGGAAGACATCTCCATGAGGCGGCCATGATGCCACGCGATCCGCAGCGGCCTCCATCGGCGGGCGCTCTCTTTCCAACAACCTTTCTTGTACGACCCACGCACAGTCACCGAGCTACACCGCGACCTCACTGCCGGGCCGTGCCCGGCGGGGCGACCGCCGGGCGGAGCTGCCGGGTCAAGCCGCCGGGCGGCCCGCTCAGCGGCGGAAGCAGGGGCGGGGGAGCGCACCGATCAGCACCACGGCGACCACCGCGTGCAGAATGTCCAGCCCCACCACCGCGCTCGTACTCACCGCGTCCACCGGCCCCAGCAGCGACAGCCCGTAAACCACCGCCGCCACCACGGTCCACACCGTCCGGGCCCGCTTGGTGAACCGCTCCAGCACCGCCAGCAGCGCCCAGCCGGCCAGCGCGGCGACCAGTGCCGCCACCGCCACCGACGCCGCACCCACGGTCGTACCGGAGTGAAGGGCCAGATCGACCCCCGCGCCGTAGTGGATCACCAGATAGGCGGCCTCGGCCGCGGCCACCGCCGCTCCCGTCACCGCGAGCCGGTACTGCCTGATCGTCATCGTCCGGGTCTGTGCCGGGGCGTTCCTCGTGTCGGTCATGCCATTGAGCTTCGATGCCGGCGGCAGCAGCGCACATCGATCCACCGGCGCCACCGGCTACGACTTTGGTCGGTGGCCCGCCCGGCAGCGCGGACACTAGCCTGATCCACATGCAGGCAGGATCCCCATGCCGGTAACGGCAACCCTTCCCCGCCCAGTCGTGGCGGTGTCCACGGCCGCGATCGGCACCCTGACCGCCGTGGCCCTCTGGAGCGGCGCCGGCACCAACACCCTGCTCAACCTCGACATCACCCTGGCCGTGGCCGCCGTCCTGCTCGTACCCGTCTCGATGTACTGGCCACTGCCCGGAGCCCTGGCCCTGAGCGCCCTGGCCGCCCTGTCACCCGTGGTCACCCCCGCCGCCACCTTCGCCGCCCTCACCGTCGCCCGGCAGCGCCCACTGCGCCAGGCCGTCCTGGCCGCCGTCACCGGGGTCGCCGGCCACGCCGTACTCGGCCTGTGGCGCCCCAACCCCGGCCTGTCCTACCGCTGGTGGCTGCTGCTGATGGCCCTCGCGTACGCGGCCCTGCTCGGCTGGGGCACCTGGGCCCAGGCCCGCCAGGCCCTGGTCGACTCCCTGCACGAACGCGCCCGCCGCGCCGAGGCCGAACAGCAGCGCCGCGTCGCCGAGGCCCGCCTCGCCGAACGCACCCGGATGGCCCGCGAGATGCACGACGTCCTGGCCCACCGGCTCTCCCTGCTCGCCGTCTACGCCGGCGCCCTGGAGTACCGCCCCGACGCCCCACCGGAGAAACTCACCGAGGCCGCCGGCGTCATCCGCGCCGGCGTACACCAGGCCCTCGCCGAACTCCGAGAGGTCATCACCGTGCTACGCCAGAACCCCGGCGACGGCGACCCCGGCGGACCCTCCGGTCCCGGCCCCGACGACCCCGACGGACCACCCGGTCCCTCTCTGGACGACCTGCCCCGCCTGATGCGCGAGTCCCGCGACGCCGGCCTCAGCGTCGGCTTCGACGACCGGGTCGGCCTGCCCGCCGAGGCAGCCCCGGTAACCGGCCGCACCGCCTACCGGGTGGTCCAGGAGGCACTCACCAACGCCCGCAAACACGCCCCCGGCCGTCCCGTCCACGTCATCCTCGACGGCCTCCCCGGCGCCACCCTCTCCATAGACGTCCGCAACCCCCTCCCACCCGCCGGCGGCTACGACCCCCTCCCGCCGAATCCCGCCGTCTCCAGCTCCACCCCGCCGAATCCCGCCCTGAATCCCGCTCTGCCGGACCCCCTGCCAGGCGCCGGCCTAGGCCTTCTCGGACTCACCGAACGCCTAACCCTCGCCGGCGGCACCCTCACCCACACCACCACCGACGGCGAGTTCCACCTGCGCGCGGAGCTCCCATGGCGGACCTGACCCCACCCCCCGCACCCGACCTGCCCGAGGTACGGGTCGTGATCGTCGACGACGACCCCCTGGTCCGCGCCGGCCTCACGATGATGCTCGACGGCGCCGCCGGCATCACCGTGGTCACCACCCTGGCCGACGGCGACGAGGTCCCCGCCACCCTCGACAAACACCACGTCGACGTCATCCTCATGGACATCCGCATGCCCCGCGTCAACGGCATAGCCGCCACCCAGCGCGTACGCCGCCGCCCTCACCCACCCGAAGTCATCATGCTGACCACCTTCGACACCGACGAACACGTGGCCCGAGCCCTGCGCGCCGGAGCCGGCGGCTTCCTCCTCAAGGACACCCCACCGGACCGCATAGCCGCCGCCATCCGCACCGTGGCCGCCGGCGAGCCGATCCTCTCCCCAGCGGTGACCCGCCGCCTGATGGAACGCATAGCCGCCGGCTCCAGCACCTACGACCAGGCCCGCTCAGCCCTGGCCACCCTCAGCCCCCGCGAACGCGAAGTCGCCCTGGCGGTAGCCCGCGGCCACACCAACGCCCAGATAGCCACCACCCTCACCATGAGCGTCGCCACCGTGAAGGCCCACATCACCCACATCTTCACCAAACTCGACCTCAACAACCGCACCCAGATAGCCATGCTCGCCCACGACGCCGGCCTCCTCTGACCCCCGCCGAGTCCCGCACTACGAACGCGCCCTCACGCGTCCCCTCCCGCCCGAGACGACCCCCGGCGCCCGCCAAGGCCACCAGGCGCACACGGTGAGCTCCCGCCCGCCCGCACAGGCGCACACATTGAGGTTGCGTGTGCCCGGATCACTCCCATGGCGTGGCTAAAAACGCACGGACGCCGAACGTGTGCGCCTACTCCTGGTGAGACCGGCCACCACCAGCTGCCACCGCCGCCGCATGCTGGCTACTCTGAGAACGGCCCCGCCATCACGCGGCAGCCCCGGACGAGTTGCGTGTCGTACCCGGCCTGACAAGACGACCGCCGCGAGGTGAATCGTCATGGCCTGGCTGGTACTGGTCGTCTCCGGAATTCTCGAAACCGTCTGGGCAATCGCCCTCGACCGCAGCTCCGGCTTCACCCGCCCGCTGCCCACCGCCGTCTTCGGCGTAGCTCTACTCCTCAGCATGGCCGGCCTCGGCTACGCCCTGCGCACCATCCCGGTAGGCACCGGTTACGCCGTATGGGTAGGCATCGGCGCCGTAGGCACCGCCCTAGTAGGCATGTTCGCCCTCGGCGAATCCGCCAGCCTGCCCCGGATCATCTGCCTACTACTAGTGATCGTCGGCATCGTAGGCCTCAAGTACTTCCACTGACCCGCCGCACTGACCCGACCCGCGAGCCCACCTGGCCCGCGAGCCCACCTGACCCGCGAGCCCACCTGACCCGCGGGTCACACCGTCTCCGCTGCTTGCTGCTCCGCGGGCCCCCGACCCGCGGAGCACCTGCCGCGGGTCACACCGGCTCGGCTACTTGGCCTCGCCCAGCTCAGCCAACCGCGCCTCGATCTCGGCCAGCTCAGCCCGCAACCGCTGCGCCTGCTGCTCAGCCTCAGACCGTTCAGCCGTCAGGATCTGCTCGACCGCCTCCTGCACCCCCGGCACATCCACCAGCTGCACCATCCGCAACGCCTCAGCCGGGCGAATCACATAGGGCCGGGCCAGCGCTTTCGCACCCTGATTCGCAGCCACCGTCCACTCGCCGTCCCCATAGGCCAGGGTGACCGTGAGCGTCGGGCCCGGTTTCGTCTTCGCGGGTCGCGCCGCCTTGCGCGGTGCCGTCACGTCGTTACCTTCTCTGCTCGGCGCGGTCTTGCTGTCATCCTCGCTCTTGCGCTGAACGGGCGCCGCGGCGGGTTTCGGCGGGAGCGGCTTGTCGATCAGGAACTCGGGCCCGGACAGCACCGGCTCGGGCTCGACCGGGGCCGGAGGCGGCACCACCTTGCGCGCGGCCGCACCCTTGGGAGCCACCCGCAGGTCAGCGGGGGAGAAGGGCAACTCGTCGCGCCCGAACTTGACCACCAGCCACTCGTCGGACTCCGCCGGGTCGGTGAGCGTCACCACCTGCCCGATCTGCCCGGAGATCTGCCCCGCCGAGTCGGTGAACTGCACCCGCGGCTTACGCCCAGCGGCGACCTGCTCCCGGATCTGCTCCAGCTCCTCCGTGCTCAGCCCGCGGGCCTCCACGCCTGCCGCCGTCATCCCCACCACACCACACCTTCGAACGTTTGTATGAGAGCCCCTTTTCTACCAGCCCCCACCGACAAAAACCCGCAACGCGCCGATCGATCTTCACAAGCCGATCAAGCGAACAACCCGAGCGGAAGAAGCCGAGCGGAGGAAGCCAAGTGGAAGAAGCCAAGCAGAGGGAGCCGACCAGAGGAAGCCGACCAGTCACCGCCCGAACGGCGACCGCCCCGTAACGCAATACTCCCGCCCCGCCGGATCCCGCAACGTCGTCCAATCCCCGGGCACCCGCCGCACCACCACCGCCCCCAGCCCCACATGCCGCTCGACCTCAGCGTCCACGTCGTCACAGGCAAAATCGAAATGCACTCCCGCCACCCCCGGCCCGATTCGCTGTAGCAGCAACCTCAGCGGCATCCGCGCCGGCGACTCCAGGAACGAGAACTCCGGCAGATCCGACTCCCGCCGCTCCCACCCGGTGACCGCTGACCAGAACACCGACTCGCGCGGGTAGGCCACCGCCGGAATGTCCAGGCACAACTGATCCACCAGGCTGGTCTGCGGCCCCTCCCACCGCACCGCCTTCGGCAACTCCCGCTCCCCGTGCCACGACACCAGGCAGAACGCGATCCCCGCCGGCGACCGCAGCACCACCAGCCCCTCCTCGGCATGGGTCACCACCGCCCCCAGCCCGCACACCACCGACGCCGCCTCCTCCACATCGTCGACGTGCAGATCCAGATGCGCCCGCGCCGGCGGCTCACCGACAACCTGCACCCGCAGGCACGCATCCCCTTCCGCCGGCAGCAGCGTCGCGAACGCCCCACCCGGCCCCCGCCGCGCCGACAGCGTCGTCCCCGTCACCGCCAGCCAGAACGGCTCCGCCACCCGTGACGGTGTGTCCAAGAACCCGGTCACCCACCGTACGATCACGCCGGCACCCGCAGCACGGTGACGGCCTGCACCGTGGCGTACCCGCGCCACTCCACAGCCGCCGCCGCACTGTAGGCCGGGAAGTTGACAGCCCACCCGCCGTCCGGCTGCTGCTGACCCGCCAGCCGCCGCAGATCAGCCTCGACGGCATCCCCGCTGAACACCGCCCGCGACGGCGCACCCCGCTCCGGCGTGAAATCCAGCGGATACAGCACCTCGCCATCAGTGCCCGCCACCTCCGTAGGCCCGTCCAACCGGACGAACCCCGCAAACCTGTCCAACAGCCCAGCCGCCCGCGGATCGTCCCCGGCCACCGCATCCAAAAACCGCATCGAGAACATCAACTCGTACGCCGACGGTGTCTCGGTCATCGCCTCCAGGGTGGTCAGGCAGTACTCCGTCGCCCCGGTGAGCCACGGATGCCCCGCCAGACCGGCCCGGTGCGCATGCCCCGCCAGCTGCGTCGTCATCTGCAACGACGACACCGTCGCGTCAGCGCCCGTCCAATGCGGCGCACTGCCCCCGGTGTCCGCGAACGGCAGACTGAACGGCACCCCACCATCAGCCAGCGAACACGCAGTGAGCCAGTCGGCCAGCCGCACCGCCCGCCCGCCGACATCCCCGACCTCGGCGAACACCTCCAGCGCGTGCATCGCCGCCACCGGCTGACTCGTCACCGACCGCAGATCCGGCTCGAGCGCCCACCCGTAACCGCCATCGGCGTTGCGATAGGCGTCCAGCGCCCCGGCCACCGCCTCCGGCGACTCCTCACCGAGCAGATAGTGCAACCGGCGCCGGTCCAGCACCCGCGCATGGGTAGCCACGAACGACACCGCACCCCCGAGATCAAAATCCATGCGCCCATCCTGCCCGGTCAAGGCATCACCCGTCCGCGGCGAAGTACTGCTCATAGCGCAGCAACGTGTCGATGAACGCCCGCTGCTGCTCGGCGGTGAGCGGATCCAGGGCGTGCCGCCAGGCATGGGCACCGGGGGAGAGCCACTGCGAGATCGCCGGCCTGCTGTCCGCACTGATGTCGATGATGCGCCGCCGCCGGTCCGCCTCGTCCTCGCGCCGCACCAGGACGCCCTTACGGGTCAGGTCGCCCACGATCAGGCTCACCGTGGTCGGGGCGACACCCAGCTTCGCGGCCAGCTCGGACACCGTCATCGGGCCGTCCAGCAGCAGCAGCGAGAACAGTGACAGGTGCCGGGGAGCCAGATCCAGACCGCGCAGCTGCTCCGGCGGGGGGATCCGCTTCACCCGGCCGACCAGGCGCGGCATCACCAGCAGCAGCTCCCGGACCGCGGCCTCCGTTGACACTGCACCCACCTCCGGATTAGCTTTGCTAGCAAAGACTTTGTAGTCAAAACCGTTCCGGGAGATTCTAGTGCCGCACCTGACCCTCCACGCCGCCGAAACCGACCTCACCGGCCGCGAGGAGAAACTGATCGCCAGCCTCACCGACGCGATCACCACCGTCTACGGCGACTGGGCACGCCCGATCGCCGTCGTCCACCTCGTCGGCGTGCCGGCCGGACGCTGGGGCATCGGGGGAGTAACAGCCGAAACACCCGCACCCACCATCACCTTCGGCATCAAGGAGGAAGCCTTCACCCGCCCCGGCGCCGTCGAACGCCTCGCCAAAGAGGTCACCGGCGCGGTCGCCACGGTCCTTGGCTCCCACCTGCACGACAAAATCACCATCAACTTCATCGGTACGCTCCCGGGGCGCACCGCCACCGGCGGCTCCCTCAGCTGATCAACTCAGTCCGCAGGGGAGCGGCGCACCAATGTGGATACGCTGATCGGCATGGCGCGCTACGTCATCGACGCACCGACACTGCTGCACCTGATCGACAACGAGCTTCCGATCGACCCCGCCCACCAGCTCGTGGCGCCGAACAGCATCCGCTCCGAGGCCCTTCAACTGCTCCTCGACGAGGTCAGGCGGGGGGAGCGGACCGAACGCGCGGCTTTGGCGGTGCACGAGCGCATCACCGAGACGAAGATGCGGCTGCTCGGTGATCGGGTGTCGCGCGGTACGGCGTGGCGGATCGCCCGCGAGCACGACTGGGAGACCCTGCGCGACGCGGAGTACTTGGCGGTGGCCCGGTTGCAGGCCGACGCCTTGATGACCGTCGACCCGGATCTGGCCGCGAAGGCCGAAAGCGTCGTCCCCGTCGTAGGCCTGGAACTGCTCCTCGCTCAGTAAATTTGCCAGGTCGATAATGAGCATTATGTCAACCAACCTCTGAGAGGGCCTCCCTGAGAGGGTTCCGCGACCCCCGCCAACCCGCAACATCGCACCCTGCGCACGGGCGGCTCCGTGGCGGTGGGCCTGTTGTCGCGGGTCCGGCTGGCTTCCAGTGCTGCCTCAGCCGGCTGGAGACAACACTGGGAAGCCAGGCGGCACGCCGCTCTGACTGCCTCACACGGCGATCTTGATGCGCTGGGAGGCTTCCCTCTCCCTCAGGCAACGAACGCAGAGCAACGGACTCAGAGCAACGGACTCAGAGCACCCCCAACGCAGAGCAACGATGTGGGCGGTTTCGGCGCCAAGATTCATCGCGGCAGCAGATCAACGAGCCGCCGACCAGCACGAATCACGATAAATGCTGCATAATAGTCCTTATGCAGCATGCTTCGGTAGCTGAGTTGATCGACGAATTCCTGGCGGCCCGTGCCACCAGGAAGCCCTCGGCGCACACGCTTTCTGCGTACCGTCGCGATCTGCATCTGGTGTTGCAATCGGTCGAACCCGCCCCGGTGACGGTGAGTGACCTATCCCCTCGCGTCTTGCGCGGTGCCTTTGCGCGGTTTGCCGCCGACCGCGCCCCCGCCTCGGTCTCCCGTGCCTGGTCGTCCTGGAACGCGTTCTTCACTTTCCTGGTCACCGAAGGTGTGGTGGCGGGTAACCCGATGCCGGCGGTGGCCAAGCCGCGGCAGACGGCCCTCTCCCCCAAGCCGTTGCGGGGTGAGGACACGCCGGAGATGTTGTTACGCACGGTGAGCACGGCGGATGAGCGGCAGCGGGATCCGTGGCCGGAGCGGGATCTGCTGGTGCTGGCGCTGGCGTTGTGTGCGGGTCTGCGGCTGTCGGAGATGCTGGCGTTGCGGGTGGGTTCGGTGTCGGGGCGTGACGGTGAGCGGCGGGTGGAGGTGGCCGGTAAGGGTGGGCGGCCGCGCACGGTGCCGATCGATGGTGGGCTGGATGCGGCGGTGGGGCGTTATCTGGATTCGCGGCGGGTGCGGTTCGGGCGGGTTCAGCCGGCCGCTCCCCTGCTGGTTGATCGGCGGGGTGAGCCGTTGCAGCGTGGTGGCCTGCAGTATCTAGTGCGGGCGTGTTACCGGCGGGCGGGTATCGGTGATCGGGTGCCGCGGGGTGCGCAGTTGCACGCGTTGCGGCACACGTTCGCGACGCGGCTGGCGGAGGACGGTGCGAACGCGTCGGAGATCATGCGGTTGCTGGGGCATGCGTCGCTGGCGACGTCGCAGAGTTATATCGATGTGACGGCGGAGCAGCAGCGGGCGGCGGTCCAGGCGAACCGGACGAATCGGGTTCTGCGCGAGCTTGCCTAGGAGGACCGCCGCCAGAACGGCTGTTTCAGGCCAGGTTGATCTGCACGTCGACGTTGCCGCGGGTGGCGTTGGAGTAGGGGCAGAGCTGGTGTGCCGCGTCCAGGAGTGCCTTGGCGGCTGCCTCGTCGAGGCCGGGCAGTTCCGCTTCGATGGTGACGGAGAGGCCGAAGCCGCCGGTGGCCAGCGGGCCGATGCCGACATCGACGGTCAGCGCGGTGTCGGTGAGGGTGAGCTTCTGGGCGCTGGCGACGCGCTTGAGGGCGCTGTGGAAGCAGGCGGCGTATCCGGCGGCGAACAGCTGCTCGGGGTTGGTGAGGGCGCCGCCGGGGCCGCCCATCTCCTGGGGGACGGCGAGGTCGAAGTCGAGGACGCCGTCGCTGGAGCGGACGTGGCCGTTGCGGCCGTCTCCGGTGGCGGTGGCGGAGGCGGTGTAGAGGGCGGTCATGTGTGGGTTTCTCCCTGGGGAACGGTGGTTTTGCCGCGGGCGCGGCTCAGCAGGTGGTGCAGTTGGGTGAGCTCGTCGAGGGTGAGCCCGGTGGCGCAGACGAGGCGCTGGGTGAGGTCGCCGATCTGCTCGCGCAGGGCGGTGCCGGCCTCGGTGAGGTGGATCCAGACGACGCGTTCGTCGTGGGCGCCGCGTTCGCGGCGGAGGTGGCCCTGTGTTTCGAGGCGTTTGAGCAGGGGCGAGAGGGTGCCGCTGTCGAGCTCGAGGGTGCGGCCGAGGTCACGGACGGTAGTGGGGCCGTCGTGCCAGAGGATGCGGAGCACCAGGTATTGCGGGTAGGTGAGGTGGTGCGGGTCGAGCAGCTGCCGGTAGAGGGCGGTCATGCCGCGGCTGGCCGCATAGAGCTGAAAACAGATCATGTCGTCCAGCGCGGTGCTGTCTCGCATGGATGAAAAGGTAGTACCCAATTAAGTTGTGCACAACTGTTTGGTGCTGTGGATCACCACGTTGTGTGATCATGCCGGGATGTCGTCGATCCGTTTCCTGAAGCTCTCCCCCGCCACCCTCGCGGCGCTGGTCGCCGGCGACCTGGAGGGCGCCAGTGCTCTCGCCGGGCACCCGCTCACCCCGTACCTGGTCGAGGAGAAATGGCTGTGGGACATCCGCCTGGAGGACATCGGCCGCAACCCGGCCGCCGCTGACTGGATCGCCCGCGCCGCGATCACCGAACCGGAGGGGATCGTCGTCGGGCACGGCGGGTTCCACGGGCCGCCGGACGACGACGGGATCGTCGAGGTGGCCTACTCGGTGGATCCGGCCCACCGGCGGCGCGGCCACGCCAGGGCGATGCTCGCCGAACTGCTGCGCCGGGCCGACGCGGATCCGGCGGTGACGGCGGTGCGGGCCAGCATCCGGCCGGACAACGTGGCGTCGCGGGCGACGATCGCCGGGTTCGGGTTCAAGAAGATCGGCGAGCAGTGGGACCAGGAGGACGGCCTGGAGGACGTGTACCTGCGCGCGGCTGGTTAGCGGTCCAGGCGTACGACGAGCGGGCGATGATCGGAGACGCCCACCCGCGGCGTGCGCACCTGCACCACCCGGCCCAGCCCGCCCGCACCGCGCGGATCCGCCACGACGTGGTCCAGCTGCGTCTTCGGCGCCGGGCTGGGGAACGTGGCGGCCCTCGCGAGAGGCCGCCACCCGGTGAAGGCGCGGACCGGCCCGGCCGGCATGTTGAGATCACCGAGCAGGACGCGGGGCGCGGGCAGGGCGCGCAACGCACGCACGGCGTGGCGCAACTGCCGGACATTCCATCCCGGTACGAAGGACAAATGTGTCGTGGCCACCGTCAACAGTCCGTGCGGAGTCTCCACCACCGCCGCCAGCAGCACCCGCGGCTCGTCACGCAGCAGCAGCAGGCCGCCGTCGGGCACGTACACCGGTGAGCGCATCGGCGAGGCCGGCAACTGGGTGATCTGCCAGCGCTGCACCGGGTAGCGGCTGACGAGCGCGATGCCGTACTGCGGATGGGCGATGTCGGCACCGGAGTGCCACGGCTGCCAGGTGTGACCCGGAGTACCCACCACCGCGGCGGCGAACCGATGAGACTTGGCGCCGAGAGCGTCCGCGGCGAGAACGGTCAGATCCAGCAGGTCGCTGCGCGGCTGGGCGCGATCCACCTCCTGCAGGCCCAGCACGTCGGCGTCGAGGTCGGCGATCGCGGCGGCGATCCGGCCGGCGTGTACGGTGCCGTCGGACAGGGATCTGCCGTGCAGCATATTGAAGGTGGCCAGGCGCACAGGGCCGACCATAGCCAACGGGGAGAGTGAATGTTCTTCAAGGCGTTGTGTTGCGTCCTGACACTCCTGATCATCGGGGCGTCGCTCGGTGCCTGGCTGCAGAAGGCCCGGGGCCGCCGGTGATCGTCACGCTGCTGGTGGCGGCGGCCGCGGCCGGCTGGGTGGACGCGGTGGTCGGCGGCGGCGGGTTGCTGCTGCTGCCCGCTCTGCTGCTGGCCGCGCCGCAGCTGCACCCGGCGACCGCGCTGGGCACCAACAAGCTCGCGGCGATCTGCGGTACGAGCACGGCGGCGGTGGCGTACGCCCGGCGCACGAAGATCGACTGGGGGGTGGCGGGGCCGGCGGCGGCGCTGGCACTCGTCTGCTCCGGCTGCGGTGCGGCGCTGGCGGGGGGCATTCCGGCGAACGCGTACCGGCCGGTGATCATCGGGGTGCTGGTGGCGGTGGCGGTGTTCGTGACCGTACGCCCGCAGATGGGCCTCGCCGAGCACATGGAGAAGCGCACACCGTGGCGGCGCGGCATCGCGGTGGCCGTGACGGGTGGCCTGATCGCCGCCTACGACGGACTCATCGGTCCCGGCACCGGCACGTTCCTGGTCCTGGCGTTCACCACGATCGTCGGCGCCGACTTCGTGCACGGCTCCGCCATGGCGAAGATCGTCAACACCGCCACCAACCTGGGCGCCCTGGTCGTCTTCGCCGCCACCGGCCACGTCGCCTGGCTGCTCGGCGCCGGCATGGCCGTCTGCAACGTGGCCGGCGCCCTGATCGGCGCCCGGATGGCGCTGAGCCGAGGGGCCGGGTTCGTCCGTATCGTTCTGCTGGTCGTGGTGCTGGCCCTGATCGCCCGCCTCGGCTACCTCCAGTGGCAGGAGTCCTGACCCCCATCCGGACCGCTGCTCCCCCACCCAGCCCGCCGGCACTGCGGGTCAGGGACGTTCCGGTCCGGTGATCTTCGGATGCCGGGTGGCCGCACCGGCGTCGGCGCGACCCGCCACAATGACGGCATGAGCGAGGAACTGCAGAAGCTGATCGCCACCATCGAGGAACAGGAAAACCGCCTGGTCTTCTCCCGCTTCGACGAGACCGACGCCTGGGCAGTCGGCAGCCTCCTCGTCGGCCTGGCCACCGGGCGGCAACTACCGGTCGCCATCGACATCCGCCGCGGCGAGCAGCAGCTGTTCCACGCCGCCCTGCCCGGCGCCACCGCCGACAACGACGCCTGGATCACCCGCAAGGTCCGCGTCGTGAACCGCTTCGCCGCGTCCTCCTACCTGGTGGGCCGCCGCCTGGCCGCGGGCGGCAAGACCCTCGGGCCGGATGTGGGCGTCGACCCGGCCCTCTACGCCGCCCACGGAGGAGCCTTTCCGGTACGGGTGACGGGCGCCGGCGTCGTCGCCGTCATCACGGTCTCCGGCCTCCCCCAGGCCGACGACCACGCCCTCGTCGTCGAAGCCCTCGAAACCTTCCTCGCCCAGCCCTGAGCTCCCCGCCCGTCGCCCCACCTCACCATGGCCTGGGCGTGGCCGCCGTGCCCCGGCTCAAGATCTTGGCCGGGGCACGGTGCCGCACCTAGGACAGCGCTGCCGAAAGGTCGGTAGCGGCCTCGAACGCGGCAGCAGCCCGGGTGGCTTCGTCCGCGCTCAGAACGACCCGGCCGACCCGGGCCAGCATCTCGGCCGCCGTGGCCGGATCGTTCAGGACCATCGCCACCTCAGCGCGGTAGACGAGCACCTCCACCACCGCGACCGGGTCGTCATCTGCCTCGGGACGGGCCAGCGCACTGTCAAGAATCCGAGCCGCCTGCCGGGCGTCCCCTCGGGAGTCGGCCTGCACGACGGCGTTCGCCATCGCCTTGCCCAGCCGTCCGGCCGGCGCCGGGGCAGCCGGGGCAGCCGGGGTGTTCTGGAAGAAGCGGATCCAGTTGCCGCCGGGATCGATGACGCTGAAGCCGCTCATCCCGTCGACATTCTTCCGCGCCCGGGGCCGGGTCATCCGCGGCGTTCCGGAGACCAGCACCTTGCCGTACGCGGCGCGCATTCCCGCCGCGAAAGCCCGGTACATCTGTCCCGTGTCGGAGGTCAGCACGATGCACGAACCGTAGGAATCCGCCGGATCGAACCCCGCGATCTCGAAGAATTGCAGATTCAGATCTTCACGCTGCAATCCCGCGCACGCATAGGGTTTGCGCTGCTGGTAGGTGGTGTGGAAACCGAGCACCTGGTAAAAGGCGACGATGTCGTCGATGGACGCGCAGGGCAGCAGGGGAACGGTTACCTCGTTGGTCACCCGTACTTCGTAGCCGCCGTGAACAGGCCCACGCACATGGAAATAGCCGATCATCGGCCACGGGCAACCGAACGGCCGATACAGCGCTGATCCACCGGCGGCCCTACCGGCAGTTGCAGGATCTCGCCCAGGCGACGCGGGGTTGGCTATTCGGGCTGGCGCTGGCGCTGGCGCAGGTAGGCGAGTACGGCTTCGCGGGTGGTGCGGACGCCGAACATGGCCCGGGCCTCGGCGATACGGCGGTTGGCGGTGCGCAGGGAGAGGAATTCGGCGGCGGCCGCCGCGGCGATGGTGTCGCCGGCGGCGAGGCGGTCGAGCAGGGCACGCTGTTCGGGGATGAGGTTGGCGACGGCTTCGGTGCCGTCGAGGCCGCTGTTGACCGGGCCGAGGCGGCTGAGGTCGTCGACGAGGGCGCGCCCGGCCGGTGATTCGGTGTCGCAGATCGCCACCACACCGGCGCCGCGGGCCGCGGCCAGGACCGCGAGCTGCACGGTTTCGGTGTCGTCGTCGGCGATCCGGCCGTGCAGCAGGAGGCGGGCGACGCCCACGTCCCAGGACGGGTCGGGCAGGGCGAACCCGGCACGCGGCGTCCAGCCTTCCCGGGCCAGGCGGCGCAGGACCGTCTCGGCATCGGCTGAGGTGGCGACCACATGGCGTGGAGCGTCGGGCTGTTTGATCACCGGCCATCCTCGCTGTTGTCGAAGGGTTCGGGGGCGAAGGCCAGGGCGGCGGCCTCGGTACGCGTACGGGCGCCGAGCTTGCGCATGCTCGCCCGGATGTGCGTGTCGACGGTCTCGGCCGAGATACCCAGCTGCCCGGCGATCCGGCGGGTCGGCTCGCCGGCCGCGACCAGCCGCAGCACGTCGGTCTCCCGCTGGGTGAGCCGGCCACCGGAGCGCGGGCTACGAGTATCGCGGTGGATCTGGTGCCGGCGCAGCCCCCTGCGGGCCCGGCCGGCCAGCACGGCGAGCCCGGCCCGGTCGGCGAGTTGTTCGGCGTGCAGCAGAGCGGCGATGGCGCGGTCCCGGTCGGGTTCGGTCAGCCCGGCCGCGATCAGGCACCTGACCTGCTCGCGCAGCGCCACGGTCTGCCAGCCGTCGGCCGCCGCGGTGAAACCGGAGCCGACCGCCCAGGCGGTCAGGGTCCGCCGGGCGGCGCCGGGCAGGCCGACCGGCACGGCGGAGGTTCCCGGTGTGCCGAGGTCGTGGCCCGCCCACTGTGCGGTGATCGCGTGCAGGCCGGCGAGCAGGCCGGTCCCGGTGGCGTGCGGGTCGTGGACCGCCCGGTCCGGCTGGCCGTCGAGCCAGGCGGCCTCACGGGCCACCCAGGCCGGGGCCGGGTGTGCGGGTGAAGTGCCGAGCCGGGCGCGGGCCGCGGCGAGCAGCCCGGTGTCGGCCTCGATCAGGGCGGTGGCGGCTGTCGCGTAGGCACGGGCCTCGGCAGGAAGCGCCCGGTCGGTGAGGTTGGCCGCCCGGCGCAGGACGCCTTCCGCGCCGTCCCACGGAAGGTCGGCGGGTGCCGCGGCCGGAGCAGCAGACGGAGCAGCGGACGGGATGAGCGCACCGAAGTCAGGCCCGGCGAGAGGGTCAGACAGCTCGAAGGCAGGGACGTCGGAAGCAGAGACGCCGGCAGCGGGGGCATCGGCAGGGACAGCGCCGGGCGGGGCGGTCGCGGGCAGCCCCAGGTGGTGCCCGTGCAGGGCCAGGGCCCAGTCGGCAGCCGCCAGGAACCGGGTCTGCCACCCGTACGCGAGGGCCTCCCCGCTGCTCTGCGCCGCCCGCGTGGCCGCCCGCGCCGAATCGACGAGCCGCCCGTCCGCGGCGAGGTGCTCCACCAGCAGCCACGCACTCCACCGGGTCACCAGCGGATCGCCGCCCGGCTCGGACGCCTGCGCCAGCCCGGTGTCCCAGCCCGGCAGGCGATGAGCCGCCCGCACCGCCGCGAGCGCCGCCGCGATTCCGGCCGACGGCTCCGGATGCCGTACCGCGATCTTGTCGGCCAGGTCCCGCGCCGACATCGGCTCGATCGCCAGCGCGGCCAGCAGCAGCACCCGGTCTCGTGCCGCGACCACAGCGGCAGCCGCGGCGTCCGGGACGAGCCGCACCGATTCCCGGGCCGCCGCCGCGTCACCGGCCTGCAGCAACGCCTCACCGCGCAGCACCGCCGCCTCCAGCGCGAGCGGCGCGGCGGAAACGAGCAGCGGCGCGGCGGAATCGAGTGGCGCGTCGGCGGGAGGCGAGGCCGCGGACGTGACGGTCACCGCGAGGGGGCGCAACACCTCGGCCGCGTCATCGGGCCGGCCCGCCGCCAGGGCCGCGTCGGCGGCGGCGAGCCGCACGCGAGGGTCGGCAGGCACGTCCAGGGCGCAGGCGAACAGCAGCAGGGCGGCACGTTCGGCGCCGGCCAGGCGGTCGGCCGCGGTGAGAGCTTTGCGGTACGCCCCGGCGGTGTCCCCGGCCGCCGCCAGGTGCCGGGCTGCCTCCGCGGCGGGGGTCAGCTCGGCGAGCCGCAGGTGCAGGTCGGTCCGGGCGGCCGGGTCGAGCAGGCCGGCCGCCGTCTCGGCGACGTAGGCCGACACCGGCAGCAGCGCACCGGTCGCCTCCGCCGTGACCAGGCCGCTGGCGAGCAGGTCGGCGGCGCCGGTGCCGAGCAGGGCGGGCGGTGCCGGGCGGCCGAGCAGTCCGAGCGCCGCCAGGGCGGTCCGGGCGGGCCGGGGCAGGTCGGCGAGGGCGGCGGCTATCGCGTACGCCACCTGGTCGATGTCCTCACCGACGGGAGCGCGGCCGGCCGCGGCCTGCCGGGCCAGCGCGATGATCGCCAGGGGGTTGCCGCCGGCGCGGGCGACGACCGCCGCGGCCGAGGCGTCGTCGAGGCGGGCCGCGGTCTGCCGGGCCAGTACGGCGGCCGACACCGGGTCCAGGGGCGGCACCGGCAGCCAGGCGGTGGCGGCGGCGCGCAGGCCGGCGAAGGCGTCGCCGGGCAGGCGGTGCGGGGTACGCACGGCGACCAGCACCCGGCACGTGCGGGCGATGTGCGGCAGCGCCGCGACGGTGGCGGCGTCCACGTGCTGGAGGTCGTCGATGACCAGCAGGCCACCGCGGACCCGGGACCGGACCGCCTCGGCGAGAAGGTGCACGTCGTCGGCGGGCAGCCGGGCCCGCACCGCCCGGGACAGGGCGAGGGCCGGCACGGCCGACAGCATCGCCAGGCCACCACCGATGTACGCGGGGCCGGGCACCGATCCGGCGATCCTGCGCAGCAGCGTGCTGCGCCCGCATCCGGGCGGGCCGGTCAGCACGACGAGCGCGGGCCCCTGGCGCAGCGCATCGCGGGCGGCCACCTCCGGCTCGTCCGCCACCTGCGCTCCCCCCTCACTGGCACGAACTCGGGATCCCCGTCACGACCCCGGCATCCGTAGGCTGTGCTGCGGCAGGTGATGGTCCTGCCACTGCTGCGACGGAAAGGCCCCCCTCGTGACGACGACAGCCGCGGTACGCACATTGTCGCCGACATTGTGCTGCACTGACGAGTCGTGGTGACCGGGCCACTCACCACCGGCGTCGCGACTCTCTGTCACGAGATCGTCACGAAGATCTCCCCCGATGCTGGTGGCCAGGTACAACAGATCGGTGACCGTCTCTCAGACCCACTACGCGTAGCGATCGCGGGCCGCCTGAAAGCCGGAAAGTCGACACTAGTCAACGCCCTGATCGGCCGCCGCGTCGCCCCCACCGCCGCCGGCGAGTGCACCCGGGTGGTGACCCGCTTCCGGTACGGGGCCGCCGACTGCATCCACGTGGTGACCCGCGACGGTGAGCGGCGCAGCCTCCCGCTCGACGACGACGGCATGGTCCCGGGCCGGCTCGGTGTGCCCGCCGCCCGGATCGCGTATGTGGATGTCACCCTGACCAGCGACCGGCTGCGTGACCTGACCGTGGTGGACACCCCCGGGCTGGCCTCGACCGACGTGGCCGGCAGCGCCCGCGCCGAGGAGGCGGTCGGTATCGACCCCGACTCGGCCGGCGAGGTCGCCGCCGCCGAGGCCGTGATCTACGTGTTCACCCAGGCGGTGCGCGCCGACGACCTGCGGGCCCTGGAGGCGTTCCACGCGGCGTCGGCCCGGATGGCGACCAGCCCGATCAACGCGATCGGAGTCCTCGGCAAGGTGGACACCCTGACCGGCGGCGCGGACGACCCGTGGCCCGTCGCCGGGCCCCTGGCTGTCCAGCAGGCGGCGCTGCTCGCCCGTACCGTCGGTGATGTCGTGCCGGTGGCAGGCCTGCTGGCCGAGACCGCCGAAGCGGGACGTCTCACCGGCGCCGACCGCGACGCGCTCGCCCGGCTGGCCACCCTGGAGGCCGCGGAATTGACCCTGCTGCTGGTCTCCGCCGACCTGTTCCGGACCCGCGCCGCGCCGGTCGGTGCCGACCAGCGCGACCGGCTGCTCACCCGCCTCGACCTGTACGGCATCGGCTTCGCCTGCGCGCAGCTGGCCGCCGACCCGAAACTGGGCACCGGTGAGCTGGTGCGGCGGCTGCACGCCGCGTCCGGTTTCGCCCGGCTGCGCGACACGGTGGACCAGACGTTCCGCTGGCGTTCCGACGCGATCAAGGCCGGCTGGGCGCTGACCCGGCTCGAGCGCCTGGCCGGCTACACGGCCGACCCGAAGGCCCGCGCCACCATCCGCGACGCCCTGGAAGCGGCCCTGCGCGACCCGGCCTACCACCGGCTGCGGCTGCTCGACGCCGCGCAGCGTGCCGCCGGCGGCTCGGTGCCGCTGCCCGCCGACTGGGAACAGGAGCTGATCCGGCTGGCCACCTCCGACGACGCCCGCTGGATCCTGCGGCTGCCCGAGGCCGGCCCGGGTGAGCTGGCCGCGGCCGCGATCAGCGCGGCGGGACGCTGGCGGGCGTACGCGGTCGACGGCGCGGGCCCGGCGCAGGCGCGTATCGCCCAGGTCGCTCATCGCGGCTTCCACCTGCTCTCCAGGGAGGTGGCGTCATCAGCGACCTGACTGTTCAACTGGACTCCGCGGTCCGCGACACGCTGTCCTACCTGCGTACCGCCGACCCGGACGCGGCCGCCGACCTGGCCGAGCTGCGCCGCGCCCACCTGACCCGGCCCGGCGTGGTCGTCGTCGGCGAGACCAAACGTGGCAAGAGCTCGCTGGTCAACGCCCTGCTCGGGGTGCCCGGCCTGTCACCGGTGGACGCGGCCGTCGCCACCGCGGCCTACCTGAGTTTCGTGCCCGGCGACCAGTTCACCGCCCGGGCCTGGCTGCCCGGCGGCGGCGAACCGGTCGACGTCGACGACCTGGCCGGCTGGGCCACCGGCCGGCAGCGGGCCCGCCGCATCGAGGTCACCCACCCGGCGCCGCTGCTGCGCTACCTCAGCCTGCTCGACACCCCCGGCGTCGGCGGGCTCGACCCGGCGCACGCGACGATCGCGCTGGACGCGGTCCGCCGGGCCACCGCCCTGCTGTTCGTCGCCGACGCGTCCGCCCCGCTGTCCCAGCCCGAACTCGACTTCCTGTCGGCCGCCGCCGAGCGGGTCGACGCCGTCGTCTTCGCCCTCACCAAGATCGACGCCTATCCGCAGTGGCGGGGCATCGCCGAGGACAACCGGGCCCTGCTGCAGGCGCACGCCCCGCGGTTCGCCGCGGCACCCTGGTTCCCGGTCTCCGCCCGGCTGGCCGAACTCGCGCTCGCCGCGCCGGACGACACCCGCGACGCGCTCACCGGCGAATCCCGCATCGCCGGGCTGCAGCACGCCCTGGTCGAGCTCGCGGGGCGCGGCCACCAGCTGCAACTGGCCAACGTGCTGCGCGCCGCCCGGACCGACCTGGACCGGCTGCGCCTGGCCGCCGAGACCCGGGTCCAGGCGGCCGCCGCCGACCCGCGCAAACAGGCCGAGGCCCGCGCCGAGCGCGCCGCCCTGGCCGGCCGCAAGCGCACCGAGTCGCGGCAGTGGACCCTGCGGCTGGGCACCGAGATCCAGCGGTCCCGGGTCGAGACCGTCGGCTACCTGCGTACCCGTGTCGGCGAGGTGCAGCACGAGCTGGCCGACCGCATCGACAAGGCCCGCGGCGAGGACCTGGCCGCCCTGCCCGACCTGGTCGACACCCACCTGCAGGCCGTCGCCGCCGACCTGTCCCAGCGGCTGGAGACCACCTACCACGAGATCGCCGCCCGGGTGCTCGCCGAGGCGTTCGACGCCGAACGGCTCGCCGCCACCCTCAGCCGGCTCAGCGCCACCCTGCGGCACGCCCTGGCCGCCGGGTCACCGCGCAACGGCTCCGGCGACAACATGCTGATCGCCCTGTCCGCCGGTGGCATCGCCCTGGTCGCCGGCCGCGGCGCGGTCCTGGGCATGTCCGCCATGGGTGTGGCCGGCTCGCTGCTCATCCCGTTCGCCGGCATCGGGCTGGGCCTGGCCGCCGGCGGGTACGTGCTGTACCGCCGGCGGGTGCACAGCGACCGCCGGCAGGCGCAGACCTGGCTGCGTGACGTGCTCGCCGAAGCGCGCGCCGCCCTGACCGACGAGATCAGCACCCGGTTCACCGACCTGCAGTACGCGCTGTCGGTCGCCCTCGACGACGCCATCGAACGCCGGCTGCGCGAACTCGACGCCCACATCGCCGAGATCGACGCCGCCATCGCCGAGGACGCCGCCGGCCGGGCCCGGCGCCGGGCCGCCGCACAGACCGAGCACGACACCGCCGCCACCCGGCTGCGGCAGGCCGACGAGGCCCTGCTGCGAGCCCGTGCCCTGACCCCCACACCGATCGACGACGACCGGGAAAGGCTCTCGCGATGACCGACCACCACTGGGACGACGACTTCGACCTGCCGGACGACGTCCCGGACATCGACCATCACGACCTCCCGGAGCCGGAGCACGACGTCCTCGGCAGCGAGCACTGGGAGGCACCGGAGGAACCCGAACTGCCCGACTGGGCCGACCCGGAGGTCGCCGACGTCCCGGACTCCACCTTCGAGGACGACGTGGTGTTCCCGCCCACCCTCGACGTCGGTGACCTGCCCGAACCCGTCGACGGTTTCCCCTGGATCGACACCGGCACCCTGGGTGTGGCCGACGCCGACGGATTCACGCCGGTCGAGGAGCAGGTGAACCCGGGGGAGCTCGCCGCGTACGCCGGTGTGGACCTGCCGGCCGGCGCCGACCCGTGGGCCGCACTCGCCGCCGACGAGGACCCGGCCACCAGCGCCCTGGCGCGGTGGTGGACGCCCGGTGAACAGTGATCAGCGTCTCCACATTTATGGCTCCGGGTGGCATCATGTGCGCGCACCTCACACAACCATGGAGCGCGACAGATGGCCGTGACCGGCACCCCCACCTCCGTTCCCGCCGGACGGCGTGAACGCACCGGCTGGTATTTCTACGACTGGGCCAACTCGGCGTTCTCCACCACGGTCATCACGGTCTTCCTCGGGCCGTTCCTCACCACGGTCACCGAACTCGCGGCCGGCTGCGCGATCGACGCCGACGACTGCGACGGCGTGGTCCGCCCGTTCGGCATCACCGTCGCCGCCGGCTCCTACTTCGCCTACCTGGTGTCGCTGTCGGTGTTCCTGACCGTGTTCGTGCTGCCGGTGATGGGCGCCATCGCCGACCGGGCACCCCGCAAGAAGCCGCTGCTCGCCGGAGCCGCGTTCACCGGCGCCACCGCCACCATCTGCATGGCGTTCGTCACCGGCGACCGCTACCTGCTCGGCGGCCTGCTCTTCCTGATCGCCAACATCGCCTTCGGCGCCGCGATCGTCGTCTACAACTCGTTCCTGCCGTCGCTGGCCGGCCCCGACGAACGCGACAAGATCTCCAGCCGCGGCTGGGCCATCGGCTACCTCGGCGGCGGTGTCCTGCTGCTGCTCAACCTGGTCGCCGTCATGTCGCTCAGCGAGGAGGGCAACCCGCAGCGCACCCTCGACATCGCCCGCTGGTCGATCGTGTCGGCCGGCGTGTGGTGGGCGGCGTTCACCCTGCTGCCGCTGCTCTGGCTGCGCGACCGCCCCGGTGCGCTCGCCCTCGCCGAGAAGACCAAGCGGGGCAACGTGCTCACCGACGGGTTCAAGGAGCTCGCCCACACGATCAAGGCGATGCGGGCGTACCCCCTGACCTTGGCCTTTCTCGGCGCCTACCTGATCTACAACGACGGCATCCAGACCGTCATCGCCCTGGCCAGCCAGTTCGGCACCGAGGAACTCAAACTCGAGCAGGGCACCCTGATCATCACCATTCTGATCGTGCAGTTCCTCGCGTTCGGCGGTGCGCTGCTGCTCGGCGCCCTCGCCAACCGGATCGGCGCCCGCAAGACCATCCTGCTGGCCCTGACCCTGTGGCTCGGCGTGGTCACCGCCGCCTACTGGCTGCCCGAGGGCGAACCGCTGCCGTTCATGCTGCTCGGCGCCGGCATCGGCCTGGTCATGGGCGGCAGCCAGGCCCTGAGCCGCAGCCTGTTCTCCCAGCTCATCCCCGAGGGCAAGGAGGGCGAGTACTACGGCTTCTACGAGATCAGCGACAAGGGCACCAGCTGGCTCGGCCCACTCTTCTTCGGCCTGATCTTCCAGCTCACCAACAGCTACCGGCTCGGCATCATCTCGCTGATGGTGTTCTTCCTCATCGGTGGCGTCCTGCTCGCTCTGGTGCCGCTGCGGCGGGCCATCATCGCCGCGGGCAACCAGCCGCCCAGACTGATCTGATGGACATCACCATCGACCCGGCCTCGGCCGTCCCACCCTACGAGCAGGTCCGCACCCGCATCGCGGAACTCGCCGCGGGCGGGCGGCTGGCGGCCGGCACGAAACTGCCGCCGGTCCGTCAGCTCGCCGGCGACCTGGGCCTGGCCGTGAACACCGTCGCCCGCGCCTACCGGGAACTCGAGCAGGCCGGTCTGGTGGAGACCCGGGGCCGGGCCGGGACGGTGGTCACGGCCCGTGCCGCCGGCACTTCTGTGCGGGCGCAGCAGGCTGCGATGGCGTACGCGGAAACGACCCGATCCCTCGGGATAGCCACGGATCAGGCTCTGGCCCTGGTCAGAGCGGCCCTGGAGGATCGGCGGTGAACTCGACGATCAGCCGCGACCCGGCCGGCCGGGTCGAGCAGCACCGCAGGCCCGCTGTTGCGGCCAGCTCGGTCAGCTCGTCGAGGGTTCGCTCCCGGCCACCGACGTAGCAGAGCATCCGCAGGTCGCCGGCGGTGTGCTCGATCCCGAACGTGTCCACCACCAGCACCTTCCCGCCGTCCGGGCTCTCACCGCCCGCCGTCGCCGTGCCGGAGGCCTCGGCGCAGCGTCGCAGAATGGTGGTGGCCCGCTCGTCGTCCCAGTCATGGACGACTCCGGAGAGGATGTAGCCGCCGGCGCCGGCGGGCAGCGGGTCGAAGAAGCTGCCCGCCCGCACACCGGCCCGCTCGCCCAGCCCCGCCGCGGCGAAGGCCTGTTCGGCGCGGGCCACCGGGCCGGGCAGGTCCACGACGGTGCCGCGCAGCCCCGCGTGGGCGCTCAGGATCGCGATCAGCAGGTCGCCGCTGCCACCGCCCACGTCGACGACATGGCCCAGCGCGCCCCACGGGTAGCCTCCGGCGATCGCCGGTGCGTCAGCGGTCAGGCGTGAGCCCATCAACGCGTCGAACGACGCCGAACGGCCGGGGTGGGCGGCCAGGTCGTCCCAGTAGGGCACGCCGTAGCGGCGCGGGAACGCGGGCTCACCGGTGCGCACCGAGTGCAGCAGCTCGACGAAGCTCAGCTCGGCGTGCCCGACGGCGCCGTCCATGTCCAGCCAGGCGCGGGCCCGGCCGGGGTGGTCGTCGCGCAGCTGCTCACCGAGGGCGGTCAGCTCCCACCCGGGCGTCAGCACCCCCGCGGTGACGAGGTGGTCCATCAGCCGGCGCAGCGCGTCCGGATCGGTGCCCGTCGCTGTGGCCAGATCGTCGACGCTCGCTGTTCCGGTGTCGCTCTTTCTTCCGGCGTCGATGTGATCGGCCAGCCGCAGCGTCGCCGCGACCCGGATCGCCATCGGGGTCACCAGGTCGGCGACCGCCCACAGATCTTCAGCCATGCGTCCATAGTGGCGGAGTTTCACTCGGCTCGGGGGTACCCCTGTCCGGCTCGAAATCGAAGTAGGCCTCGATCGCGGCGAACAGAGCCGCCGGGTCGGTCGCCTCCACGCTGGAAGAGCCCGTCGGCCGGCCGCGCACCGCCCGGAAATGGCCGTTGTTACCGGCGTAGGACACGCACCAGGCCGGGCCCAGCTCGGCGCGCAGGCTCTCGCTCGCCCGCTCCGGGTCGGCGGGCCACGACCGGAGCCGCTTCACGGTGGTTCTCGTCTGTTCACCCGGCGCGCGTTCCCAGATCCACCGCCGTCAAACGTCTCAGCCCGGGTTTTGTCACACGGCCGGTTTATGTTGACGACCATGGTTGAGGCGAGTGCGGTGACCCGGGTTCTGCTCGTCCCCGGGCGTGGCAAGGCGTTCGACGGGCACTGGTCGTGGCAGTGGTTCCGGCAGTCGCAGCGGGACCCGCGAGGGCCCCGCTATGCGTGGGCGCCGGAGCCACCCGGTCCGCCCTATGTGCCGGAGGAGCGGGTGGCGGCACTCGACGAGGCGCTGCGGGCAAGCGACGAACCAGCCGTGCTCGTCGCGCACAGCGCCGGCTGCCTGACCGTCGCCTTCTGGGCCGAGAAACACGGGCACGAGCCGCACGCCGCCCTGGTGCGGGCCGCGCTTCAGGTCACCCCGCCGGACGTGAGCGGCCGGCTGGAGACGCCGTGGGCGCCGCTGCCGTTCCGCACGGTCGTCGTGGGCAGCCGCAACGACCCGCACTCGACGTTCGAGGCGGCCGAGGCCAACGCCCGCGACTGGGGCGCCGAGATCGTCGACGCCGGCCCGGTCGGGCACCTCGACTCCAAGACCGGGTTCGGGCCGTGGCCGCAGGGCGAGCGCCTGGTGGCGGCGCTGGTGGCGGGCGTGCCGCTGCATCCCTACGGCTCGTGACGGTGGGCCGGTCTGACACGGCGCCCGGCCACTCGAGATCGACGTGGTTCCAGCGTCAGAAACGACTACCGATGACGTTCGAGCGGTGATTTGTCGCCCACGAGCCAGAGATGACCGTATGGATCGAAAAAGCCGCCTTGGCGATGGGTGCCCCACGGAGCCGAGTGGTCGCGCACCGGATCGAGGTAATTCGCTCCCGCCTCGGCGGCGCGACCGACCACGGCGTCGGGCTCATCAACGAACACCTCAATCCGTGCGGTGGTGCTACCGAGCACCGCCGGGCTTTCCCAGCCGTTCATCGCGGGCTCCGCGACGAAGAACGGCGCCCCTTGTATTTCCAGGCCGATGACCGAGCCGAGGTTCCACAGCTCAGTGGCACCCAGGGCCCGCTGGTACCAAGCGGAGGCTGCTGCGGCGTCCGGCACCGCGAGCATGACGGAGATAGCGGTCATGAGGTGGAGGGTAGCTAGATACTTCCCGTTCCGCGGTCCCGCTCGCGACGACGTCCGGACCGTTCTGGGCCGTCCCGCCATCCCTTTGCGGGAAGGGGCACGACAGACCCTGACCCTCGCGAGCTGAAGCTAGCGGGCCCGACTGACGTCGCTGAAGCTACCGGGCCGGGCTGACGTGGCCGAGCTTGTCCGGGTTGACGACGCCGTGGATCGCGCGGATCAGGCCGTCGGCGATGTCGAGCTCGAGCACGCTCACCACCTGCCCGCCGGCGTCGTGGAGCACGGCACCCGGCGCGCCGTTGACCCGGGCCGGCCGCAGGAAGTAACCCTGTTCGCCGACCCGGTGGAACAGGCCGATCAGGAACTCGCCGACCGCCCGGGGCCCGGCCAGCGGCGTCGCGAGCGCGGGTGCCTTGCCGCCCCCGTCGCCGTAGGACACCACGTCGGGGGCGAGGACGCCGAGCAGCGCGTCCAGATCCCCGCCGGTGACCGCGTCGAAGAACCGGCCGGCCAGCTCCACAGCCTCGGAACGCCGCGCCGACGACGCCGCCCGCTGCCGGGCCGCGATGCGCTGCCGGGCGCGCGCGAAGATCTGCCGGCAGTTTACCTCGGTCTTGCCGACGACCGCGGCGACCTCGGCGTGGCTGTAACCGAACACCTCGTGCAGCATGAACACCGCCCGCTCCACCGGCGACAGGTTCTCCAGCAGCACGAGGAACGCCATCGACAGCGAGTCGGCCAGCTCGGCGTGCTCCGCGGGCCCGGGCGTACCGGCGGGGACGACCACCGGTTCGGGCAGCCAGTTCCCCACGTAGGTCTCCCGGCGCACCCGGGCCGAGCGCAGATGGTTGATGCCCAGCCGGGTGACAGACGTCGTCAGGTAGGCCTTCGGATCGGTGATCGCGGTGCCCGCCCGCTGCGCCCGCGCCGCACCGAGGAACGCGTCCTGCACGATGTCCTCGGCGTCGCCCACGGAACCGGTCATCCCGTAGGCGATGGAGAACAGCAACGGCCGGTACGCCGTCGTGGTCATCTCGTCCATCACTGTTCTCCCTCACCGAACCGAACCGAACCGAACCGACCGCACCCGTGCCCGAACGGAACCGACCGCACCCGTGCCCGAACGGAACCCGTCCCGGCCTCGCCGCGAACCGATCAGCCGAACATGCCCACGTGGTAGTCGCCGGCGGGCTGCTGCACGATCACGTTCAGCCGGTTGAACGCGTTGATCAGGGCGATCCCGGCCACCAGCGCGGCCAGCTGCCCGTCGTCGTAGTGCTTGCGGGCGTTCGCCCACACCTCGTCGCTGACGCCACCGGCCGCGTCGGCGATCCGGGTGCCCTGTTCGGCCAGCTCCAGGGCGGCCCGCTCGGCGTCGGTGAAGACCGTCGCCTCCCGCCAGGTCGCCACCAGGTTGAGCCGAACCGGGGTCTCGCCGGCGGCGGTGGCCTCCTTGGTGTGCATGTCGGTGCAGAACCCGCACCCGTTGATCTGGCTGGCGCGCAACCGGACCAGCTCCTGCGTCGCCATCGGGATCGACGACTCGGCGAGCACCCGGCCCGCCGCGGAGACGTGCTTGACGGCCTTGCTGACGACCGGGTCGGCGAAGAGGTTCAGCCGTGCGTCCATGGTGATCTCCCTGTCATGGTCGATGGATACGCCCCTCTAAGACACCCGCGCCCACCGGAACGTGACAGCCTGCGATGTGAGCTGGGTCGCACCCGGCGGTCAGCCGAGCAGGACCAGGATGTGCCACAGGTACTTGACCAGCTGGAGGACCTCGGCGGGCGGACCGAACGCGGCCCCACTCGCGCGGGGAGCGGACCACCGACCGGGCGGCCCGGCCGATCACCTCGGCGTCCAGGACGCGGCGGTCGTAGCGGGCGGCGACGAACAGGGCCAGCGCCGGGACCTCCGGACCGCGAAGGATCACCGGGAAGCGTGCGGCCGGCAGGGCGAACCCGGGGTGCCAGCGGACCGGGACGCCGATGGCGGAAAGGGCGGCTTCGGTAGGCGTACCCCGGAATGAAGGATCGGCGACGACGGCCGCGACGTCCTCGCTCAGGGTGACTCCGCCGTGGATCTGGGCTTCGACGTACCAGTCGATGGCGCGGCCGCAGGCCGGAGACAGCCCGGCGGAGGAGCGTGCGGCGAGGGCTTCGATCCATTCCTGCGGCGAGTCGGCGGCAAGGGCAAGGGCTGATCCGGTACGGGCTACCTCGTCGAGAAGTGCGTCCCAGAGCGCACCGAACGTGCCCGCCGTACCCATGATCGACGGTTCGGTGACGCTGTCGCCGTGACTGAAAGTGGTCCGCGCCGACACCGCCGGCTCGAGAACCAGGTGACAGGAACCGAACCGCGGGGCGGCGCCGTCGGGATGGCCGGCCAGATTCAGCGCGCCGTAGAGCGGCCGGCCGGACGGGCCCGCGTAGGCGCCGCCGAACATCCGCTGCTCCCAGCGCTCGCGGGCACCGCCGAGGTGATCGTTGAGGCCGCCGTTGGAGATGCCGGTCTCGAACTGGCTGCGGTAGACGCCCTCGGCGGCCAGGCACTCGGCGACGGTGCGGCCGTCCGGCACCAGCCGGTCCGGGTGAAAGTTGATCGTGACGGGGGCGGGCAGGGCCGGACCACCCGGGGACGGAAAGAGCGCCCGCACGTGGGCGAGCGCTCTTTCCTGCGGTGTCATTCCGGCCGTCTCATTCCGGCTGGGTCATTTCGGTTCGATGGTGTTCGTGACGAGCAGGACCAGCAGCAGCGAGCCGAGCGCCAGCCGGTAGAAGATGAAGATGCTGTAGGAGTGCTTCGAGACGTACTTCAGCAGCCAGGTGACCGACGCGTAGGCGACCACGAAACTGACCACGGTCGCCACGATCGTGTTGGTCCAGCCGACACCGTTCGCGATGCGGTCGGCCTCGCTGATGCCCTGCAGCACCGAGGCGCCGGTCAGCGCGGGGATGGACAGGAAGAACGACAGCTTCGTGACCGTCACCCGATCGAGGTCACGCAGCAGGCCGGCCGACATGGTCGCGCCCGAGCGGGAGATGCCCGGTATCAGCGCCATGCATTGGACCGTACCGATGATCAGGGTGTCCTTCCAGGTCACGTCCTTCTCGTTGCGGACCTGGGTGGCGGCGTGGTCGGCGAAAGCCATCACACCGCTCCACAGGATCAGCGCACCGGCGACGAACCAGAGGCTGCGCAGCGTCGTCTCGATCTGATCCTTGAACAGCAGCGCCGCGATCACGATCGGGATGGAGCCCAGCAGCACCGCCCAGCCGAACCGGAAATCGGCGTGCTCGCGGGCCTGCTTGTCGAACAGCCCGCGGAAGAACGCCGGCACCACCCGCGCGATGTCCTTGCGCAGGAACAGGATGGTGGCGAGCACCGCACCCGACTGGATGATCACCGTGAAGGCGGTGATGTCCGGGTCGTCGATCGTGTGCCCGAACAGCTTCTCCAGGATGGTCAGGTGACCGGTGCTGGACACCGGCAGGAACTCGGTGATGCCCTCGACCGCACCGAGGATCACCGCTTCGACGATATTCATTTCCGCAGCCACTGTGCCCGCTTTCCCCTAGTGCAGCTTGGAAGCATAGGGGTGCGAATCACGCCGGGTTACGCCGGGCACGGGCCGCCGCGATCGTGTACGCCGGGTCACGATCCAGGTTGTGCCGGTCACGGTCGTAGCGGCGGGTGGTGCGCGGGTCGGCGTGGCCCATCGCGTCCTGCACGTCTTCGAGGGGCACCCCCTCGGCGCGGGCCGTGGTCGCGAACGCGTGCCGCAGCGAGTGCGGCGACAGCTGATCGGCGGCGTTGATGCCGGCGTCCTTCGCCAGCCTGCGGACCAGCCGGAACACCGCGTGCCGGTCGACGCGGGAACCACTCGCGGTGACGAACAGCGGGCCGTCGGCGGCACCGCGGATCCGCAGGTACTCGTCGAGGGCGTCGCCGGCACCGGGGGTCAGCGCGCGGCGGCGCGGTTTGCCGCCCTTGCCGACGAACCGCACGGTCCGGTGGCCCCGCTCCCAGCCCAGGTCGGCGAGATCCAGGCTGACCACCTCACCGACACGCAGGCCCAGGTCGGCGAGGAAGGCCAGGACGGCGCGGTGGCGTACCGCGGCGGGGCCGGTGGCCTGCTGGGCGGCGGCGAGCAGGGCGTCGACCTCGGCGGGGGTCAGGCCGATGGTCGAGGAGTGGTCGCGGGAGACGTACGGGCGGTCGGCGCCGCCCACCGGATTGGCGGCGACCGCCTGGAGTTTGACCAGGAAGTCGTACCAGCTGGAGACGCCGGACAGTTTGCGGGCGACGGTCGCGGCCGCGAGGGGCCGGGCCTCCAGACCTCTCGCGTACGCGTTGACGTCCAGGAAGTTCGCCGTCAGCGGATCGACCTGCCGTTCGGCGCACCACGCCAGCCACGAGTTCACGTCACGCCGGTACGCCTCGCGGGTGTGCGCGGAGAGCCGCCGGTTCGCCAGCCAGGCCTCGGTGAACTGCTGCGCCGGCCCACCGGCGGCCAGCTCACGCGCGAGATGCGGCACCAGGGACATGCCGCCAGTTTGTCAGCTCTCGATCACTTGTCCGTCCGCGACATGCCATTGCCGGGTACAACCCACCGCGTCGGCGAAATACCGGTCGTGGCTGACGATCAGCAGCGTGCCCCGGTAGCGGCGCAGCGCCTCCTCGATCACGTCGAGGGCCTCGAAGTCGAGGAAGTTGGTCGGCTCGTCCAGCAGCAGGATGCGCTGCTCGGTGTTGACCACCACGGCCAGCAGCAGCCGCCGCAGCTCACCGGCGGACAGGTCACGCACCGGGGCACTCCACTGCTCGGGCTCGAACTGGTGCCCGGCGAGCAGCCGCTCCGCATCCTCGGCGTAGACCGGCACCCGGGCCCGGAAGAAGTCGAGCACCGTGGTGCGCGTCCGCAGCCCGTCGTCGGTCTGCGGCAGCACCGCCACCTCGGCACGGTCGCTGGCGAGCGCCCGCAGCAGGGTGGTCTTGCCGGCGCCGTTACGGCCGGTGACCAGGATCCGGTCACCGCGGGCCACGTCCAGGTCGACGTGGTCGAGCAGGGTCCGCTCGCCGAACGCGACGGTCAGGTCGCGGACCTTCAGCACGATCTCACCGGCGTCACCGTCGTCGCCGGGGAAAGCCAGGGTCAGCGGCGGCCGGGTCCGCGGCTCGGCGATCCACTTCACCGACGCCATCTGCCGGCGCAGCCGCCGCTCCCGCACCTTGGCCTTGCGCGCGACGAGCCGGGCGACCCGGCGCAGGTGCGGGGCCTCCGCCCCGGAGCGGACGGTGTTCTCGACGCCCGCGGCGTACCCCTTGGTCCGCTCGATGTCGGCTTCCCAGCGCAGCCGGTCCTTCTCCTGCGCCTCGTAGTGGAGCAGCAGCCGCTCCCAGCGGCGCTGCTTCTCCGCCCGGTAGGCCGTGTATCCGCCGCCCGGATAGTCCTGCGGCTGCTCGTCGATGCCGTCCAACTCGATGATCCGGGTGGCGAACTCGTCCAGGAACGCCCGATCGTGGCTGACCGCGAGCACCCCGCCGGGGAAGTCGCGCAGCCACTGCCGCAGCCAGGCCGCGCCCTCGGCGTCGAGATGGTTGGTCGGCTCGTCCAGCAGCAGCAGGTGGGGGCCGTCGTCCGGCCGGTGGGCGCTCTGCCCGGCGAGCAGCGCCCGTGCCAGCAGCAGCCGGGCCTGTTCGCCGCCGCTGACCGCGGCCACCGGCAGATCGTCGGCGAGGTGCTCGATGTCGAGGCGCTGCCGGATCTCGGTGAGCCGGTTCTCCGCGTTCCACCCCTCCAGGGCGGTCCAGCGGTCCTGGACCACGCCGTAGCTGGTCAGCACGTCCTCACCACCGGCCAGCCGCGCCTCCAGCCGGCGCAGGTCGGCGGTCACTTCCGCGAGCTCACCGAGGCCTTCGCCGAGGAAGGCACCGACGGTGTCGTCCCGGCCGGGCATTTCCTGGGGTACGAGTTCCACGCGCGTCGCGGCCGCAACGGTCACGCTGCCGGTGGTCGGCGTCAACTCGCCGGCCAGAACCCGGAGCAGGGTGGTCTTGCCGGCGCCGTTCGGGCCGACGACGCCGATCCGGTCGCCGGCGCCCAGCACCAGGTCGAAGCCGGAGAAAAGCAGGTCACCGTCGTGGGCGCGGCCGAGGTCGACGGCTTTGAGGTGGATGTTCGCGGCTTGCTTCGAGGGTTGCACGCAGGCCTCCGGGAGGGTGACACCGACAGGGACACGCCGGGCGAGTCACGGCGCGGAACGAAGTCGGGTGTCTCTCACACGGTGGCATGCACTCCTCGGGCCGGCTGCAGTTCCTCGGCAACCCTCTCTCGCCGCCGCCCCGCCCGCAACTGATTTCTCGATCCAATAGCTCGGTTGACGATATATAGCGCCTGACGTACTGTCTCGGCATGGATCGACGGGGGACCCTCTATGTGAAGTCGGCCTGGCCTCGGCGGCAGCCGGGCCTGGAGCGGGCCTATCGGCTGCTGCTGACGGCCTATCCGCGCGATTACCGGGGCCGGCACGGCACCGAGATCGTCACCACGATGCTGGAGATGGCCGAGCCGGGTCAGCGGCGGCCGGGTCTCGGCGAGGCGTGGCATCTGGTGGCCAGCGGGGTCCGGCAGCGGTTCCGGCTGCCGGCGGGGCGGCCCCTGGCCTGGGTGTTCGCGGTGCTCGCCCTGCTGATCGGCGGCGGGTTCGGCGCGGCGGCGGGCTCCTGGACGGCCGAGCGGACCTTCACCGCCGTGCCGGACCCGGCGGCCACTCGGTCCGTGCTGACGAGCCTGGTCCCCAGGACGACCGGCGACACGGTCTCGGTGAACCGGGTGGACACCCCCTGGTTCGACGGCGCCCAGGAGGCCAGCACCGCGGTGACCGGCCTCGACGGCTGGAACGCCGAGCAGGCCCGGCGCCTGTTGACCGCCGACGGCTGGCTGGCCGGCCCGGTCTCGCACCGGCGCGGGACGGCGGAGACCGCCGACGAGGCCGGCCGGATGACCGAGCAGCGTCTCGACCGCGTCAGCCTGCGCGCCGAGCGCGACGGGGTGTCCCTGACGGTCGGAGGCCTGCTGGCCGAGGGCCAGGGCCGGATCTACGTGCAGATCTGGTCGACCGGCAACGCCGCCCTGCTGCCCCTGATCGTGGCCGGCGGGCTGGCCGGGATGGCCGGCGGGTGGCTGCTCGCGGCGGCGGTGACCCGGCGGCTGCGTGGCGCCGGGCGGGTGTGGCACGGTGGCGGGCGCGTGCGGCCCGGCGCCGGGCGGGTGTGGGCGGCACGCGGTCTGGCGGCGGCCGCGGTGTTCACCCTCGCGCTGCCCGCGGTCGCCTTCTACCAGAACTCGATCCGTGCTTTCCGGTTCGCCGGCAACGGCGAGCAGGTGAACACCGTGCACAACGCGCTGACCCCGGGGCCGTACTGGCCGTTCGGTCCCGGCTGGCTGAACCTCGCCCTGGTCGCCGGCGGACTGCTGCTCACCGCCGGCGTGCTGGTGGCGGCTCTGCTGCGGCCCGGCACGAGTGCCGAGTCCCGACTCGTCCAACCCGAAGGGCTACCGAGATGACCACCAGCGAATGGCCGGAGGCCGACCCCACGCTGGAACGGGCGTACAAGCGGCTGTTGCGCGTCTATCCGAGCAACTACCGGGACCGGCATGAGCAGGAGATCGTCACCACCCTGCTGGAGATGGCCCAGCCAGGGCAGAGCCGGCCCGGCCGGACCGAGGTGTGGCACCTGATCGGCAGCGGGCTCCGGCAGCGGTTCCGGCTGCCGGCCGGGCGGCCGCTGCTGTGGGTGGTCGCGGTGCTGGTCTTGCTGATCGGCGGCGGGTTCGGCGCGGCCGTGGGCTCGTGGGCCTCCGAGCGGACCTTCGCCTCGGTGCCCGACGACGCCGGCATCCGGGCCCTGCAGACGTCCCTGCTGGCCGGGACAAAATCCTGGACCGACGCCGGAACAGAAGCCGGGACAGGCAGCGGGGCAGGCAGCGACGGGGTGGCGACGAACGACGGCGGCACACCGTGGTTCGGCGAGACGGGGTGGGCGACCAGCACGGTCAGCGGCTTCGACGGCTGGGACGCCGACCGGGCCCGGCAGGAGCTCGCCGCGGCCGGATGGCGGGTCGGTGCGATCGACCATCCCAGCGGCAAGTCGACGACGATGGCCGAGGACGGGACGCTGGTCGACCTCCCGATGCGGAATTCCCGGTTCCGCGCCGAACGGGACGGGGTGTCGATCGAGGTCTCCGGCTGGCTGACCGAGCTCCAGGGCTCCGTCAACACCGAGCTGTGGGCCACCGGGAACGCGAGCCTGCTGCCGCTCATCGTGATCGGCGGACTGGCCGGGATGCTCGCCGGATGGCTGTTCGTGGTGGCGGTCGCCCGGCGGCTCCAGCGGCCCGGGGCGGCGCGGGCTGCCGGCGCGCTGGCCGTGATTGCCGTGCTCACGCTGGCGCTGCCGGCGGTCGCCTTCTACGGCAACGTGATCCGCGCCTTCCGCTACGCGGGGAACAACGAGCCGGTGTTCACCGTGCACAGCGCGCTGACCCCGGGACCGTACTGGCCGTTCGGGCCGCAGTGGCTCAACCTCGCACTGCTCGCTGCCGGGCTGGTGCTCGGCGCGGGTGTGCTGGTGGCGGCCCGGCTACGACCGGCGGCCACCGCCGGTACCCAGATCGTGACGAACTGAGAGGCTGGGCGACATGCAGGAGCCGACGTTTCTCATCCTCACCGCGCTCGCGACGCAACCCCTCCATGGGTACGGCATCGTGCAATCGGTGCTCGACCTGTCCTCCGGTGACGTCAAACTGCGGCCCGGCACCCTCTACGGCGCGCTGGACCGGCTCGCCGAGCAGGGGCTGATCGAGGTGGACCGGGAGGAGGCAGTCGAGGGACGGCTGCGCCGCTACTACCGGCTCAGCGACAGCGGGGCGTCCGCCCTGACCGTCGAGGTGGACCGGCTGCGCAAACGCGCCGCGGCCGCCGAGGAGCAGCTGCGGCGCCGGCCGGGCATCATCCCCGGCCTGTCCGGAGCCTGACCGGGCTGGCGGCGGGCGCCGGAGCGGCCGGAGCCTGACCGGGCTAGCGGGTGCCGGGGCCTGACCGAGGCGCGGCGGCACCCGGGGGAAGCGGCGGGGACGGTCGTTGATGTCGGGGGACGGCCGTTTCCTCGTACCCCTGCGGTGGGGGTGGTCAGCCTGCGGGTCCGCGGCGCATGAGGCGCCGTTGACCCGCAGGACCACTGATTTCGTCGCGCATCGGGCGCAAGCCCGGGCCGATGACCGGAACGCGCAACCGGTCGCGCATCAGGCTGCGGCTGCGAGGCGCTGGCCGCTGCTGTCGGTGACACCCAGGCGGGTGGCCATCGTGCTGCGGGCGGCGATCTGCGCGGCGTAGGCGGCGCGGCGGCGGGCGACACAGCCGTCCTTCGGAGCCGGCGTGCCCCTCTGCTCCATGTGCGTGGTCAGGCCGTCGCGCAGCAGGGCGAGCGCCTCGGTGCGCAGCTGCGACACCCGCGACTCGGTGACGCCCAGTTCGGCGGCCACCTCGGAGAGGGGGCGCTCCTGCAGGAACGAGGCCTCGACCACGAAGCGCAACCGTTCCGGCAGCACGTTGACGGCGTCGTGCAGGTAGCCGAGGCGCTCACGGTGCAGCAGCATCTCCTCGGGGTTCATCGAGGCGTCGGTGACCAGGTCCTCGGCCGTGCCGGCGGCGAAACCCTGCAGCGAGAGGACCGCGGCGCGCTGGACGTCGTCGTCGACGCTGCTCAGCTCGCTGACCGCGACACCCAGCAGTTCGGCGAGCTCGTCGGCGGTCGGGGTACGCCCCAGCCGGCGGGTCAGCTCCTCCCGGGCGACATCGGCACGCCGGGCGCGGGCCCGCACCGAACGGCTCGCCCAGTCCATGCTGCGCAGCTCGTCGAGCAGGGCCCCGCGGACACGCACCGCGGCGAACCGGCCGAACGGGATACCCCGCTCCGGGTCGAACGACTGGGCGGCGGTGACCAGGGCGGCGTAACCGGCGGAGGCGAGATCGTCGCGGTGCACGTGCGGCGGGACCTTGAACAGCATCTCGCGAACCATGTGGCCGACCAGCGCCATGTTCTCGCGGATGAGGTCTTCCTGCTCGCGAGTGGTGGCGGCGGTGTTCGGCTGGACGGTCGTCGTCATCTTCGGTTCCCCCCTGTGTCGGCTGACAGGGGGAACTTTTCGCCGCGACGGGTGCAGCCGAAGGCCACTCTCGGTTGCTGCTCGGTTGCACTGAGAATTTTTCCTCAAGTGCTCCGAGACGCCGATTACATGAGGAGCCACCCGTTGTCGACGGCCAGCCGGACGGCCTCCGCGCGGGTGCGGGCACCGGTCTTGCCGATCGCGGCGGACAGATGGTTGCGAATGGTTCCCTCGGAAAGGCGCAGCTCGCGGGCGATGTCGGCGACCGTTCCACCGTCCTGTGCGGCGCGCAGCACGTCGCTCTCCCGCTCGGTCAGCGGCGAGTCGCCGTGGGCCAGGCTCTGCGCGGCGAGGGCCGGGTCGACCACCCGCAACCCCTGGTGCACCCGGCGGACCGCGTCGGCGAGTTGCCGGGCCGGGGTGTCCTTGACGACGAACCCGCCGGCGCCCGCGGCCATCGCCTGGCGCAGGTAGCCGGCCCGGCCGAAAGTGGTCACCATCAACACCCGGCACTGTGGCACCTCGTCGCGCAGCTGCCGGGCCGCGGTGATCCCGTCCAGGCCGGGCATCTGCACGTCCAGCAGGGCCACGTCCGGCTGGTGAGCGCGGGCCGCCGCGAGCACCTCGTCGCCGCGGCCCACCTCGGCGACCACACTCAGGTCCGGTTCCAGGTCGAGCAGGGCGGCCATCGCACCGCGGACCAGGGCCTGGTCGTCGGCGAGCAGCAACCTGATCACAACGGCACCTCCATGCGTACGCGGAAACCCGGCGCCCCGTCGCGCCGGCCCGCGGTCATCCGGGCGCCGGCCTCGTCGGCCCGTTTCCTGAGCCCGGTCAGGCCCTGACCGTGTTCGCCCACCGGCACGGCATCACCGTCGTCCAGGATCTCCACACTGCCCGGCTCGAGCCGCACCCACGCGTGCCGGGCGCCGGCGTGCCGGATGATGTTGGTGACCGCCTCCCGGATCGTCCACGCGAACAGCTCCCGGTTACGGGTGGGCACGTCGTCGGTGGCGCCGGGCAGGTCCGCCTCCACGTTCGCGGCGGCGAGGGCCTCCTTCGCGGCGGCGATCTCCCCGGGCAGCGAGACACCGCGCATGCCGAGGGCGGTGGCGCGCACGTCGGCGAGCGCGTCCCGGGCGAGCGACTCCAGATCACGCAGCTCGGCGCGGGCCCGATCCAGATCGACGTCGAGCATCCGCTGGGCGAGCTCCGCCTTGACCGTCACCACGGTCAGCGAATGGCCGAGGATGTCGTGCAGGTCGGCGGCGATCCGGGCCCGCTCGTCAGCGACCGCGAGGGTGGCCAGGTCCTGCTGGGCCTGCAACAGCTTGCGCTGCCGGTCGAGCGCCAGCCGGATCCCGCCGGTGGCCAGCGCACCGAGGACCACGGCCAGGCTGTAACCGTGCCCGGCGGCCCGCCAGCCCGGCATGAACCGCAGCAGCACCTCCGCGGTGATCACCAGCGTGACCGCCACCGCGATGCCCTGCCGCCGGGGCAGGCCCATCATCGCGGTGGCGGCCACATAGACCAGGCAGGTCAGCGCGTGCGCGCCGACAACCGGCATCTGTACGGCACCGAGCACCAGCATCCCGATCAGCGCCGCCCACACCAGCGGCGACGACGCCCCCGCGGGCTCGGCGAACCGCGAACGGCGCAGGTGGCCGAGGACCGCTATGTAGATGACGACGAAACCGGCCAGCGCGATCAGGCCCACCGTGCGCTGCCAGCCGGGCTCGTGACGCAGCAGCGCGGTCAGGTTCTCACTGAGGTACGACAGCCAGACCGCCCCGAACACCCACCCCCAGCGGGGATGAACGACCGGATGCCCGGGTGTGGTCGGTGCCATGGCTGTCATTAGACCCGGCTCGTCAAACCCGGGCCGTGTCCCGGCGGAAGCGCCACATGGCCCCGGCGCCGAACAGCGCGGTCCACGCCACCACGTTGACCACCGCGATCCACAGGGTGCCGTCCTGGACCAGCGGATAGCGGGCGATCTCACCGACCCCGTAGACCGGGGTGAACTTGGCGATCGTGGCGAAGGTGCTGCCCAGCTGATCGACCGGGACGAACAGGCCGCCGGCGAAGGAGAGCAGGGCCAGCACCGGGCCGAGGATCTGCATGACGTTCTCGCTGGGCAGCAGATAGCCCATGAACAGGCCGAACGCGGCGAACACCAGCGAGCAGAGCCAGGCCAGCAGCCCGCAGCCGATCCACGCCCCGACCGGCAGTTCGGCGCCGCCGAGCGATCCGACAGCGAACGCCACGGCAACCGACACCGCACCGATGACCATCGCGAGGGTGATCTTCACGGCGACGTACGCGATCGGCTTCAGCGGCGTCAGCCGCAGCTGGCGGCTCCAGCCCGCGGCACGCTCGATCGAGACCATCGCACCGCCCGAGGTGGTGGCCAGCATCGCGCCGTAGACAGCCATGCTGATCAGCACGTACCCGGTGACGTTCCCGCCGCCGACCTGTTCGGTGCGATAGCTGGAGCTGGTGCCGAACAGCAGGAAGAACGCGGCCGGCATCACCAGGGTGAAGATGACGGTGCGCTTGTTGCGCATCATCCGCCGCAGTTCCAGTCCGAGCATGCCCACCGGGAAGGCGGGAATCCTGGTGGTCGAGGTTGCTGTCGCGGTCGTCATCGCTCGTCTCCCGGCTTGTCGTCGGCCGTCAGGGTCAGGAACGCGTCCTCCAGGTTCCGGGAGGTGATCTCCAGGTCGCGGGCGGGCGTCGCGGTGAGCAGGTGCCGGGCGATCGTGTCGGAGTCACGCCCGTGCAGATAGACGGTGTCACCGCGGACCTCGGCCGACTCCACGCCGGCGATCGCGGCCAGGTCGGCCTCGGCGGCGCCGGGCAGGGTGGCGCGCACGGTTCGGCCGGACGCGAGGGCTTTGACCTGCGAGGCCGTGCCGTCGGCGACGATCCGGCCACGCCGGACGAAAACCACGCGGTCGGCGTACGCGTCGGCTTCCTCCAGGTAGTGGGTGGCAAATACGACGGTACGGCCACCCTGCGCGTCCTTGCGGATCGCCGACCAGAAATCGTGCCGCCCGCCGACGTCCATGCCGGTCGTCGGCTCGTCGAGGATCAGCAGCTCCGGGTCGGGCAGCAGCGCCATCGCGAACCGCAGCCGCTGCTGCTGGCCGCCCGAGCACTTGCCGACCAGCCGGTTGCCGATGTCGGCGATACCCGCGCGTTCCAGCGCCTCGCCGGCCTCGCTGCGCGGCCGGCCGAACAGCACCGCGGTCAGGCGGACCGTCTCGGCGACCGTGTAGTCCTTGAGCAGCCCGCCCGACTGCATGACGGCCGACACCAGGCCACGGGCGACCGCCTCGTGCGGTGGCCGGCCGTAGACCTGGGCCGTACCGGAATCCGGCCGGGACAGGCCCAGCAGCATGTCGATGGTGGTCGTCTTGCCGGCACCGTTCGGGCCGAGCAGAGCGACCACCTCCCCGGGGCGGATACGCAGGTCCAGCCCGTCCACGGCGGTCACCGTGCCGAACCGTTTGACCACGCTGTCCAGAACCACGGCGTCCAGCCCCGTGTCGGGCGCCACGGTGTCGGATGAAGCCGCGGTGTCGGATGAAACAGTGTGGGGTGAAGCGGCAAGCGTCATGCTCCGATCCTGCGCCCGCGCCCAGCCATCGATCTGCGTCGTGCGTCATCGAGCCGGCATGACATTCGTCAGGGATACTGCGGGCGTGGAGCCGACATCGAGCGCCCTCGTCGTCCTGATACCGGAAGCCGAGCCGGCCGTCGCCGCACTGCGCAGCCGGCTGGACCGGGCCGCCGCCTGGGGAATGCCCGCACATGTCACCGTCCTCTACCCCTTCCTGCCGCCGCAGGAGCTGACCCCACCGGTCCTGGCCGCCGTCCGGAACGTCACGGCGGGTCTGCCACCCTTCTTCCTCACCCTGGACCGGGTCGGCTGGTTCGGTGAGCGGGTGCTGTGGCTCTCCCCCGAACCCGCCGAACCCTTCCGTGAACTCACCCACCGGCTCGCCGCCCGCTTCCCGCGCGCCCGGCCCTACAACGGGGAGTTTGCCGACGTGGTCCCGCACCTGACCGTTGGCCGCGACCATCCACCGGCCGACCTGCGCGCAGCCGCAACCGAGGCCGAACAGCACCTGCCCATCCACGCTTGGGTCAGCACCGTCCAGCTACTCGTAGGCCGCGCCGAACCCGGCGGCTCCTGGACAACCGTCGCCGACTTCCCCCTCACCTGACGACCCCCTCAGGCGCCGCAGATCGTCGTGGCGTCGCCGATCTTGGACATTTGGACCGGCTATGACCGGCTTGAATGTCCAAGATTGAGGAGGGCCGGGGCGGCTCGCTCGATCGAAAGCGGACCAGACCGAGCGCGGACCGGTTCGCGGGGCCGGTTCGCGGATCTCGCCGAGCGTGGGCCGGTTTGCGGGCCGGGCCAGCCGAGCGCGGCGTCGGCCGAGCGCGGCGTCGGCCGAGCGCGGCGTCGGCCGAGGGCGGAATGGTCAGGTGGGTGCGGGTGTCCAGCGGGCGCGTTCTCGCTGCATGTGGTCGATCTCTTCGGGGCTGAGGGCCGCCATCGCCTCCTGCCGGCGGCGGTTCATCTCGGCGCGTTCCTCGTCGGTGAGGGCGGCAGCCGCTTGCTGGCGCCTGCGGCCGAGCTCGGCGAACTGTTCCGGGGTGAGTGGTGCCTCCACTGCGATCATCTCCTCGATCAGCGTGATGAACTCGGACGCCGACGGCTCGGCCATCCGGTCGAGAGCACTCAGGACCGCGAGCAGGCGTGCCCGCAGCTGCATCGCCCGGCGGATCCGCTCGTCGGTGACGTCGAGCTGGCCGCGCAGAACCGCACGCGGGTCGGCATCAGCGCCGTCGAGCGTGCGGCTGATCTCGGCGAGGCTCAGACCGAACCCGCGCAACGCCAGGATCGCGTGCAACCGCCGCACGTCCCCGCCGGTGTAGCAGCGATGCCCGCCCGCCGTGCGCGTCGACGGCGCGAGCAGGCCGACCCGGTCATAGTGGTGCAGCGTGCGAACCGTCACGCCCGTCACCCGGGCCAGCTCGCCAATGCGCCACTGCTGCCCGCCGGCCACGTCCTCGGTACTCATGCCAATCACGCTAAGGCCTGCCCTTGGGGCAGGTTCAACCCCGATTTCCGGCGGGCTCAGCCGTGAGCGCCGGGCCGGGCGCAAGTGGGGCCGGGCGCAAGTGGGGCCGGGCGGAGGGGCGGGCGGAGACAGGGCTTGGCTCAGCCGCTCACACGTTCCTGGGGGCCGTCCGTCACCTTCTGCTCGACGGCGGCTCTCTGGATGCCGAGGCCCTGGGTGGTCAGTGACGCCATGACGTCGTCAACCGCGGGATGACGACGAAACGGCGGCAGGAGCTCAGCCCTGGAGGCGGCGGCCGCGGGGGCCCAGCGGCACCTCGGACATGTCGACGGTCTGTGAGGTGATGCGCTTGAAGCCGTATCCGCGCTCGGTCATCCACGCCGCGGCCTTGGCCTCGGCACGGGCGGTGACCTGCGGGATGTCCTTCTCCTCGGCGACCTGCTCGGCGAAGCGGAAGGTGAAGAACGGCCGCGCCGCCAGGTCGTAGGTGAGGTGGCCCTGCGGCGTGTACTCCACGGCGAGGATGTCGGCGTGCTGGTCGCCGGCCGCGATCAACTCGGCCTTCTGGGCGTCGCTGAGGTTGTCGAAGGATCCGCGGACGGTCACCCGGATCGTGCGTTCACTGTTCACGGCGCCCAGTATCAGCAGTGGCCGCCGTGAGCGACACCGGTTTACGGCGCGAGGAGGCAACGGGCGGCGGGAGCAGCACCGGTTTACGGCGCGAGGAAGCAACGGGCGGCGGGAGCAGCACCGGTTTACGCGGCGAGGAACTCGTGGGCACCGCGCAGCCGGGTGCCGAGCAGCCCGGCGGCACGATCAGTGATCAGGCGCAGATCCGGCGGCCGGTTCAGGCCGAGGGCAGCCAGGCTGGTCGCCGGAATCGCCGAGGGGTCGAGGCCGTCGCGGCGGGCCACCAGGACACCGAGGTCGTAACGGCTGATCGGGTCGGTGCCGGCGACGTTGAGTACGCCGGCGTACGAGCCGGCGGCCAGTTCGAGCAGTGCGTCGGCCAGGTCGTCGACGTGCACCGGCTTGCGGATCTCGTCGGTGAACAGGGCGCCGGAGACCCGGCCGGCGATCAGGTCGTGGGTGAGGATCTCGTGGGCGCCGTTGCCGTCGCCGAGGATCAATGAGGTACGCACGACGGCCGCCGACGGCAGGACAGCCCGGACCGCGGTCTCGGCCGCTGCCTTGGCGGCGCCGTACGGGTACACCGGGTCGGGAAGAGCGTCCTCGTCGTACTCCCCCGCACGTCCGGAAAAGATCGCGTCACTGGAGACGTGCACCAGGCGTACCCCCGCATTTGCGGCCGCGACCGCGACGTTGGCCGCACCGTCCGCAGTGGCCGGCCAGTCGTTGCGGTCGCGGCCCGCGGCCGTGTGGATCAGCGCGACCGGCCGCACCTCCCCCAGCACCCGCCGCACGTCGCCGGGGTCCCTGATGTCCAGGCGCACACCACCGGAAGTGGCGGTGGACAGGTAGGTGCCGACCGGCTCCCAGCCGGCGGCCGCCGCGCGGGCCACCACGCGACGGCCGAGGGAACCGCTTCCACCAGTGATCAATACGCGTCCGGTCACCCGGCCGACTCTAGGCCGCCCTGACGCGCAGCGGCAGGTCACGCGCGGTGTACCAGAGCATGGCCCAGGCCGCGGCCGCCAGACCGAGACTGACCAGCAGGATCGCCGCGAGGTCCGGGGTGTCGGTACGCAGGCCCGGCACCAGGCTGAAGAAGCCGTTGAAGCCACCGCCGGTCAGCACCAGCACGGCCGCGAACGGCACGGCGAGGACGCCGCCGGCCTGCCACCGGTAGAACGCGGCGCCGAGGAAGGCACCGGTCGTCAGCCAGATCAGCAGCATGCTCAGGTAGGCGACGTAGACCGTGGGGAAGTCGCTCGCCGACTCGAAGATCCGGTTGTCCTGCATCTTCTGTCCCCAGTCGAAGGCGCTGTAGACAGCGGCCTCCGCCGCGTAGGCGCCGGCGGTCAGCGCGGCCAGCGTCACCGAGGTGATCAGGAGGAAGACCGGGTACTCCCGGAGGAACTCGCGGCGGGTCCGCCCGTGCACCAGCATCGTGCTGAGCAGCGTGGTCGAGCTGGCGCCGTAGCCGAGTGCCAGCCAGCACACCACCTGCCCGGCGACGTCGACCGTGCTGATCCGGATCTCGGTGAACAGCGCCACCACCGTGAGCAGGACGGCGCACGCCGCGTAGAACCCCACCATGATGATGATCAGGAAGATGTAGTGGGTGGTGAGCAGGTAGCGGGCGATCGGCCAGCGGTTCACGAGACACCCCCGGTCAGGTGGATGAACAGGTCCTGCAGCGCGACCGGGCCCAGCTCCAGGCCGGCCGTCTTCGCGGCGCGCACGCTGTCCTCGCCGAGCGCGCCGTAGACCATGGCGCGCTTGGTCGGGCCGAGCCGCTCCTCGCCGAGGACGGTCAGGCCGAACACGAAGTCGTCGACGAGCCCGGCCGGGCCGGTCACCGACACGCCGCGGCTGCGCAGCTCGTCGACCTCCTCGTGCACGAGCAGCTTTCCCTGGTGCACGATCAGCACCTGCTCGAAGATCGGGCTCTGCTCCTCGATCAGGTGGGTCGAGATCACGAAGGTGCGCGGCCGGTCCACGTAGTCGCGCAGCAGTTCGTCGGCGAACAGCTGCCGGGTCGGCGCGTCCATCCCCAGGTGCGCCTCGTCGAACATGGTCACCGGTGCCCGCGACGCCAGGCCGATCACCACGCCGAACGCCGAGCGCTGCCCGCGGGACAGGGCGCTGAGGCTCTTCCTGGCCGGCAGGGCGAAGCGTTTCATCAGCTCGGCGGCGTACTCGTGGTCCCAGCTCGGCCGCAGCTTGCGGACCATGTCGAGCACGTCGGCGAGCTTGTCGGTGCCGTCGCCGACACCGCTGCCCTCGCCGATCAGGCAGATCTGGGTGGTCCTGCCGCTGTTCTCGAAGACCGGCTCACCACCGACGCGCACGGTGCCGGCGGACGGTTTGCGAAAGCCGGCCAGCACGGACAGCAGGCTGGTCTTACCCGCGCCGTTGCGGCCCAGCAGCCCGTAGATCTTGCCGCCGGGCAGGTCGAGATCGAGATTGTCCACGGCGACGGTGTCGCCGTAGCGGATCTGCAGGCCGGTTGTCGTTATCGAGAGGGTCATCGGCCTGCTCCCGGGTCGGTCAGCTGGTGGATGCGGGCCACGATCTCGGCGGCCGGGATCTCCAGCGCCCGGGCCTCGGCGATCATGGGCTCCAGCACGTCGGCGAAGAACCGCTCGCGCCGCTGGGCCCGTAACCGCGACTGGGCGCCGGGGCTGACGAACATGCCGACACCGCGCCGCTTGTAGATCACCCCGTCGTCGACGAGCTGCTGGAACGCCTTGGCCGCGGTGGCCGGGTTGATCCGGTAGTAGGCCGCGTACTGCGTCGTGGACATCACCTGCTCGTCGTCCTTGAGCACTCCGCGGAGCACGTCGGCCTTGATCTGCTCGGCGATCTGCCGGTAGATCGGGCTGCGGTCGTCGAACATGACGAGAACACCCTGCCTCCTTGGTTCGGAGTCTCTTTGGTGCGGAGCCTCCTTGGTTCGTTACTCTAGTAATGAACCGTAGAGGTACGGCGCAACCTCGTCAACCGTCGATGTCCGAGCGGCGAGCAGCGGCAGGCGTACATCAGGGGTGGGAATGCGACCCGCCGCGTGCAGCGCACCCTTGATCACCGAGGGGTTGGGCTCGGCGAACAGCGCCGCCGACAGGCGCGCGAGCCGGTGCCCGAGCGGCCTGGCCCGGGTCGCGTCGCCGGCCTGCCAGAGCGAGGCCAGTTCGGCGAACGAGGCGGTCGCCAGGTGCGCGGAGGCCGCGATCGCGCCGGCCGCGCCCAGCGCCAGCATCGGCGAGAGCAGCACGTCGTCTCCGCACAGCACGGCACATCCCGGCGGCGGATCGGCCAGCAGATCCATCGCCTGCGCGTCGAGGGCGCCGGGCGCGTACTTCACCCCGATCACACCGTCGATCGCCGCCAGCCGGCGCAGCGCGCCCGCCGTCAGCGCCTGCCCGCTCCGATACGGAACGTGATAAACCACCAGCGGCACCGGGCTCGCCGCGGCCAGCGCCTCGAAGTGCGCCACCACACCGTCCTCGCCGGGCCGCAGAAACGGCGGTACCAGCGTCAACGCCGCCGCAACCCCACCCGGAAGCTCCCTCAACTGCGCCACGGTGTTCGCGCCGGCGATCAGCGGAGCACCGATCTGCGACGTCAGATCAAGGACTTTGCGTCGCTCAGCGTCGCTGAGCGACGCGGGCTCGCCCGTCGTTCCCAGGGCCACCAGACCGGCGGCGCCGGCTTCGAGCAGATCAACAGCCAACCTTTCCAGTACGGGCAGAGCAACCTCTCCGCCGTCGTCGAAGGGAGTGATCATCGGCACCCAGACACCATTCATGCGCACCACGCTGCCTGCTCAAGACCATAAGGACCAGTTCCGATTTCTGCCGCCGACCGTAAGCTCGGCTGATGCTCGACGTGCGCCGGCTGCGGCTGCTGTGTGATCTCGACCGGTTCGGCACCATCGCCGCGGTCGCCGCCGCGCACACCTACACGCCGTCCGCGGTCTCCCAGCAACTCGCCGCCCTGGAACGCGAGGCCGGTGTCGCGCTGCTCGAACGGACCGGCCGCCGGGTCGCGTTCACCCCCGCCGGGCGGGTGCTGGTCCGGCACGCCGAGAAGGTCCTCGCCGCGCTGGAGGAGACCGGTGCCGCGCTCGCCGCGGTGCGCGGCGGACCGGCCGGTCCGTTACGGATCGGCGCCTATCCGAGCGCGGTCCGCACGGTGCTGCCGGCCGCGCTGGTGGCGCTGGGACGGGAGCACCCGGCGCTCGAGCTGATGGTGGCCGAACTGGATCCGGCGGCGGTGCCGGCCGCGCTGCGGGAACGGCGGCTGGACGCGGGGCTGCTGCACGACTACGACATCGCGCCGGCCGCCGCCGACACCGATCTGGACTCGGTGCCGCTGCTGGACGAGACGGTCCATGTGGCGGTGCCGGCGGGCGTACCGGCCGGGTCGGTCGCTGACCTGCGGGAACAGCCGTGGATCATGGCGAGTCCGGGGACGCTGTGCCATGAGGTGACGCTGCGGGTCTGCCGGGGGGCGGGCTTCACTCCCCGGGTACGCCATCACGCCGACGACTTCACCGCGGTGCTGGCGCTGGTGTCCGCGGGGCAGGGCGCGTCCCTCGTACCCCAGCTCGCTGCCGACCGGCCACCCACCGGCCTGCGCCTGATTCCCGCGCCGACCCGCCGCCGCACCCGGCTCGCCTTCCGCCGCGGCGCGGCGCACCACCCGGCGATCGCCGCCCTGACCGCGGCCCTGATCGCCGCGACGTCCGAATTCATGATCCTCACATCCGGGCCGAACCGGCCGAACAGTAGGGATACAAAGCTTCAAGAACCATGAAGAGGTGCCGCACACATGAGAAACCTGACCATCGGACGCCGCCTGGGAGCGGGGTTCCTCGTGGTCGTGCTGACCATGGTCGCGCTGGTGGTCGTCGGCGTCGCCCAGGTCAACAAGATCAATGACGAGCTGACGGTCATCAACGACGTCAACGCCGTCAAGCAACGCTTCGCGATCAACTTCCGGGGCAGCGTCCACGACCGCGCGATCGCCATCCGCGACCTCGTGCACGCGGGCACGGCCACCGAGGTCACCGCCGAGAAGGACCTGATCGCCCAGCTGGCCGCCAAGTACGCCGACTCGGAGACGAAGATGAACAGCATCTTCGCCGACCCGTCGAAGGTCAACGACGCGGAGAAGGCCGCCCTGGCCGCCATCCTGAAGGTGCAGGAGACCACCAACCCGCTGGTGGAGCAGATCACCGGGCTGCGCGAGTCCGGGCAGCGCGCCCAGGCCCTCGCGCTGCTCAACAACGAGGCCAAACCGGCCTTCATCGAATGGCTGCGCGTCATCAACGTCTTCATCGACATGGAGGAGGCGCAGAACAAGACGGAGACGGCCACCGCACGCGACATCGCCGGCAACTTCCTGATGGTGATGGGCCTGCTGCTGCTCGCCGCGATCGCCGTCGCCGCCGCCATCGCCTGGCGTGTCACCCGCGGCATCACCCGCCCGCTCGGTGAGGCCGCCGCGGTGATGGCCGCCGTCGCCGCCGGCGACCTGACCCGCCGCGTCGAGGTCCGCACGGCCGACGAGGTCGGGCAGCTGGGCACGTCGGTCAACACCGCGCTGGAGTCCATCGGCACGGCCATGAGCCGGCTGTCCACCGGCGCCGAGACGCTCAGCGCGGCCAGCGACCGGATGGGCCGCCTGTCGGCGCAGCTCGCCGACGGCGCCCAGCAGTCGTCCCAGCAGGCCGACCTGGTCGCCGCCTCCGCCGACGAGGTGTCACGCAACGTGCACACCGTCGCGGCCGGCTCCGAGGAGATGGGCACGTCGATCCGGGAGATCTCACACAGCGCCAACGAGGCGGCGACCGTCGCCGCCAAGGCCGTCACCGCGGTACAGACCACCACGGCGTCGGTGTCGCGGCTCGGCGCCTCCAGCCGCGAGATCGGCGACGTCGTCAAGACGATCACCAGCATCGCCGAGCAGACCAACCTGCTGGCCCTGAACGCGACCATCGAGGCGGCCCGCGCGGGCGAGTCGGGCAAGGGCTTCGCGGTGGTGGCGGGCGAGGTCAAGGACCTGGCGCAGGAGACGGCCCGGGCCACTGAGGACATCGCCCGCCGGGTGCAGGCCATCCAGGCCGACACCGCCGGTGCGGTCTCCGCGATCCAGGAGGTGTCCGAGGTGATCGCGCAGATCAACGACTACCAGACGACGATCGCCTCGGCGGTGGAGGAGCAGACGGCCACCACCAACGAGATCAACCGCAGTGTCGGAGAGGCGGCGAGCGGCTCCGGCCGGATCGCCGCGAACATCGGCAGCGTGGCGGCGGTCGCCCGGACCACCACCGACCTGGTCAACCAGTCGGAGCTGGCGGTGGGTGAGCTGTCGCAGGTGACCGGGGAGTTGCGGGCACTGGTGTCCCGCTTCCGGTTCTAGAAGTCCTCCCTCAGCAGGGTGGGTGCGGCGAACCTCGCCGGCCCACCCTGCTGTCACATCCGGCGCTCCTCGCCGCACCCACCCTGCTGTCACCTCCGGCGCTCCTCGTCGAACAGCCGGTCCAGGAAGCGCGCCGGGTGCGCCAGGAAGGCCCTGGTCAGCACGACCGCGTCGGCCTGGTCGTAGTCGATCTCGGAAATGTCGCCGGCCGCGCCGATCTCGAAGATCGCCGCGTCCCGGCAGGCCAGCAGCACCGGCGAGTGGGTCGCGATGATGAACTGGCTGCCCAGCGCGACCAGCTCGGCGATCCGCACCAGCAGCGCCAGGCAGCCCTGCACCGACAGCGCCGCCTCCGGCTCGTCCAGCAGGTACAGCCCGGATGGCCCGAACCGGTGCAGCACCAGGTCCAGGAAAGACTCGCCGTGCGACCGCTCGTGCAGCGACGTCCCGCCGTAGCTGCCGGTGGCACCCAGCCGATCGATCTCGGTCGCCACGTTGTAGAACGACTCCGCCCGCAGGAAGTACCCGGTCCGCGGCCGCCGTCCCGGCACCCGCGACAGCACCAGATGCTCACCCAGCGCCGACTCGGTGGCCCTGGTCGCGAAGTTGAACGACGTGCTGCCACCCTCCGGGTTGAACCCGGCCGCCACCGCGACGGCCTCCACGAGCGTCGACTTGCCGGTACCGTTGTCGCCCGCGAGCAGCGTCACGGGTTTGCGCAGGCGCAACTCGCGCAGCTCGGCCAGCGCCCGCACCACCGGCAGGTCGAACGGATAACCACCGGACGGCCCGCGCTCCAGCATGATCGCCTTGAGAAACACCAGGGGAGCCTCGCATGCCCGAGCTCGACGTGGGTGACGGCAACGTCATCCACTGGGAGGAACACGGAAACCCGGACGGCAAACCGGCCCTGGTCGTGCACGGCGGCCCCGGCTCCGGCTCGAACCACAGCTGGCTCAAGCCCTTCGACCTCGACCGGTACCGGGTCGTCCTGTTCGACCAGCGCGGCTGCGGCCGCAGCCGCCCGCACGCCGCCGATCCGGCGACCGACATGCGCCACAACACCACCTGGCACCTGGTCGCGGACATGGAACGGCTGCGCGAGCACCTGCGCGTCCCCGGCTGGCTGCTGTACGGCGGGTCGTGGGGGTCCACGCTGCTGCTCGCCTACGCCCAGCAGCATCCGCACCGGGTCACCGAGATCGTGATCGCCGCCGTGACGATGACCCGGCGCTCGGACATCGACTGGCTCTACCGCGGGGTCGGCCGCTACTTCCCCGCCCAGTGGGAACGCTTCCGCGCCCTGGTGCCCGGTGACGACGTGGTCGGCGGATACGCGCGCCTGATGGAGTCGCCGTCCGCCGAAGTGCGGGAGAAGGCGGCGGCCGAATGGTGCCGGTGGGAGGACGCCGTCCTGTCGGGCGAGACGGACTCCCCCGTCTACGGCGCCCGGCTGCCCCGCGCCCGGCTCGGCCTGGTCCGGATCTGCACGCACTACTTCGCCCACGCGGCGTGGCTGGAGGAGGGTGTCCTGCTGCACCACGCCCCCCGGCTGGCGGGCATCCCGGCCGTGCTGATCCACGGCCGGCTCGACCTGGGCGGCCCGCTGGCGGTGGCGTGGGAGCTGCACCAGGCCTGGCCAGGGTCGGAACTGATCGTCGTCGAGGGTGCCGGGCACCTCGCGACGGCGGCGACCCGCGAGCACGTCGCGCAGGCCCTCACCCGGTTCGCGCCCTGACCTCGCCGTGACCGGCGGTCACCAGTGGTAGGCGACGTTCAGAGCCAGCGCCGCCACCACGGTGACGAAGAAGATCGCCCAGCCGAGCAGGTTGCGGGACCCGACACGCAGGTGCGCCACCAGCGCCCCGATGAAGTACAGGACCAGGCCGGCGGCCGCCAGCGTCCCGGCGACCGGCACGGCGAAACCGGCCAGCAGGCCCGCCGAACCGGCCGCCAGCAGCAGGCCCAGCCGCGGCACCCAGGAGCGGGGAATCCGCTTCATGTCGGCCTGCGCCTTCGGGTAGTCGTGGCCGATCAGATAGATGACGGCGGCGAAACCGGTGAAGACCGACGCGACGGCGGTGACAGTGATGTAGGCAGCGAACACGAACTCCTCCTAGTGATCGTTGCCACAGGGACGCCGCACCCCCCAGGTTTGTGACACCACCCGCTGGGCAGCCTGATCCGGCTCTGTCCGAGCGGTGAACGGCAGGTATATTGGCCAGCCGTCTGCCGAGTTCAACCCCTTGAGGTTCCATGTCGTCGTCGACGCTGACGCCCGTACCGTCCCAGCCCTCCTCCGACCCTTCGTCGTCCTCACCGGCCGCACCGGACAAGTCCGGGCAGGTCGGGCGCCGCGGGGACCGGATCGTCGCGCTGGACGGGCTGCGGTTCATCGCCGCCTTCATGGTGCTGCTCTACCACCTGGCGGGACGCCCGACCGGCGGCCCGTCCCAGGCGTGGGGCGAGTCGGTCACCGAGGTCTTCCCGCAGCTGCAGAAGGTGGCGCAGTTCGGCTGGCTGGGTGTGGAGATGTTCTTCATCATCAGCGGGTTCGCCATCTGCATGAGCGCGTGGGGCCGCAGCCTCGGCGACTTCTTCCGCTCCCGGGTGGTCCGCGTCTACCCCGCCTACTGGGCGGCCGTGCTGATCACGTTCACCGTGGTGAGCATCTGGCCGATGATGCGCGGCCCGGTCCGCTTCAACGACATGCTGCTCAACCTGACGATGCTGCACGAGCCGCTCGGCGTGACCGCGATGGACGGCGTCTACTGGACCCTCTGGGCCGAGCTGAAGTTCTACCTGCTGTTCGCCCTGGTCGTCGCGAAGGGCCTGACCTACCGGCGGGTCGTCACGTTCTGCTGCGCCTGGACCGTGGCCGCGGTCGTCGCCGTCTCCGTCGACAACCCGCTGCTCACCGAGATCGTCCAGCCGTCGGCGGCACCGTTCTTCATCGCCGGCATCGCCCTGTACATGGTCCGCCGGTTCGGCTCCGACTTCACCCTGTGGGGCATCGTCGGTGTGTCCTGGCTGATCGCCCAGCACCACGCCGTCTACTTCCCGCACGGCAACGTCAAGAAGAACGTCGACACCGAGCAGGCCATCGCGATCACCGTGTTCGTCACGCTGGTCTTCGTGGTGATCGGCGCGATCGCCGTCGGCCGGCTGTCCTGGATCCGCTGGCGGGCGCTGACCACCGCGGGCCTGCTCACCTACCCGCTGTACCTGCTGCACCAGCAGATCGGCTGGGTCCTGGTCTACGGCCTGCGCCGGGTCCTGCCGACCTACGTCACCCTGGCGCTGGTGATCGCCATCCTGCTGCTCGCCGCCTACCTGGTGCACCGTCTCGTCGAGCGGCCACTGTCCGGCAGGCTGCGCACCGCCCTGCAGCACCGCCCCGACCCGGAACTGGACAAGACCCGGCGCTGACGAAACCCGGCGCTGACGAGGCTGCCGCCGCCGTCCCGCACGGCGGCGGCAGCTGCGCCTCCCCCGCGCCGTTGCGCAGAGTAGCCAGGACGCTACTGCCGGCGGCGGGCCCGGCCACCGCCTCAGTCCTCGATCTGCCGGTGTCAGTGGCTTCACCGATCAGAAACCCTTCGCCCCGCCGTCAGTTCTGTCAGCTCTCCCGCACCGGTGGAAGGATCAATGACCGTGACAGACGCCAGAGGGCTGGGCGCCGACGAGGCCACGTTCATCGCGGCGGCCCGCGCGGACGACACCGGGCGGTTCGCGCTGCTGACCGAGCGCCACCGGCGTGAGCTGCAGGTGCACTGCTACCGGATGCTCGCGAACTACGAGGACGCGCAGGACATGACGCAGGAGACGTTCCTGCGGGCGTGGCACAAGCGGGAGTCGTTCAAGGGCCACGCGGCCCTGCGGACCTGGCTGTACCGGATCGCGACGAACGCCTGCCTCGACTTCCTGGAGAAGCGCAACGACCGCACACCCGTACCGTCCGAGCTGCCGGACCCCGGCTCCGAGATGCGCTACCTGCAGCCGTACCCCGACCATATGCTCCCCGAGGACCCGCAGGAATCGGTGGTGGCGCGGGAGACGATCGAGCTGGCGTTCATCGTCGCCGTCCAGCACCTGCCGCCACGACAGCGGGCGGTGCTCATCCTGCGCGACGTCCTCGGCTGGCCGGCGCCGAAAACCGCCGGCGCCCTCGCGCTGACCGTCGCATCGGTGACCAGCGCACTGCAACGGGCCCGGGTGACGATGCGCGAGCAGCTGCCCGACCGCCGCCTCGACTGGCGCAGCCCCGCCACCCACGAGCTGTCGAACGACGAGCGCGGCGCGGTGAAGGCGTACATCAGCGCCCATGAGCGCAACGACCTCGACGGGCTGGCGTCGCTGTTGCGCGACCAGCTGCGCTTCGCGATGCTGCCCGAGCGGGGCGCCGTGACCATGACGGCCGGGGACGCGGTGGACGGCTGGGTCTCCGGTGGGCTCTTCCAGCACGGCAAGGACGACTGGCGCGGCATCACCACGACGGTCAACCGCATGCCTGCCGCCGCGCTGTACCTGCGCGCCCCCGGCGACCCGGAGTACCGGCTGTTCGCCGTCGCGGTCCTGCACATCGTCGACGGGAAGATCGCCGAGCTCACCGGATTCGGCGCCGCCGGCAAACCGTGGCTGGGCCTGCCCGCGACACTGTGAGCACCACCGCCCCGCCGGCAACGCCGGCGGGGCGGCTCACGAGCCCGGGATCCGGCCCGTGCTCAGCGCCTCGTGTCGTATCGGGTCAATATCACGCCGCCGGGAAACGTCCGCGTTTCCACCAGGTTCAGGTTCACCCAGCTGTCCAGGGCCGTGAAGAACGGCGTGCCGCCGCCCAGCAGGGCCGGTGCGGTGAGCAGCACGTACTCGTCGATCAGGCCGGCCCGCATGGCCGCCGCGGCGAGGGTGGCACCGCCGATGTCCATGGGGCCGCCGTCCCCGGCCTTGAGCCGGGTCATCTCGGTGACCGCGTCGCCGGTGACCAGGCGGGTGTTCCAGTCGACGGTGGTGGCCGTCGAGGAGAACACCACCTTCGGCATGTCCCGCCAGCGGCGGGCGTACTCGATGTGCGCCGGTGTGGCGCCCGGCTGCTGGTCGGCGGTCGGCCAGTGGGAGCTCATCCCCTCCCACAGTTTGCGCCCGTACAGCGCCAGGCTGGTCGCACCCACCCGGTCGGACCACCACTGGAACAGCTCGTCGCTCGGCACGCTCCAGCCGAGGTCGCCGCCGGGCGCGGCGATGTAGCCGTCCAGGCTCACGTTCATGGCGAAGATCAGTTTCCGCATCGTGTCAGCCTCCTCCTGTAAGTCGATCTCCCAGGTACAGACGGGCACGGCGCGGAAACCTGATCGGTGCGATCTGCAGCCTCCTCCACACACAACATAACTGTCATTATGATGCATCGACGTTTTGTCCGATTCTGACGTCTGGACCGATTGATGGATTACCGGTAATCGCAATCCGGTAATGCCCTCAGCAGAAGCCCGTTGCCGGGCGCACACGCCGACTTCTAACCTGCGCCGGGTGCACACTCGACACACCGACCGGCTCCGCCTCGAACCCATCAGCCCCGGCCACGCCGGCGACCTCTGGCTGGTCTTCCAGGACAAGCACATCGCCCACTGGTACGGCGGCCCCTGGACCCGCCAGGACGCCGCCGGCTACGCCGCCACCTCAGCGGCCTGCTGGCAGCGCGACGGTGTGCACAAATGGCTCGCCTACCACCGCGACACCGGCGAGGTCGTCGGCCGTGGCGGGCTCTCCCGCACCGAGGTCACCGGGCAGGAGCGGCTGGAGGTCGGCTGGGCGATCCGCGAACCGTTCCGGGGCCAGGGATACGCCACCGAGATCGGCCGGGCCGGGCTCGACCTCGCCTTCGGTGACCTGGGCGCCGACGAGGTGATCGCCTTCACCGAACACCACAACGACCGGTCCCGGGCGGTCATGCACCGGCTCGGCATGCACTACGACGGTGAACGCGGTCTGCCCTCCCACGGCGACACCCCGTTCGCGTTCTACCGGGCACGACCCCCGTCGGTCGAGGCCAACGGCATCAGGCTCACCCACCGTGTCGCCGGCGACCCCGCCCACCCGCCGATGGTGCTGCTGCACGGGCTCGGTGACAGCAGGCACGACTGGCAGCCCGTCCTGCCCGCGCTCGCCGAAACCTTCCGGGTCCACGCCCTCGACCTGCGCGGGCACGGCGGCAGCGACCGCCCCGGCGCGTACTCCTTCGCACTCATGCGCGACGACGTCCTCGGCTACCTCGACACCATGGGCATCGAACGGTGCGTGCTCGCCGGCCACTCGATGGGCGCGGTCGTCGCCACCCTGGTCGCCGAGGCCGCACCGCACCGCCTCACCCGGCTGATCCTGGAGGACGCGACACCGCCCCGCCCGGGCGACCTCGACCGTCCCCCGATGACCGATCCTGATCTGCCCGAGGTGGTCAACCCGATCCGCGCGCAGCTCACCAGCCCCGACCCCGCCTGGTGGGAGGCGACAGCAACGATCCGCACTCCCACCCTGATCATCGGCGGGTCCGGCAGCCCGCTGCCACACCACCTGCTCACCGCCACCGCGGACCGGATGCCCGACGCCACGCTCGTCACCATCACCGCCGGCCACCACGTCCACCGCGACAACCCGGCCGGCTTCCTCACCGCCGTCAGCCAATTCCTGCAGAACGACGAGAGCGACGCCTGACTGCCGCGAGCCGAACCCCGACCATCGCCGGCCGCGGGCTTGCCGCATCACCTGCGGCCTTTCTGAAAACCCTTTTTCGTACGACCGAACCCGCCCCGCCGCCCGGAAAAACGTCGATCATCGCGCCCGGGGCATTCTCAGGAGGCCGGCTTCCACCCCGGGTCCCGGCCCGTCTTGGCCAGCAGCACACCGAACCGGTCAGCCCCCTCCGGCGCCGCCACCTCCGGACCGAAAGCGCCCATCTTGCGCCCCGTCTCCCCCATCACGTCGAGGAACTCGCCCGTCGCCGCCAGCAGAGCCGGATCCACCTCGTACGCCTGCCCCGTCGCCGTGGCCAGGTCCCACGAGTGCACCACCAGGTCCGCCACCAGCATCTGACCGACCGTCCGCTGCGGCAGCCCCATCCCCGGCGACACCCCGTCGAGCGCCTGCGGGTCGGCCCACGCCGAACTCAGCGCGGCCAGGTCCCCGGCGATCTCCTCGCGCCACTCGCCGCTGAGCCGGTCCGAGCCGGCCGTCCAGTCGACGTCCTTGCGGTGCGCCAGCGCTTCGAAGTTCCGGGTCACCTGCAGCAGATGGTTCAGCAGGTCACGCACCTGGAACTCGGTGCACGGCGTCGGCTCGTCCAGCTGGTCGTCGCGGACACCGCGAACCACACCGGTCACCACGGGTGCCGCGGTCTCGAGCAATTCACTGATCTCAGTAGACACCCGGACAGCGTACGGACGCGGCCACGGCCTGGCCAGCACGGTCATCCGGTCGGGCGGCTTCCCTCAGGTACGCCGGGCCGGTGCCGACTGTCGGCGCATGTCGCGTACCGATCATGTCGCCAGTGACCTCGACGCCCTCGTCCCCGTGGCCGAGCAACACGCCTGGATGGCCTCGGCGCCGGCCGACACGCCGGCCGCGGCCCCCGGCGGCCGCGACACCCGCCCGGACAACGAGCAGCAGCCCACCGCCGGCCGGGCCGGGTTCGACCGGCTCGCCGCGGACCCGCGCTTCGACGCCATGATCCCGGTCCTGCGCCGCTACCTGGCCCGGACGATCCCGTTCCCGCGGCGCACCGAGTTGTCCCGCTGGTCGGTCAGCGCCAGCACCGGCAAGAACTTGGTCACCGTCACCGTGCACTCCCAGGAAACCCTCTCCGCGTACGCCCCCGCCGGCCAGCCGCACCGCACGATCTTCGCCCTGCACGTCGACGCGGCGGCCCTGCACCGCCGCTGGTCGACCCCGGAACGGCTCGCCGGGGCCTTCCCGGCGGTCTTCTTCGAACAGACCCGCCCCGGCCTGCTGCGCCTGGAGGTCGAAGGGGCCCGCACCCTGATGCGGCTGCTCGACGTCGACGGCGTCGTCGACGCGGCCCGCCGCCTCAACCTCGACATGATGCGCCGCGGCCCCGCCGTACCGTGGCGCACCCACCACGCCGGCCTCGCCGACCGGCTCCTGGAACCGGCCACCGAACCGGCCGGCGCCCCGTTCCCGCTCGGCCTGTTCTGGGACCGGCTCGGCGACGTCCCCCGCGCCGAACACCACTACCGGCTGGCCGGCGGCGCCGAAGCCGCCTTCCGCCTCGGCGAACTGCTGATCGAACGCGGCGACGCCGGCGCCGCCCAGCCCTGCTACGAGCAGGCCGCCGCCGGCGGCTACCACGGGGTGCGCCGCCCACCGCGGGCCGCCGACACCCACGCCAACACCCGATGGGGCCGGCACTGCTCCGACAGCGGCGCACCGGCCGACGCCGCCTGGTACTTCAAGCTCGCCGCCGAGGGCGGCGCCTCCCAGGCGTACGTCAGCCTCGGTGACGTCTTCACCCAGCTGGGAGAGTTCGACCGGGCCAAGAGCGCCTACCGCAGCGCCGCCGCCTGCGGCCACCGCGCCGGCTGGTACGGCCTGGCCCGCGTCCACGACGCCGCCGGCGAAACCACCGTGGCGCAATCCTGGTACCGGCGCGCCGCCGAAGCCGGCCACCCGGCGGCGATGGTCGAGACCGGCTGGGCCCACGAGAGCCGCGGCGAACTGCCCCAGGCCGAGATCTGGTACCGGCGCGGCGTACGGGCCGGCGACCTCGACGCCCTCGTCCAGCTCGGTGACCTGCTCGCCCGCCGCGGCGACACCGCCGGCGCCGCCGCCTGCTACCAGCGCGCGATCCGCCGCGGCAGCGGCGCCGGCCTGGTCGGCCTCGGCATCCTGCACGAGAACGACGGCGAACACACCGAGGCGGAGGCCTGCTACCGGCGGGCCCTCGACCGCGGCCGCACCCAGGCGCTGAACAACCTCGGCACCCTCTACACCGGGCAGGGCGACCTGAAGCGGGCCAAGGCCTGCTTCCGCGACGCCGTCACCGCCGGCCACTCCGACGGCCACCTGCACCTCGGCGACCTGCTCGACGAACAGGGCCAGCACGACGCCGCCGAACGGCAGTACCGGCAAGCCGCAGCGGCCGGCAACCACCAGGCCGTCGCCCGCCTCGGCACCCACTACCTGCACCTCGGCGAACTGGACGCGGCCGAGCCCCTGCTGCGGGTCGCCGCCGGCACCGCCGACCCCGCGGCGATGTACGACCTGAGCCTGCTGCTGCACCAGCGCGGCCTGCCGGACGAGGCACAGACCTGGCTGCACCGCGCCGCACAGGCCGGCCACACCCCCGCCCTGGAACACCGGAGCCACCAGCTGATCGCCTCCGTGCCCGCCTGACCCCCGCGCCGCAGCCCCAGATATATCGGCCGCCCTGGATGCGATCACGGCCGTGACGTGATAGTCCGAGAGGGCGACCCGGTCCCGCACGGTTCGGGTCGCCCGTTCGCGGGCCGGGCGCCCCCTCCCGCCCGGGCCCCGCGAACGGCGCCACCCCGGCTGGTTCCCAGCACTGCCTCACGTCCGTTCCAGGCAGTGCTGGGAACCAGCCGGATCTGACCGCCCGGCAGAACCGGGAGCCGGCCGCGAACGGTGGGTGGCGTCCGGTGGGCGGGTGCTTTCAGGCGTACGGAAAAAGGTTCTGGGAACCGACGAAGCCGGCGGGGGCGCCGCGGCATGGAGGGGCAGGGGGCCGGCCGGCAGTGATGCTGGAAGGGAAGCGGGATGAGCCTTGGCCAAGGATCGGGGATGTTCCGGCGTAAGCCGGTCGAAACAATCGAGGAACCGGGAGAGAGTGGGCTCTCCCGGACGCTGGGACTGTGGCAGCTCACCGCCATCGGGGTGGGCGGAATCATCGGAGCCGGAATCTTCGCACTGGCCGGAGCGGTGGCGAACGAAACCGCCGGGCCAGCCGTCCTGATCTCATTCCTGCTGGCGGGCATCGCCAGCGCGGCAGCGGCGCTCTCCTACGCCGAATTCGCCGGGCTCATCCCGAAAGCGGGATCGGCCTACACCTACGGATATGCGGTCCTCGGCGAAGTGGTCGGCTGGTTCATCGGCTGGGACCTGCTGCTGGAATACACGGCCATCGTCGCCGTCGTCGCGATCGGCATCTCCGGCTACTTCAACTTCCTGATCGGCGAACTCGGCGCTGACCTGCCCGCCTGGATGCTCGGCGCACCAGGAACCGGCGACGGGCACGTGATCGACCTGTTCGCCGTGCTGCTCTGCCTGTTCATCGCATTCCTGCTGAACCAGGGAATCCGCACCGCCGCCCGATTCGAAACCATCGTCGTGGTCATCAAAGTCATCGTGGTGCTGGTGGTCATCGGAGTCGGCGTCTTCTACGTCAACACGGCCAACTACAACCCGTTCTTCCCCTTCGGCGTCAGCGGAGCAGTCACCGGAGCCGCGACAGTATTCTTCGCCGTCTTCGGATACGACGCGATGAGCACCGCCGCGGAAGAAGCCAAGGACGCCCGGCGGCATCTGCCGAAGGCCATCATCTACTCACTGATAATTTCCATGATCCTGTACGTGCTGGCGACGCTCGTCCTGACCGGAATGCAGAACTACCGTGACATCAACCCGACCAGCGGATTCTCCTCGGCATTCGAATCCGTCGGCCTCTCCGGACTGGCCAGCGTGATCGCCGTCGGAGCCATCATCGGCATCCTCACCGTCATGTTCACCTTCGCCCTCGGCGTCACCCGCGTCTGGTACGCGATGAGCCGCGACGGGCTCCTGCCGTCCTGGTTCGCCAAACTGCACCCGGTCCGGCGGGTACCGTCCCGGGTCACCTGGATCGTCGGCGTCGCCTCAGCGGTCATCGCCGGGTTCCTGCCGATCCGCGAAGCAGCCGAACTCACCAACATCGGGATCCTGCTCGCGTTCGTCGTGGTCTGCGTCGCCGTGATCGTGCTCCGCTACCGCCAGCCGGACCTGCCCCGCACCTTCAAGGTGCCCGGCATGCCCGTCGTGCCGATCCTCGGCATCGTCTTCTCCCTCTGGCTGATCACCTTCCTCGACCCGGTCACCTGGCTGCGCTTCGCCGTCTGGTTCCTGATCGGAGCGATCGTGTACTTCGCCTACGGCCGCAAGCACTCACTGCTCAACACGTAGGAACACGACCCGGCCGTTCGGGGTGCGGATCTCACCCAGCAGCGGATCACGGCTGATCCGCACCCGGCCGGAGTCGATGGTCACCTCGTCACCGTCCTCCAGCAGGACACCCCGGCCGTTCACATGCTCGGCCACCCGGCTCAGCACCGTGAACGCCTGGCGCGGCAACTCCCCACCGGGGACCCGCATGGTCAGCTCGAACCCCCAGCCCGACCAGTCCGGATCGTCGTCCTCCGACTTGGCGCCCAGCTCGGACAGTCCATAAGTGACAACATGCCAGTAGCCGCCGTCCGCAAACGCGGAACAGCCGTGCAAGCCGCCGGCGGTGGCCGGCGCGAAAGTGACGTGCTGGGCCGCCATGCCGGGGTAACGGCGCTCAAGCGCGGCATCAAGGGCGTCGCGGCCGGGTGTGGTGCTGGTCACTGCGGCATTATGCCCCGCTGTTGATCAACAGGTGGGTAGCGGTCTCACCTGGTGGCGCAAACGCCCCCGGGCCCGGCCGGCGCGGTTGTGCCCGCCCAGCCCCGGCCGTTAGGTTGTGGGAACAAATCTGCGGCGTCGCGAGAGAAACCGGTGAGAATCCGGTGCGGTCGCGCCACTGTGAACCGGACCCGCGAGGGCCGGGAAGTCAGGACGCTCACGCGTCGCAGGCCCCATCGATCGGGACGCGTCATCCCGTAGGAGGTTCACTCACCGTGCCCAAGGCCCACACCGCCGTCGCCGCACCGGCAGTCACCCCCAAACTCCTCGCCACCGCAGCCGGAATCACCGGCCTCATGCTGCTGCTCGCCTACCTGGTCGCCTTCGACCAGGGTGCCGTCTCCCAGAGCGGCATGTTCCTCCACGAGCTCATGCACGACGGCCGCCACCTGCTCGGTGTTCCGTGCCACTGAGGCTCATCGTTCGTGGCCTGCTCGCCGGGCTGATCGCGGGACTCCTCGCCGGGGGCTTCGCCTACGTGTTCGGCGAACCGCACGTGGACGCGGCCATCGCCATCGAGGAAGCGGCCGCCCACGCCGGTGGCGAGGTGTCGCATCACGAAGAGGAACTGGTCAGCCGGGGTACCCAGTCCGGCGCCGGACTGTTCCTCGCCACCGGGCTCTACGGGCTGGCGCTCGGCGGGATCTTCGCCATCGCGTACACACTGTTGCGGCGCCGGCTGCGGGTGGCCAGCGATGCCCGGGCCGCCCTCGGGCTGGCAGCGGGGACACTGCTCGGGTTCGTAGTGGTGCCGTTCCTCAAGTACCCGGCCAACCCGCCCGCTGTGGGTGACCCGGCGACCATCGACCAGCGGACCATCGCGTACCTGGCGGTGGTGGTTCTCGGGCTGGTGGCGGTGTGGGCCGGGGTGCTCGCGGCCCGGACACAGGCTGCCGAATGGCGGCGGGCTGTCGCCGGGGCTGGCGGGTTCCTGGTGGTGGTTGTGGTGGCGTACCTGCTGCTGCCCACGTTCGACGAAGTGCCGCAGACGTTCCCGGCGACGCTGCTGTGGGACTTCCGGATCTCGTCGCTAGGAACCCAGGTTGTGCTGTGGAGCGTGCTGGGGCTGACCTTCGCGGGAATGCTGTCGACCGTTCGTTCCCGGACCGGGTCGCCCGCTGCACCCGCTTCGCCTGCTGGGGCCGACAGCCTGGTCTGACTGATCCGGGAAAAGGGGGCGGCCCCTCGTCGGCCGCCCCCTTTTCCCGTTAAACGGCGTCGAGGACCGGGATCAAGGCGGTCTCCTCGCGGTCGAGGTGAGACTCGAGTTCCGTGGCGAGACGATCCACCTCGGCGGAAAGGGTCTCCCGGGGCAGATCGGCGTCGCCGAGAACCTCCAGCATGCGACCGATCAGCGCGGCGATCTTCTCGTGCTCGGTGCGCAACTCCCGCACCACCGGGGCCAGATCCGGGCGGTGATACTCCAGGCCCGGGAACATGCCCTCATCCTCACGTACGTGATGACCGTGCAGGCCGGCGCAGAGACTGAGACAGTTCACCCGCAGCTGAGCCCCCAGCACCGGCCCCGACCTGGCCACCTCCGCACGAATCAGGGACAACTCCCGGCGGAACGCATCATGCACCAGCTTCAGCATCCCGCCCGGCGTGGCGGCATCCGTCCGCGGCGGACCCGGGATCGCGGTCAGCGCCACGACCGGCAGCGCACGCCCGGACTGCCTCTCGTAGTCAGCCCATCCCGCATCCCCCTCGACGGCGCGAGCGAACGCCCGGTCCCGTTCCGCACCGTCGAGAACCGTGGCCCTCGCCTCGTACGTGAACGTGCCGTCCTCAACGGTGACAACCGGGTTGGCGAGCAGATTGTGGAACCAGGCCGGGTGCCGGGGCGAACCACCCGCCGACCCGATGACCAGGATGCGCTCACCACCGTCGGGCAGATAGCCGAGCGGCACGGTGTGCGGCTGTCCGGACTTGGCGCCGGTGGTGGTCACCAGAACCAGCCGGCCACCCTCGAACATGCCACCCACGATGCCGTGGTTGGCCCGGAACTCTTCGATGACAGGGACGTTGAATTCGTTCGGCATACTCAACTTTCGGATATTTCGGGCACGGAAAAGGACTGTGCGGCCCCTTGGTGAGGGCCTGGAGTTTGTGGGGCTCAGGAGTTTGTGCGGCACAGGTGACGGCTCGGGCGCTCCGGTGCATGCGGCGGCTCAAGCAAAACAGCAGCGGCGATCCGCTCGAAGGCGGCAGCGAAGGTGCCCAGCTGCACTGAGGTTGCGGCCAAGCGAAGACGGAGAGCGGCGGAGCACGGGCAGCGGGCGACCGGGGCGGCCGCCGGGCGATCACGCGCCGGCCGGGTGCCCCACTCGGTAATGGCCAAAGGCCGACCCGGCAGTCACGAACGACACCCTACAACGAGCCCGGCCCTCACCGCTCCCCCATGCGAGACGACCCCGCGAAGGCCAACTGACTTCTTTTCTTGTCGGTCGGCGAAGCCGTCCTTGTTGATTTGGATCGGGTGCGGTTTGCCGCACTACCTCTAAGCCATCCTAGGATGATAGGGGTGGATCCAGAGGTAAATCGGTTGCCCGGAGCAGGCTGCCCTGGTGGGGTGGACATGTCCGAACCCCGAGTGAGAAGAGATCTGAGATGCGAGCTGCGTACATGTCCCGGCCGGAAGGAGTCCGCACCACCATTAAGGACATGACGCTTGTCAATTCTCAATCTCGGCATCCTGGCGCACGTCGACGCCGGTAAGACCAGCCTCACCGAGCGGCTGCTGCACACCGCCGGCATCATCGACCACCTCGGCAGCGTGGACGACGGCAGCACCCAGACCGACACACTCGAACTGGAGCGCCGCCGCGGCATCACGATCAAGTCGGCTGTGGTGTCGTTTCCGCTGCTCGGCCGTACCGTCAACCTGATCGACACCCCCGGCCACCCGGACTTCATCGCCGAGGTGGAACGGGTCCTCGGCGTCCTCGACGGGGCCGTCCTGGTGATCTCCGCGGTCGAGGGCGTACAGGCGCAGACCCGCGTCCTCGCCCGCACCCTGCACCGGCTGCGCATACCGACACTGATCTTCGTGAACAAGGTCGACCGGTCCGGCGCCCGCAACACCTGCCTCCTCGACGAGATCGCCGCCCGGATCAGCCCCTCGCTCGTACCGATGAGCACCGTCGACGACCTCGGCACCCGCAACGCCAAGGTGCACGACCAGGTCGACATGCTGCGCCTGGCCGACCACGACGACGAGGTGCTCACCGCCTTCGTCGAGGACCGCCCTCCCCCGCCGCTGCGGGTCCGCGACCGGATCCATCCGGTCTACTTCGGCTCGGCGATCACCGGCGCCGGCATCGACCACCTCGCCCGCGGCATCACCCGGCTGCTGCCGCCGGCGTCCGGCACCCCCGGCGAGCCGGTGTCCGCTGAAGCCTTCAAGGTCGAGCGTGGTCCGGCCGGCGAGAAGCTGGCCTACTTGCGGATGTTCGGCGGCACCCTGCGAGTCCGCGACACGGCCGGTCCGGATCGGATCACCGGCATCGAGGTCTTCACGAACGGCACCGCCCAGAACCGAGCCGCGATCACGGCGGGTGAGATAGGCCGGGTGCGCGGGCTGGGCTCCGTGCGGATCGGTGACACTTTCGGCGTACGCCAAACGCCATCCGACCAAGCCGGATTCGCCCCGCCCAGCCTGGAGACCGCGGTGCTCGCGGCTCGCCGGGGTGAGCGTGGCGCGCTGCACGCGGCCCTGGCAGAACTCGCGGAGCAGGACCCGCTGATCAATTTGCGCCAGGACGACGAGCGTCAGGAGATCTTCGTATCGCTCTACGGCGAGGTGCAGAAGGAGGTACTGGAGGCGACCCTGGCCACGGAGTACGGGCTGGCGGTGACGTTCCGCGAGACGACCACGCTGTGTGTGGAGCGGGTCCTCGGGACCGGCGCGGCAGTGGAGTTCAACAAGGTCGACCCCAACCCGTTCCTGGCAACAGTCGGCCTGCGGGTCGCGCCGGGACCACCGGGTGCCGGTGTGACGTTCGACCTGGCGGTGGAGCCGGGATCGATGCCGCCGGCCTTCTTCACCGCCGTCGAACAGACGGTCCGGGAGACGCTGCGGCAGGGACTGTGCGGATGGCCGGTTCCGGACTGCGCGGTGGTGATGACCCACTCGGGCTACTCGGCGCGCCAGTCACACGCCCACGCGGTCTTCGACAAGAGCATGTCGAGCACGGCCGGCGACTTCCGCAACGTCACGCCCCTCGTACTGATGGAAGCCCTCCAGCGCGCCGGGACCGAGGTGCTGGAGCCGGTACACACCTTCCGCGTAGAGGTACCCGGCGACGCGATCCCAACCCTGCTACCGGTCCTGGCAAGCGTCCGGGCAATCCCGCTGTCCACGGGCTCGGCGGGCGGAGCTTGGGGTGGTGAGGAGGCGGCCGTGGTGGCGGGCGAGATCCCGGCGGCGCGGGTGCACGAGTTGCAGCGCCGGTTGCCCGCCCTGACGCGCGGCGAAGGGGTGCTGGAGAGCGCATTCGCCCGCTACGAGCCGGTGCGCGGAGCACCACCGAAGCGCGCCCGAATCGGCCCCGATCCCCTCGACCGCAAGGAGTACCTGCTACGGGTGCTCCGCCGTGCGGGCGCTCGAGAGGCCAACGGCTGACACCTGCGTCCGCCCCCACTCATCTGTTCTTGGTTCGTCGGCGAAGCCGTCCGTTGGGTTCTCTGGAGGTGCGGCTCGCCGCACTGCCCGTAAGGCATCCTAGGAAGATAGGATTGAAGGCCGAGGCAGGGCGGTGCCCCCGCCGCACCACAGCGGGTCCTGAAGCAGCCGGGGCATTGAAGGCGAGCGGGAGGCGCCGGTCAGACCGAGTCGGCCCAGTCGGCAATCAGCTGGAACATAGGGGTGCGGCCGGCGAACATCTCGGTCCAGTCGCGCTTGTCGTACCCGGTTCCGCGTGGACTGCTCGACGCCGTGCCCAGCATGCGGGGAGCCAACCAGAAGTATTTGGCCGCACCGGTCACCCGGATCGCCCGCCGCACCACGTCCGGCGGGACCACCCCGCGCATCCCGCGCACGTATCCCGCCGTCACCGCCTCGAGCACCTCCCCCAGCTGACCGGCGTCCGCGAGGCCGTCCCAGAACGTGTCCAGCGCCAGGTTCGCCGCGTCCTCGCCGATGGCGCCCGGACCGGCGTACGCCCAGTCGAGCAGGACCGGGCCGCGACCGGAACCGATCAGGTTGAGCGGCCAGACGTCGTGATGGCAGAGGGTGCGCGGCAGAGCGCCGGCGGCCGCCAGAAGCTCGTGCCGCCGCTCCCACATGCGGCGCAGGCCCGCTCGCAACGACGGCGACCAGGCCGCCACCGCGGCCGGATGATCCCAGTCCGCATGCCGCGGTGCCGGCTGCGCCAGCGTGTAGTCCCGCAGAAAATCACGGGCCAGCCAGGCGGTCACCGGCGGCTTCCCGACCCACCCGGCCTGGGCGACACCCATCCGGTACGCGAAATCGCCCAGCTCCACCGCCCCCCACGTCATGCCCGGACTGCCCGCCACATCCTCCAGCCACAGAGCCACCGACCCGTCCGCCCGCTCCGCACGCCCGAAACACTCCGGAGCCGACACCCCACCCTCGGCGAACACCGTCCCCGGCAACCCCACCTCGTACGCCAGCGGCTCCCGCCGCCAGTAGTTGAAGTGCCCCGGCTCGTCACTCGCGGCGAGATGCGCTGCCGCACCCTCTCGCCGCGGCGTAGCGATCTTCACGATCACGCTGGCACCCGGAGCTGAAGTGCCGACGTCGTGCGGAGCCGAGGGTGAGGCCGAGGGTGGGGCCGACGGGGCGGTGCCGACGACACGGCTGTGAGGCGCCGCGGGAGCTTGACCACTGTGCGCGGTAGCGTCTCGGCGTAGTCGCCACACGCCGCCGGTGATCTCGTTCGCCTTGCTGTGCTGGAGTTCGTCGGCGGTCCATCCCGGACGAATGAGATCACTCGGCAATGTCACCGTTCGACGATAGGCCCGCCTTTCTGCCCGGTACCGACCTGGCGCGCCTCTTCTACACCGAAGCCGTCCGGCCGTTGCTCGGCGACCGGCCGCACATCGCCGCGCGGATCGGGCCGGGAAGTGACGTCCTCGGGTACGACACGGCCCGCTCCACCGACCACGACTGGGGCCCGCGCGTCGACCTGTTCCTGACCGGCCCCGGCGACCTGAGCGAGCGGCTCAGCCGTGAACTGCCGCGACGGTTCCGTGGCTGGCCGACGCACTTCGTGCCGCCCGGTGCACGGGTCCGGTCGATGGCCGACACCGACGGGCCGGTCGATCACTATGTGCTGATCCGGGAGCTGCCCGGCTGGCTGGAGTCGCTGCTGGGTTTCGACCCGTCCGCAGCGATCACCCGCCGGGACTGGCTGGCGACGCCGTGGCAGCGGTTCGCCGAGGTCACCGGGGGTGCGGTCTTCCACGACCCGGACGGGACGCTCGGCACGATCCGGTCGCGGCTCGCCTGGTACCCCGAGGACGTCTGGCGGTATGTGCTGGCGAGCCAGTGGGCGCGGATCGGGCAGGAGGAGGCGTTCGTCGGGCGGACCGCGGAAGCGGGTGACGACCTCGGATCCCGGATCATCACCGCCCGCCTGTGCCGGGACGTGGCCCGGTTGCTCCTGCTGCAGGCGCGCCGCTGGCCGCCCTATCAGAAGTGGCTGGGAACGGCGATCAGCACGGACCCGGCGGCGGCCCTGCTGAACGCCGCGATGCGCGCCGGGACCGCCGGCGAGCGTGAGTCGGCACTGTGCGCCGCTTACGAGGAGGCGGGAGCCAGGCAGAACGCCCTCGGCCTGAGCGCGCCGGTGCCGGCGACGCGGCGGCCCTTCTTCGATCGGGGGTACGCCGTGATCGAAGCGGGCCGGTTCGCGGAGGCGCTGCGAGCCGGGATCACGGATCCGGCGCTCGCCGGGCGGCCCCTGACCGGGTCCGTAGACCAGATCTGCGACAACACCGACGTGCTGGAGCGACCCGAGGAGTGCCGCACCCTCATCACCCGATGACCCTCTCCGGATTTCCATGACCCCATGCGAACACGCACCCCCGACAACTTCCGCCGCCGCGGCGGCACGGCAAGAGGCAGACAGCGCAGGCGAGGTGCGAGGCAGAACGGCGGGAAAGGGGTCAACGGGACGAGGACACGGTCAGGGCGTTCACGGCGACCACGATCCCGATCCCCGCCCACTCGTGCCACCGCAGCACCTCCCCCAGCAGCACCAGCCCGGCCATCGCCGCGAACACCGGATGAACACTCATCACGATCCCGAAGAACCGCGCGGGCACCCGGCGCAAGGCAATGAGATCCGCCGCGTACGGGATCACCGACGCCAGAATCCCGGCACCGAACGAGTAGGCCAGCGCCTCCCCCGTGAGCCGCCCCTGCGCCGCGAGCACCAGCACCACCGGCAGATACAGCGAAGCCGACATGGTGGTCGCCGCCGCGAGACCCTGCAACCCGGGGATGCGGGCACCGACCAGGCGGTTGAGCATGATGTACGACGCCCAGCTCGCCGCCGCCACCAGCCCCGCCCCGATGCCGAACCAGTCACTGGCGGCGCTGGGCAGCACCAGCACATAGACCCCGGCCCCCGCACCGAGCGCGCAGAGCAGATCCATCCGGGTACGGGATCCCGCCAGCGCCACCCCGAGCGGCCCGAGGAACTCCAGGGTCACCGCCAGCCCCAGCCCGATCCGGTCGATCGCCGTGTAGATGCCGAGGTTCATGGTCGCGAACACCAGCCCGAGCAGCAGCGTCGGCCACCACTGCCCCCAGGTGAACCGCCGCACGTCGGGACGCACCACCGGCAGCAGGACCGCCGCCGCCACGAACTGCCGGACGGCCACCACCCCGGCCGGCCCGATCATCGGAAAGGCGTGCGCACCGACCGCGGCGCCGACCTGGTTGCTGGCCGCCGCACCCACCATCGTGGCCAGCCCGCCCAGCACACCACTTCTCGCCCGCTCCGGAGACGCCACGCTCATCGCCCCAGTCTCGGCGCGGCGCAACCCGAAGAAAAATACGCCCGGCACAGCACCTATACGCTGAACGCATGAATGTCGAACTCCGCCACCTCAGGTCGCTGGTAGCGGTCATCGACGCGGGAACGTTCACCGACGCCGCGGCGGAACTCGGCGTCTCCCAGGCGGCCGTCTCCCGTACTGTCGCGGCCCTGGAGAGCGCGCTGGGCGTACGCCTGCTGGAAAGAACGACCCGCCACCTCGCCCTCACCGCCACCGGCACCCAGGTCCTCACCGCCGCCCGCCGCGTCCTGGCCGAAATCGCCCACCTGGAGCGCCTCGCCGAGCAGTCCCGCAGCGACGAACTGCGTATCGGCTACGCCTGGGCCGCCCTCGGCAAACACACCCGCCGCCTGCAGCGCACCTGGGCGGCGGCCCGCCCCGGCACTCCCCTCGTCTTCATGCAGGCCGGCACCGTCACGGCGGGTCTCAGCGAAGGCACCGCCGACGTTGCCGTCATCCGCAAGCCGCTCACCGATCCCCGCTTCGCGACCGCCCTGATCGGGACCGAGGGCCGCTGCGCCGCGGTCGCCACCGACAACCCGCTGGCCCGCCGGCGCACCTTGCGCTTCGCCGACCTGGCCCGATACACCGTGGCGATCGACTCCCGGACCGGCACCACCACCCTCGACCTGTGGGAGCCCGGCGCCGGGCCGGCCACCGTCCGCGCCACCCACGGCGTCGACGAGTGGCTGACTCTGATCGCCGCCGGGCAGGCGGTCGGTATCACCTCGGAGGCGACCGCCAACCAGAATCCGCGGCCCGGGGTCGCCTACCGGATGCTGCGGCACGCGCCTCGGATCGAGGTGTGGCTGGCGTGGTGGCGTGACGCTCCCCCGGACGGTCTTGATGATCTGATCCGGCTGAGCAGGGCGGCGTACGACCCCACCGCTGAGGCATCCTCTCAGGGGTGAGCCATCCCATCATGTTCGACGAGGACGATCCGCTGCTGGCGCGCGTACGGGACCTGGCCCTGGCCTTCCCCGACGCGGCCGAGAAGATCTCGCACGGCATCCCGGCGTTCTACACCACCAAGATCTTCGCCTACTACGGCGGCAGCATCAAGGTCGGCGGCGTCTACCAGCGGCACGACCAGTCGCTGCTGGTGTTCCCCGACCCCGAGGAACGGCAGGCGCTGCTCGAGGAGGAACGCTGTTACCTGCCCGCCTACCTCGGGCCGTACGGGTGGGTCGGTGTCGACCTGACCGCGGGCACCGACTGGGACGAGATCCGGGAACTGCTGGACGCGAGCTACCGGCGGACCGCCGGGGCCCGCCGGGTGGCCAGGCTGGACAAGGGTTAGGAATACCAGGCCGAGCGCACCAGGTCGGTGAACCCGTTGGCCAGCAGCACGACGGCGATGGCGGTGAGCAGGATGCCGGCGACCCGGTCGAGGAGCGCGGCCGCCGCCGGCGAGACCCGCCGCTCGACGTGCCCGGACAGATAGAGGGTGACGCCGGTGACCACGGCGTAGGCGACGGCCGCCAGCGAGAGCCAGGCCCGCCCGCTGACGCTGCCGACGTCGGCGGACGCCGCGACGCCGAACGCGAACGTCGTGCCGCCGACGGTCAGCGGAAAGGTGATCGGGGTGAACAGGACCGACCGCGGATCCGGCGCCGACTCCGGGGAGAGGACCTGCGAGGGTCCCGCCGCGGGCACCGGCTCCGCGGAGCCGACAAGCGACGGAGCCGGGGTGGAAGCCGGCACGATGTCGCCCGTCCCGCGCATCAGCGGGACCGAGGCGAAGATCAGCGCGATGCCGCCGGTCGCCGTCAGCGCCGCCGTGCTGATTCCCAGCAGTTCGAGCAGCGGCTCACCCACCCAGATCGCCAGCAGCACGAACACCGTGACGTTGACGACCAGCCCCACCGCCAGGCTCATCTGCTGGCGGTGGTTGTACGGCCGCACGATCGGCAGGTACGACGACAGCGCCGCGACCGGGCTGTAGAGCGCGAACAGTGCCAGGAACAGCACCAGCGCCTCGTACGAGAACGACACCTCAGTAGTCCAGGCCGTCACGGATCAGCGGGCAGGTCATGCAGTGCCCGCCACCGCGGCCGCGGCCCAGTTCCGCGCCGACGATGGTGATCACCTCGATGCCGGCCCGCCGCAGCAGGGTGTTGGTCTGCGTGTTCCGGTCGTAGGTGAAGACCACTCCGGGCTCGACGGCGACCGCGTTGTTGCCGCTGTCCCACTGCTGGCGCTCGGAGGCGTACACGTCCCCGCCTGTCTCGATGACCCGCAGCTCCTTGAGCCCCAGCGAGGAGGCGACCACGTCGGTGAAGGCACGGCCGTCCTCGTCGATCACCTCGACGCCGGGGTCGCGGTCGCTCGGAACCAGCGTGAACGTGTGGACCGCGTCCATGATCGTCGGGTAGAGGGTGACGACGTCGCGGTCGGCGAAGGTGAACACGGTGTCCAGGTGCATCGCGGCCCGCAGCTTCGGCATGCCGGCGACCACGACCTTCTCGGCGGCGCCGGCCTTGAACAGCGACGCGGCGACCTGGGTGATGGCCTGCCGGGAGGTGCGCTCGCTCATACCCACCAGGACGACGCCGTTGCCGACCGGCATCACGTCGCCGCCCTCGAAGGTCGCCATCCCCCACTCCTGCTCGGGGTCACCCCACCACACCGTGTCGTCCTTGAAGTCCGGGTGGTACTGGTAGATCGCCTTCATCAGCAGGGTCTCGTCGTGCCGGGCCGGCCAGTAGAGCGGGTTCAGCGTGACCCCGCCGTAGAGCCAGCAGGTGGTGTCGCGGGTGTAGAGGGTATTGGGCAGCGGCGGCATCAAATACTCACGGACACCGGTCTGCTCGCGGGCGAGGGCCACGTAACCGGAGCGGAAATCATCCGGCAGGTCGCTGGTGGCGAGCCCGCCGATCAGGTATTCGGCGAGCTTGCGCTCCGGGAGCTCGGCGAGGAACGCGCGGGTGTCGCTGAGCAGGCCGAGCCCCACCTCGTTCGCGATGATCTTGCGGTCGAGCAGCCAGTCCTTCGCGCCGGGCAGCGCCATCGTCTCGGCGAGCAGTTCGTGCAGCTCGACGACCTCGACGCCGCGGCCCCGCAGCTTGTTGACGAAGTCGCCGTGGTCGCGCTGCGCGTTCTCCACCCACATGACGTCGTCGAAGAGCAGATCGTCGGCGTTCGTCGGGGTGAGCCTGCGGTGTGCCAGGCCGGGCGCGCACACCAGCACCTTGCGCAGCCGCCCGACTTCCGAGTACACGCCGTGAGTACTGACCATGACAGGGGTCCTTTCAGATGGAGATCCAGCCGGTGGCGAGTGCGACGACACCGGCGACAGCACCGATCACGGAGACGGCGAGGATGACGAGCTCACGGCCGGAGAACAGCCGGCGGCCCTGCTCGCGGCGGGCCTTGACGAACAGCAGGGTGGCCGGGGCGTAGATGATGAACGAGACGAGCAGGAACTTCGGGCCGGCCGCGAACAGCAGGAAGATCGTGTAGACCAGGGCCAGCCCGCCGACGAGCAGGTCACGCGTGCGCCCCTGGGCGATCTTCACGGCGTAGCCGGCGGCGAGGGCGAACGGGATCAGGCTCAGCGCGCTGGTCAGGTCGAGGGCGAAATTGAACGCGTCCTCGGAGAAGTAGGTGACGATCAGGACCACCTGGGTCAGCAGCGTGGTGAGCAGCAGGGCCGCGATCGGGACGTCGGCGGGCGTGATGCGGGCCAGGAAGCGCGGCATGTCGTCGTCCTTGGCCGCGACGTAGAGCACCTCGGCCGCCATCAGCGTCCACGCCAGGTAGGCGCCGAGCACCGACACGACGAGTCCGATACTGACCAGGGCCTTGCCCCAGTCGCCGACGGCCGCCTCGAGGACTCCGCCCATCGAGGGCTGGCGCAGCTGGGCGATCTCGGCGGCGGGCATGATTCCGTACGACACGATCGTCACCGAGGCGAACACGGCGAAGACCGCCAGGAACCCGAGCACCGTGGCGCGCCCGACGTCCTCGCGCCGTTGCGCGTGCCGGGAGTAGACGCTGGCGCCCTCGACACCGAGGAACACGAACACCGTCACCAGCATGGTGCCCTTGACCTGGTCGAACAGCGAACCCATGTCGCCGCCGCCGCGCAGGTTGTCGGCGAACACCGCCGGGTCCAGGGCGAAGAGCGCCAGAAGGACGAAGACCAGGATGGGTACGACCTTCGCGATCGTGACTACCCGATTGATCACCGCGGCGTCCTTGACACCCCGCTGGACCAGGTAGAAGAACACCCAGATGCCGACGGTGGACAGCGCCATGGACAGGACGGTGTCCCCTTCGCCGAATGCCGGGGCCACCGCACCGAGCGTCGACATGATCAGCACCCAGTAGGTCACGTTGCCCACGCAGGCGCTGGCCCAGTAGCCGAACGCGGAGAAGAACCCGAGGTACTCGCCGAAACCGGCTTTGGCGTAGGCGTACACGCCGGCGTCGAGGTCGGGTTTACGGACGGCGAGCGTCTGGAACACGAACGCGAGCATCAGCATGCCGGCACCCGCGATGGACCAGGCGATCAGCGCGCCGAGGATCCCGGTCTCTTGGGCGAAGCGCCGTGGCAGCGAGAACACCCCGGCGCCGACCATCGACCCGACGACCATCGTGGTCATCGTGGCGAACGTCAGTTTCTGGACGTTTGTCGCGGTGGTGGTCACGATCGCTGGTCCTCTCAGGGTTCGGTGACCGTCACGTTCGCCCGCTGGGCAGCTCCCGCACGGGTGAAGCCGACGTCGACGGTGTCGCCGGTCTTGTGCTCCTGCACCGCCACGAGCAACTGGTCGGTGCTGTTCACCGCGGTACCGCCCACCGACGTGATCACGTCGTCGGCGCGCAGCCCGCCGCCGGCCGCACCGAAGCCCGGCAGGACCTGCTCGATCAGGGCGCCCCGGGGAAGCCCGGTGTTGCCGGCCATCTCCTCGGTCACGCTCACGCTCAGCACCCCGATGACCGGGTGCCGGGCCCGGCCGTCCCGGATCAGCTGAGCGGCGACCGCGCGGGCGAACCCGGCCGGGATGGCGAAGTTGAGCCCGATGCTCCCGCCGTCGCCCTCCGGGGTCTGCGCCCCGGCCGAGTTGACGCCCACCTGCCGCCCGGCGCAGTCGGTCAGCGGGCCGCCGCTGTTGCCCGGGTTGACCGAGGCGTCGGTCTGCACCGCGTTGATCAGGGCGGCGGGCGTCTCGCCCTGGCCGACGTCGACGTACCGGTTCAGGGCGCTGACCACCCCGGCCGTGATGGTGCCGCCCAGTCCGAGCGGTGAACCGGCGGCGACCACCGGCTGACCGACGACGAGGGCCGCCGAGTCGCCGACGGTGATCGGGGTCAGCCGTGCCGCCGCGGGGTCGACCTTGATGATCGCGAGGTCGGTCGCCGGGTCCCGCCCGACGACGGTCGCGGGCACACCGGCCGGGCCGCGGGCGAAATCGACGGTGACGGTGCCACCGGCGGCCGGTGCGAGCACGTGGTCGTTGGTCAGGATGTGGCCGTCGCGGTCCCAGACCGACCCGGAGCCCAGGCCACCGGCCTGGCCACGCTGGACGTTGACGGTGACCAGCGACGGGAAGACCCGCGCCGCGACCGCTGCCACGTCGCAGGAGGCGGCTCCGGCGGCCGGGGCGGCGGCCGCCGGAGCCGCGGGATCGTCGTCACCGCCCGCGACGACCGCGCCGACGGCGCCGCCGACGAGGGCGGCGATCAGGGACAACCCGATCGCCGCGGCGGTGACCTGTCCGGTCGAGACGTTCATGGGCCTGACGCTAGGAGCAGCGGCTACCGGCCCGCCTCATCCGGAAAGGATGAGGCGGGTGACCCCCCGGGTCGGCACGCTGCATCTGGTGGAAGGCAAGCGCTTCACCTACAGCTTCGCCGGGCTGGCCGGCGCCACCGTCCTCTTCTGCCTGTCGCTGACCCCGTCGCTGCTGCCCCGCGGTTACCTGTTCCAGGGACTGGTTAGCGGCGTGCTGGCAGCGACCGGCTACGCCCTGGGCACACTGTCGGCCTGGCTGGCGGGGCAGGTGTCCGGACACAGGCTTCCGCATCCGTCCCGGACTGCCCGCCGCGTGCTCACCGGGCTCGCCGCCGTCGCCGTCGTGGTCTCCCTCGTCCTCGGCGCCCGCTGGCAGGACGGCATCCACCGCCTGGTCGGTGTCGACCCGCCGCCGCTGATCGGCTACGCCCTGGTGCTCCCGATCGCCGTTCCGGCCGCGGCCGGCCTGGTGGCCCTGGCCCGGCTGCTGCTGCGCGGCGCGCGGCGGCTCGGCACCCTGTTCGGCCGCTGGATCCCGCCGGCGGCCGCCCGCGTGATCGCCGGGCTGGCCGTGCTGACCCTGCTGGTCGGCGTGCTGAACGGGGTGGTGATCCGGGCGGCGTTCTCGGCCGCCGACGCCTCCTTCAGCACGCTGAACGGTGAGACCAGCACCGACGTGGCGGCACCGGCCGATCCGCTGCGCTCCGGCGGGCCGGGATCCCTGGTCACCTGGGACTCGCTGGGCAACCAGGGGCGCCAGTTCATCGGGGCCGGCCCGGACCTCGGCGAGCTGCGGCAGTTCGGCGGTCCCGGCGCCCGGCCCCCGGTCCGGGTCTACATCGGGCTCGACGCGGCCGAGAGCTCCCGCGAGCGGGCCGCCCTCGCGGTCGGCGAGTTGCGGCGGACCGGCGCCTTCGAGCGGTCGGTGCTGTGCCTGATCACCACCACCGGCACCGGCTGGGTCAACGCCCAGGCGGCCGACCCGCTCGAATACATGTACAACGGCGACACCGCGCTGGTCGCGACCCAGTACTCCTACCTGCCCAGCCCGATCTCGTTCCTGGTCGACAAGGAGCGGGCGCGGGCCGCCGGGCGGGACCTGTTCGACCAGGTCTACGCCGTGTGGTCCCGGATGCCCCGCGCGGACCGGCCCAAGCTGCTGGTGTTCGGCGAGAGCCTCGGCTCGTTCGGGACGGAGGCGATGTTCAGCGGGGTCGAGGACATCCGCAACCGCACCGACGGGATGCTGCTGGTCGGACCGCCGTTCCGGAACCCGCTGTGGGGTGAGCTGGTGGCCGAGCGCGACGCGGGCAGCCGCGAGGTCCTGCCGGTCTACGAGCGGGGTGCGACCGTACGGTTCGCCGCCGACCCGGCCGGCCTCGGCACACCCGGCACTGTCTGGGGTTCGCCCCGGATCGTCTACCTGCAGTACCCGTCCGACCCGATCACCTGGTGGTCACCGCGGCTGATGGTGAGCCGCCCCGACTGGCTCGAGGAACCGCGGGGAGCCGACGTCTCGCCCTCCTTCCGCTGGTTCCCGTTCGTCACGTTCTGGCAGGTGTCGGCGGACATGGCGGTCTCCAACAGCGTCCCGGACGGGCACGGCCACAACTTCGGCACGGCACCCACGTTCGCCTGGGCGCAGATCGCCCCGCCGCCCGGCTGGACATCCGCGAGAACCGCTGCGCTGGCCGAGTTGCTGGCCGACGAGGGCTGAGGGGGGTTCTGCGGCGGGCGGCGGGCGGTTAGTCTCCGAATCGGACTGGCAGCCGTACATGACCGGGGGGATGCACGGAATGGAGTTCCGGCTGCTCGGACCGGTCGAGGCCGGCCCGGAGACCGGCCCGCTCCCGCTCGGCGGCACGAAGAGCCGTACCCTTCTCGCCGCCCTGCTGCTGCCGCCCGGCCGCACCGTCTCCACCGACCGCCTGATCGACGTGATCTGGGGCGACGACCCGCCGCCCACCGCACGCGCGCTGGTGCAGACCTACATCTCCGGCCTGCGCCGCGCTCTGCCCGCCGGTGTCATCGAGACCAGCCCGCCCGGCTACCGGATCACCGTCGCGCCGGACAGCCTCGACCGGGACCGGTTCGACACCCTCGTCGCGCGGGGCCGGGCCGCGGCCGCGCGGGGGCGCCACGCCGAGGCGTCGGAAGCGCTGCGTGCCGCGACGGCACTCTGGCGGGGTCCGGCACTGAGTGGGGTACGCAGTGACGCGCTCGTCGCCGAGGCCACCCGGCTCGACGAGCAGCGCCTGGTCGTCACCGAGGAGCGGATCGGCGCGGACCTGGCCCTCGGCCACGCCGACCAGCTCTGCGGCGAGCTGACCGTGCTGGTCGCGCAGCATCCGACCCGGGAGCCGCTGCGGGCGCTGCTGATGACCGCGCTGCACCGGTCCGGGCGGACCGCGGAGTCGCTCGCCGCCTACCGGCAGGGCCGCGACCTGCTGGTGGGCGAACTCGGCATCGAACCGGGGCCGGAACTGGCCCGGCTGCACGAGGCCATCCTGCGCGGCGCGACCGGGCCGCCCGCCGTGCGGCACCGGGTGCCGGCCCAGCTGCCACCGGACCCAGCCGACTTCACCGGCCGCGAGGCGGAGACGGCCCGCGTGGCCGGCCTGCTCGAGCAGGGGATCACCGTCGGGGTGATCTCGGGGCCGGGCGGCGTCGGGAAATCGGCACTGGCTGTCCACGTGGCTCATCGAGTCGCTTCGTCGTACCCCGATGGTGTTCTGCATGTTGATCTTCGCGGGATGTCCCCGGCGCCCGCCTCGCCCGCCGAGGTCCTGGGCCGCTTCCTGCGTGCCCTCGACGTCGACCCCAGCGCTGTTCCCGGCAGCGTCGAGGAACGCGCCGGCCAGTACCGCAGCCTGATCGCCGGCCGGAAGATCCTGCTGGTGCTCGACGACGCGGCCGGCGAGCAGCAGGTCCGGCCGCTGCTGCCGGGCGACCCCGGCTGCGGCGTGCTGATCACCTCCCGCAACCGGCTGCCCGGGCTGGCCGGCGCCCGCCTCGTGGAACTCGGCATGCTCAGCCCGGACGAGGCCACGACCCTGCTGGCCCGGGTCGTCGGCGACGACCGGGTGGCCGGCGATCCGGATGCGGCGGCCGAGATCGTCACCTCGTGCGGGCGGCTGCCGCTGGCCGTGCGCATCGCCGGCGCCCGCCTCGCCTCCCGCCGCCACTGGTCCGCCCACCTGCTGGCCCGCCGCCTCGGCGACGAGCGCCGCCGCCTCGACGAACTCCTCGCCGGTGACCAGCAGGTCCGCGCCACCATCGAGCTCAGCCTGCGCGGCCTCGAACCGCGGGCGCAGACCGTGCTGCGCCGGCTCGGGCGGCTCGGGCCCTCCGACTTTCCCTGCTGGGTGGTGGCGGCCCTGCTCGACACCGATCTCGACGACGCGGAGACGGTCGTCGAGCAGCTGGTGGACGCGCACCTGGTGGACTACACCTATGTCGATCACGCCGGGCAGATCCGCTATCGCCTGCACGACCTGGTTCGCATCTACGCCCGTGAGCAGGCCGAGGTGCACGAGACGCGGGCCGATCTGGTCGCGGTGACCACCCGCGTGACCGGCGGGTGGCTGGCCCTGCTGGATCGGCTGCGCGGGCACATCGCTGATCGGGCCACGTCCGGCTGCATTCCGCTGTGGCTGCCGCCGCCTTCCGCCGACTCTCCGTCGGCCGCTTTCACCGGCGCTCGACCGGACGATTCCGCCGGCGCTCGACCAGACGATTCCGGCGGCGCTCAGTCGGACGCCGGGGCTGTCGTTGATCCGCGCGGGTGGCTCGACGTTGAGCAGATGTCGCTGGTCACGGCCGTGGAACGGGCCGCCGAGCTGGACCTGCACGACACGGCGGTGCGGCTGGCGTCGCTGTTGTGCGCGTCGTCGTACCCGTTGAACAAGATCATCGACCTCTGGGAGCGGGCGCACGGCGCGGCCCTCGCCGCCGCCCGCCGGGCCGGCAACCGCCTCGGCGAGGCGGTCCTGATCACCGCCCTCGGCCAGCTGCGGTACGAGCAGGACCGCTACCCGGAATCCCGCAGGCACCTCTCCGACGCCCTCTCGATCTTCCGCGACCTCGGTGACCAGCGCGGCGAGGCAGCCACCCTGACCGCACTCGGGCTCGCCTGCCGCGAACAGGGCTACCTGCCCGAGGCCCGGCACTTCCTGGAACGCGCGATGGCCGCCTGCGACCCGCTCCACGACGAGGGCGCCATCGCGCACTGCTCCCGGATCGCCGGCTCGGTCTACCTCGAACAGGGCGCATTCACCGAGGCCGCCGACTGCCTGCACCGTGCCCTCGGCGCCTACCGCCGGGCCGGCAGCCACCGCGGCATCGCGCTGACGCTGCGGTCGATCGGCCTGATGCACCGGGCCACCGGCGACCTGGAGGACGCCGAGCGGGTGCTGATCGAGGCCACCGGGATGTTCCGGCAGCTCGGCGACCTCAAGGTGGAGGGCTACAGCCTGCGGGCCCTCGCCAAGACCCACCTCCGGATGGGACACCTCGACCGCGCCCTCGGCGTCCTGGAAGCGGTCCTGCACGCCGACCGCCACGGCCGCGACCGCTGGGCCGAAGGGATGACGCTGCGCACCCTCGGCGAACTCCACCTGAGCGCCGGCCGCCTCGACGACGCGGAGAAACACCTGGACGCGGCACTGGAAATCTTCACCGACCTGGAGATGCCACTGTTCGCGGCACGCACGCAGCGTGACATCGCGGAGCTCATGCAGGCGCGGGGCAGGAGCGGCGAGGCCGAGGAGGCGCGGCGCCGGGCTCTGACGACATTTTCGGCGTACGGGGCACGCGAGCACGCCGAGATCACCGCTACAGAATTGCTATAGAGCGGTCGACAAGGATCGCCTCCTTCTCATGATCGAAGGGGGTGTTGATGATGGCAGTGCCGCTGTCCGACCCACGGTTCTCCGAGGTGCCGGTCCTGGACTGCGGTGAACCACTCGTCGACCTCGGCGAAGCCGCTCCCCTGCTGGTCAAGGCGGCCGCCGCGGGGACGCCCAACGTCTACCTGCGGTCCGGTGTGGTGGACCGGCTGGTGATCGCACAGAGCCTGCTGCCGCGGGAGCTGCGGCTCCTGATCCTGTCGGGGCATCTGCCGGCGGCGGGGAAGACCACTGACCCGGCGACGCTGGCGTGCTGGAACGCGCGCCCGGCCACGCTGCCGCCGCACCTGACCGGTGGCGCGGTGGATCTGACGCTCGTGGGGCCGGGAACGCACGGGCCGGTGGAGTCGCTCGGCGGGGATCGGCATCGGTTGCTGTCGGTGGCTCTGCGCGGGAGCGGGCTGGTGGAGCATCCGACGTCGCCGTGGCACTGGTCCTATGGCGATCAGTACTGGGCGTTCGTGACCAGCGCGGTCAATGCCCGGTACGGCGTGGTGTGAGCGGTTTGGCGGCGGCGCGTTTCTCCGCCTCCATTTGCCTTGCCGACTTGCCATGCGCCGTTCCTCGCCACCTCGCCACCTCGCCACCTCGCCACCTCGCCACCTCGCCACCTCGCCACCTCGCCACCTCGCCGGTGTCCGCCTTTTCGTCGCCGGTCACCCGCGTGGTGTGGCATTGAGGCGGGCGGCCTGGCGTGTGAGGTGGTCGCGTTCGGCGAGGTTGGACGCTTGGCGGGCGGCGTCGGCGTAGAGCCGTGCGGCGGTCGCCGGGTCACCGTCACGCTCGTGCAGGTACGCCGCGGCGGCGGTGAAGCGGGGCAGGGTGGGGTCGAGCTCGGCCAGTGCGGCCAGGCCGGCCCGTGGACCGTCGGCCTCACCGACCGCGACGGCCCGGTTGAGCCGGGCCACGGGGCTGTCCGTGAGGCGGACCAGTTCGTCGTACCACTCGACGATCTGAACCCAATCGGTCTCGCCTGCCGTGCGTGAGTCCGCGTGGAGCGCGGCTATTGCCGCCTGTGCCTGAAACTCCCCCAGCTGGTCGCGGGCGAGGGCCGCCTGCAGGATGTCGACCCCCTCGGCGATCAGCCGGGTGTCCCACCGGGAGCGATCCTGCTCGGCGAGCGGCACCAGGCTGCCGTCGGGCCGGGTCCGCGCGGCGCGGCGCGCGTGGTGCAGCAGCATCAGCGCCAGCAGGCCCGCCACCTCCTCGTGCTTCGTCATCACTGCCAGCTGGCGGGTCAGCCGGATCGCCTCGGCGGCGAGGTCGACCTCCCCGGAGTAGCCCTCGTTGAACACCAGGTAGAGCACCCGCAACACGGTGGCGAGGTCACCGGGCTGGTTGAGCCGGACATCGGACACGGTCCGCTTGGCCCGGCTGATCCGCTGCGCCATGGTCGCCTCCGGCACCAGATAGGCCTGCGCGATCTGGCGGGTGGTCAGACCGCCGACCGCACGCAGCGTGAGCGCGACCGCCGACGCCGGGCTGAGCGACGGATGCGCGCACAGGAAGTAGAGCTGCAGCGTGTCGTCCACCGCCGAACCCGGCACGGGCGCGGGCTCGGAGGGATCCTCGGCAAGCGCGACCTCCTCCCGTTTGCGCCGCGACGCCTCGGCGCGGGCGGCGTCGAGGAACTTGCGCCACGCCACGGTGATCAGCCAGCCCTGCGGATCACGCGGCCGGTCCCCCGGCCACACGCGCACCGCTTCGATCAGGGCCTCCTGCACGGCATCCTCGGCCGCCGCGAAAGCTGCCCCGCGGCGGACCAGCACGGCGATCACCGTGGGAGTGACGGTCCGCAGCAGGGCCTCGTCCACCATCATCACTCCGTGATGTTCGGCAGCTCTGCCATGAACGGGCGCAGCTCGAGCCACTCCTGGACCGGCTCGCCACCCGCACCCGGCGCAGCCGACAGGTCCCCCGCCAGCTCCAGCGCCCGCTCGTAGCTGTCGACGTCGATCACCATCCACCCGGCGATCAGGTCCTTGGTCTCCGCGAACGGACCATCGGTGACCGGCGGCCGCCCCGCCCCGCCGGAGCGCACGAACACGCCCTCCGGCAGCAGTGCCTGACCGTCGACGAACTCACCGGTGGTCTCGAGCCGCGCGGCGAAATCCCGCATGTACTGGAAGTGGGCCTCGACCTCCTCCGGCGTCCACTTGTCCATCGGCACGTCGTTGACCGCCGGCGGGCCGCCGCGGTAATGCTTGAGCAGCAGATACTTGGCCATCTCTGTTCTCCTCCACGCTGTGCGGCCCATTCTGGCCGTCCGTCACCCCTGGGACGCCGCCGCGCCCCGTTTCTCGACATCCCTTTTTCGCGCGGCGCTTACGCTCGCTGCTTCTCGGCGCGCTGCTTGACCAGTTCCTCGACGGCGCTCGGCAGCGTCGTCTCGAAGTCGATCAGCTTGGCCCACGTCGGGGTCACCACGATCCGGACCATGCCGTCGTACAGCGACCGCACCTCCGCCTCCCACTCGACCCGCTGTTCGGGCGTCATCTGATAGGACCCGTTCATCGTGAGGTACTCCTCGGGGATGCCCTCGACCACGTCCAGCTCCGCGCGCCCGCGAATCAGCAGGATCTTGGGCGGGTGCACCTCGGTGTCGATCGTGAGCGCCACCATCGGGTTGACCCGCAGGGCGTGGAGCTTCGGGGCGTTCGTCGACGTGCAGAGGACGATCTGCGCACCGTTCCAGGTGAACGCGATCGGGATGGTGCGGGGCGTGCCGTCCTTGGCCACGTAGGCCATCCGCGTCAGATCCCGGGCCAGCAACTCCCGGCTGAGCGGCCGGTCCAGAACCTCGTTGATCTCGTTCGGCTGCATCGTCATCTCCCTTTTCTCGGTGCTGCTGCCCGGGGACGGAGCCGTCGTCCCGTTCTCGACATCCCCGCCACGGGTCACCACCTGTAAGGCATCCTAGGAAGATAGGTTGTTGTTCTCGGCCTAGTGCTTCCGAAGGACCATCGGCACCAGCATCGCCGGGAACATCAGGATGTGACCGGCCGTCATGAGCGCCCCGCCCGAGATCCACCCCAGCCAGTACGGCACCAGCAGCACCACGAACGGCACGTACATCGCCGCGCACATCTCGCCGATGTGCACCCACGAGTGCCGCCGGATACGCATCCACAGCGCCATGCCGATGGCCATGTTCGTGGCCATCACCATCGCGTGTGCGTCCGGATGATCCTCCAGCCCCGGCACCGCCAGATTCCACAACGGCGCCAGAGCGAACATGCCGACGAACATCGCCACCACCATCTCGAGGTAGTGGCCCCAGAACCGAAGCTTTGTCATGCACCGATCGTCGGGGAGCTCGGCGTTTTCCCCAGGTGCCGAAGGTCATGCTCGGGGGTCATGACCTCACCAGTCATGACCTCACAGCAGGCCCAGCCCTCGCGCGCGCAGCGCCGCCTGTGTACGGTCGCGCACCCCCAACTTGCCCAGCACGCTCGTGACGTGGTTCTTGACCGTGCCCTCGGCCAGGAACAACTCCCCCGCGATCTCCCGGTTGCTGCGTCCTCCCGCCAGCAGCCGCAGCACCTCGAGCTCCCGATCGGACAGCGGCACAACGAGCGGCTGCGCCCGCGCCGGAGCCTCGTGATCGAGCTGAGCGAACCTCGCCACCACCTTCGCCGCCACCGAAGGCTGGAGCACCGACTCGTCCCGCACGGCGGCCCGCACCGCCTCGATCAGCTGCTCGGACGACACGTCCTTCAACAGATACCCGACTGCTCCCGCCCGCAGCGCCGCGAACACGTCCTCGTCGTCGTCGAATGTGGTCAGCGCGATCACCCGCGTCTCCGGAAACTCCACCCTGATCCGCCGGGTCGCCCCGATCCCGTCCAGCACCGGCATCCGCAGGTCCATCAGCACCACGTCCGGCCGCAGCCGCGCCACCAGGGTCAGCGCCTCGTCACCGTTCGCCGCCTCCCCGACGACCTCCAGGCCGTCGCTCGCGCCGAGCAGCACACCGAGCGCCTCCCGGAACAGCGCCTGATCGTCGGCGAGCAGCACCCGCACGCTCATCCCGGAACCTCCATCCGCAACAGCGCCCCGCCACCCGGCGCCGGCGCGAACGTCAACTCCCCACCCAGGTGGGCGGCCCGCTCCCGCAACCCGAGCAGCCCGAACCCGCCCCCGGACCCCTCTTCGTTGCCGGACCCGTTCTTGTTGCCGGGTGCGAGGCCGGCGCCGTCGTCCGACACCTCCAGCCGCACCGAGTCCGGGCGCGTGAAGTCGAGAACCAGGAAGATGCGGGAAGCACCGGCATGCTTGCGTACGTTGGTCAGCCCTTCCTGGGCCGCCCGGAACAGCGACTCCTCCGTCTCGGCGTCGAGTCGCCGTCCCGTACCCCTGATGTTCAGTTCTATGGGTAGGTCCGCAGCTGACACCAGCGCACGCAGCGCGTCCTGCAGCGGGATGGCAACGCGCGGCTCCCGCAGCGCGCTCACCGACCGGCGCACCACCCGGAGGGCCTCCTCGGCCTGGTCCTGCGCCTTCGCCAACATCTCGTCCGCCCGCCCGGGTGCCGCCCGTGCCGCCTTGATCTGCATCTGCACCACCGTCAGCGCATGCCCCAGCCCGTCGTGAATGTCGCGCGCGACCCGGTTCCGCTCCTGCACCGCCGCGAGCCCCTCCACCTGCACCGCGTACTCCCGGAGCCGCTCGTGCGCCACCGCCAGCTCGGCCCGCGCCTGCTGCTCGCGCATCAGCAACTTGGTCACGACGGCCGCGAACACCGCCACCGCGAACAGGCCCAGCCCTTCCCGCACCCCCTCCGCAAGACCCATCCCGGTGTGGAAGAACGGCAGCGCCACCACCACGAAGACGACGGCCGCCATCGGCAGCAGCAACACGGTCTGGATGACCAGGACGACGAGCATCAGGGTCGCGCCCACCGAGGCGTGCGAGAGCACGAACACCACGAACCCGAGGGAAAAGATCACCGCGACGTAGAGGTACCTCACCCACGGGCGGCCGGGTGCCGTTCCTCCTCCGGAGACCAGCCGGAAGCCCAGCGTCGCCACGAACAGGAACGCCGCCGCCGGCAACAGCGCCCTCGCCGGCCGGCTCTCCCCCGCCACGTCGACCAGCAGCGTCAAGAACGCCGCCACCGTCAGCGCAGCCATCGCCCTTCTCACCGCTTCACTGTGACACGGCTCCGGCCGTCGTCCATTCTCCTCCTGGCCGTTCCTGGCGTGGGCAGGCGCACACAAGACGCGACCGTGCGAGCGCACCCACGCCATAGGAGCCGTCGGCTCGCACGCAACTCCAATGTGCGCTTCTACCCATGCTGAGAAGCCGCCGAGGGCCCCAGGACCTCCGGGATCCGAGCAAGACTTCCTCCATGCCCCACGAGAACTCGCTCCCCGGCGGTTTCATCGCCGCTCCGGTCCGGATCGGCGGCACCGTCCGGAAGCCGCCGGTGTCCGCCTTCGTCCACGGCCTGCTGCACCACTTCGAGCAGCACGACTGGCCCGGCGCTCCCCGCTATCGGGGCGCCGACGACCAGGGCAGGGACACGTTCACCTTTCTCCGCGGTGATGTGCCCTGGCAGCCCGAACCCACCCCGTACGTCCGCTCCCCCGCGGCCCTCACCGCGACCGCCCGCCTGGTCCGCCGCTTCCACGACCTCACCGCCGGCACCGCCCTGGCCGCTGATCAGGAGGTCGTCTGCCACAACGACCTCTCCCCGAAGAACACCGTCTACCGCGACGCCGAGCCGGTCGCGTTCATCGACTGGGACATCGCCGCTCCCGGCCGGATCCACGACGTCGCGCACGTCTGCTGGCAGTTTCTCGGCCTCGGCCCCGCCGTATCGGACCCCGCCGAGGCGGCCGCCCTCGTGGCCGTGATCGCCCAGGCCTACGGCGGCCTCGACCAGGCCGAACTCGTCGACACCATCCTCTGGTGGCAGGACCGCTGCGGGCGCGGCATCGACTCGGGCGCCAACGCCGGTGAGCCCGCCATGATCCGGCTGTGGGAGCAGGGGGCGGTGCAGAGCGTGCGGTCCGCGTACGAGTGGACGCTCAGGCACCGGGCGGTCCTCGCCCATGCCACTCCCTGGAACCTCGCCCATGCCACTCCCTCGAACGGAGACAAGATCGACGTCGACCCAGCGGACGACCGGTCTCCCGGAAACGCGCCGAACCACGCACGGTGATCTGCTGTTCACTCTCGTAGGACCGACAAAGGAAGGTGCCCACGGGAAGGAAACGAGACGATGTCCCAGCAACCACCGGACTGGCACCCCACCCGCGAAGAGATCGAGCAGATCAAACGCGCCCTCCGCGACGAGGCGTACCCGCCGGCCGGCCGCATCGGCCTCGGCACCGTCGTCCGCAGGGCCGTCTGATGGCCGCCACCTACGCCGACGAGCTTGTTGTCACCCACCATGACGACAACCGGACGCGGTACCGGTCCGTCACCTATTGTCTGTGGCCGGGCGGCGTCACCGTCTACCGCGACCGGGTTCAGATAGCCCGCCACGAGGACGTTCTCGACACCCGCGCCCTACGGCTGGCCGTGGCGGCTTGACAAAATCCCTGGGTGCGGGGGTTACTCTGGGACCATGGAGCAGGACACCAGCACCCCGCGGAGCATGACCGACGTGCTCACCGAGCTCGGCGTCCCGGTCACCGCCGAGGGCAAGGCCCGCGCCCGCAAGCGCCTGAACGACGCCGACGCCTCCCGCGACCACTCCGAGCGCGCCGCCTTCCTCGCCCAGCTCCGCCAGCGGCCCGCCGCCGCGTGACCGACGAGCACCGCGCCGTCCGTCCCGCCGGCACGAACGCCTGCGGGACCAGCTCGTGACCGACGAGCACCGCGCCGTCCGTCCCGCCGGCACGAACGCCTGCGGGACCAGCTCGTGACCGACGAGCACCGCGCTGTCCGGCTCGTTCTGGACACTTCCGCTGTTGCCGGCTGGGTTCGTGGGTCCGTCGCTGTGGGTGAACTGATCGCCGAGATCGACGACGAGCACGGTGCTGTTCTGCTGCCGCTTCCGTGCCTGATCGAGGCCGCGCACAACACCGGCATGCTGGAGCAGGCCCACCTCGAGATCCTGATCGGGCACCAGGCCGTCGTGGTCGTTTCCGACGACCCCGCCGACTGGCTGGCCCTGACCACTCTCCGTGGCCTGGTCGGCAGCGCCGATCGCGCCTCCGCGGCCCTGCTCGCCCTGGACGCCGGCGTCGACGTCCTCACCCGCGACGCCTCCTGGTACCAGGCCGTCGCCGGCGGCCGCATCGGACTCCGCTTCCAGGAGTGAATCCGGGCAGGCGGAACTGGCCTGGCCGTGCGTCTGTCAGGTGCCGGGGCGGCGGCCGAACGTCCGTACGGTGGTGCCCTTCTCGAGCAGATCCCACATGGCCACGGCGTCACGGTGCAGCAGGTTGACGCAGCCGTGCGAACCGCGCCACTTGTCGTGCAGGTAGGACGTGGTCTCGTGGAAACCGTTGCCACCCTCGAAGCGCTGCCAGTACGGAAGCCACACCTTGTACGGGTTCGACCACTCCCGCTTCGCCCGCAAGTTCACCGAGAACCTGCCGACCGGGGTGGTGTGCCCGCGGAAGCCCGTACGCACGACCGTCGGACCGAACACCACGGCACCGTCGCGGACCACCCAGGCCGTCTGAGTGGTCAGGTCCACGCAGGCGGTGACGCCGGCCGCCGCGCCGCACTCGTCGAGCGGGCTGGCCGCGAGCCGCCGGGCCACGTCGGCGGTCGTGGCGTCGGCCTGGCCGTGCGCCGGCCGGATGCCGTACCGCTTCTGGAACGAGCGGATGGCCGAACAGTCCGCGGGCGAGGCCTTCCCGTCGACCGTGATCGCCGGATAACCGCCGAGTCCCGCAAGAGCCCTTTCGATCCCACGCTGCCGGCGTCCCCCATCGCAGCCCTTTACGGACTGATCTGAGGCGGACGCGGAAACGGAGGCCGAGGCGGAAGGGGCTGGGGCAGGGGGTTTCGCCACGGCGACGGATGACTCACCCCCGGGACCCGCCGCCACGGGAGCACCCGCCACCTCCGTGGAGGGAAGCACCGCGGAAACGTCGACCACACCCGTACCGACAGCGATCCCCACGACCGCGACGGCTCCCGCGACCCACGCGACAGCACCCGACATCAACATCCCGTTCCTCCTCCGACCACCTCCGGATCGGTAGGGACGAACGGCGGCTCAGTGCCGCCCGGGAGCAATAACGGTGCCACCAGGATCGATCCCACCAGGAACGGAGACCGCGTCGAGGATGCCGTAGCGCGCCATGATCTCGGAGCGCCGCGACGCGTTCACCGCGGCCACCCGCCGCCGGACGAACAACCCGTCCACCAGCGTCCACACCCCGAGCCCGCCCAGGGTGAACAGCATCGCCACCGAGCGTGCGGTGTCGCCGAGATAGAACCGGTGCCCGCCGATCAGCCCGACGGCGCACCACAGCGCGAACGCCACCCGCGGATCCTTCTTCACCGACTCGTACTCCGACTCGGCGCGCAGCACCCGGAACTTCTCCCACTCCGGAAGCGGATCACTCACCGGCGCAACGATAACCGCTCGGCACTGAGGGAGGCGGCGGCATCGAGAGTCACCGGCCCAGGGACTGCCGCACCACCTCGGCGAACATCTCCGGCGCGGTGTGCGTCGCGAAATGCGACTGCCCCGGCAGCACGACGCGCGACGCGAAGGGCATCGCCGCACCGAGTGCGTCCATGGTCTCCGGCATCGGCGACCAGGTCTCGCTGCCCTGGATCAGCGTCACAGGTACCTCGAGTCCGGCCCACCTTGCGAGATCAGGCACGTCAGCGGCCATGGCTTCGAGGTCGTGCAAACTGCCGGCGAGTTCGGCCGCGGGCAGCGGTGCGGCACCGGCCAGTGCCGCGAGCATCGCCTCCGGCACCCTGGCGACCTCCGCCGCGAACAGCAGGGTCGCCGCCGCGAGGTCACCCCGGGCGAGCAGGTCACGGTAGCGGGTGAGCACCTCGGCCACGGCTGCGCCGAAGGCAAAGAGCGGAGGTTCAAAAGCGGTCAGCGTACGGGTACCCGCACTGATATCCCGGCCGGCGTGAAGGGCGACCACCGCCCCGTAGGACGCCCCGACGACGTGCGCCGACCCGCCCGCCGCATCCAGAACCGCCCTTAGGTCGGCAAGGTCGTCGGCGAAGGTCTTGCCGTCCCGGCTCGCACCACTCGGCGGATAACCACGCCGCGCGTACACCCACAACTCGTACTCACCGGCCAGCAGCGGAACGATCGGATCCCAGGAATCCAGCCCGCCGTTCGACCCGTGCACCAGCACGACGGGCTCGCCCCGCCCGGTCCGCCGCGCCACGATCCGCGTCCCGTCGCCCGCACTCAGTGTCATGTCCACCCGAGGATCATGGCCGCTCGGCACCGCCCGGTAAATCCGAATAAAAGGCCGCCCGGACCCGCGGGCCCGGGCGGCCACCACTCACCGCACGTAGATGTTCGGCTGAGCAGGCGCCGTCATGCCGTTACCGAGGAAGAAGCTCGGATGCGGCGGCTGGTTGTAGGCGGTGTTCTGCCACGCCACAGCCACCCGGTACTGCGAGTCGTGCATCAGCGTGTGGATCCGCCGATCGGTGACCGCCGGCGTGCTGTAGATGCGCAGCGCCGACGAGTCCGACAACCGCCACACGATCTCCTCGCGCCAGTCGCCGAGCAGATCACCGGAGACAGCCGGAGTCTGCTTGGTGGAGTTGTTGGAGGCGACCCCGGATCCGGTCAGCAGGCGGGTGTCGCCGCCGGTGCCGTACTTGTCGACGCGGGTGGCGTCGACCAGCTCACGGACCGGGTCGGCGTCCCACCAGGCCAGGAAGTTGGTCGAGGACGGTTTGCGGCCGATGTTCTGGCCGCTGGTGCTGGAGAGCCCGTCCACCGACGACGACCAGGCCTCGGCACCCGCGCTGCCCGCGTAGACGTCGCCGGCCACCCCGCGGCCGTTGTCGCAGCCGCAGGACGCGTGCGACCAGATGACCGCGCCCGTACGGGCGTCGAGCATGGCGTCGGTGCGCTGGGTCGTGCTCTCCGACGGGCGGTAGACCTCGAGGCCGGCGCGGGCCGGGATGAAGTCGCCGACGTGCAGGGAGTCACCGTGACCCAGGCCGCTGCGCCACATCAGCGATCCGTTGTCGTTGATCGCGGCGGCACCGTACATGATCTCGTCCTTGCCGTCCTGATCCGCGTCAGCGATCGACAGCTGGTGGTTGCCCTGGCCGTGGGCGCCGACGTTGCTGTTGCCGGAGTCGTAGGTCCAGCGGCTGGTCAGCGTGCCGTTGCGGAAGTCCCAGGCGGCCACGACGGCGCGGGTGTAGTAGCCCCGCGCCATGATCAGGCTGGGGCGCTGCCCGTCCAGGTAGGCGGTGCCGGCCAGGAACCGGTCGACCCGGTTGCCGTACGAGTCACCCCACGACGACACCGTGCCGCGCGCCGGGGTGTAGTTGACCGTCGACATCGCCGCGCCGGTCTGCCCGTTGAACATGGTCAGGAACTCCGGCCCGGACAGGATGTAGCCCGACGAGTTCCGGTAGTCGGCGGACGACGAGCCGATCACGACGCCGGTCCCCGACCTGGTGCCGTCAGCGGTCTTCATCGCGATCTCGGCCTTACCGTCGCCGTCGTAGTCGTACACCTGGAACTGGGTGTAGTGGGCACCCGCCCGGATGTTGCGGCCCAGGTCGATGCGCCACAGCCGGGAGCCCTGCAGGGTGTACGCGTCGACGAACACGTTGCCGGTGTAGCCCGACTGCGAGTTGTCCTTGGCGTTCGACGGGTCCCACTTGACGATGATCTCGTAGTCGCCGTCACCGTCCAGGTCACCGACCGACGCGTCGTTCGCCGAGTAGGTGTACGCGACACCGTCCGGCGTGGTCCCACCGGCCGGGACCTGCAATTTCACGTCCAGGTATCCGTTCGCGAAGGTCAGCGACGCCGGGGAGTCCGCCTGCTCCGCCCCGTTCACGACGGCGCGCACCGTGTAGGACGAGGACGCCGCCGCACCCGCGTCCAGGTAGTTCGTGGAGTTCGTGATCGGCGACGGGTTCAGCTTCGTCCCCGAGCGGTAGACGTTGAACCCGGTCGACGCCGCCTCGGTGCCGAGTAGGCGCCACGACACGAGGTTCGCGCTGCCCGACCGTACGCTGACGAGCCCTCGATCGAGGTCCTCCATCTGCCGCCCGGCCGTGGGTGCGCTCGTGGTGGGTGCCGTGGTCGGCCCCGACACGTAGTTGAACGACCACTGCATCCGCGCGACGTCCGCGCAGGTCTCCTCCACGATCGGGTTGTTGCCCGCGGTCGAGGAGTCCTTGTTGCTGAGGCACAACCCGGTCGCCACGCTCTTGACCAGGAACTTCCCGGCCGCCGCCGACGACGCCGCGAACGTCCACAGCTGGTTCGCCTTCAGCCCGTCACCACAGCCGTACTGCTGCAACTGCGTTCCGGAGATGGCCGACGCGCTCGGCACGTCGATGCAGCGGCCGCTTCTGCCGTTGGCGAGGTTGAACTGGCCGCCCGCCTGCGCGACAGCCTTCCACTGCTGGTTCGTAGCGGCGGCGTCGCAGGCGGCCTGGATCAGCAGTGCCGAGTTGTCCGCGGACGCACCCGTCACGTCGACACACTTGCCGCTGGAACCCGACGCGAGCGCGTAGACGCCACCACCGACCGGTGTCACGGCCGCCGCCGCGGGAAGCATCGAGACGGTCACGATCGCGCCCGGCACAGCGACCGCGAGCACACCGGCGGCCATCACCCCTCGGCGCCGCCGCCGGGGCATTTCGTTCAGCATGGGGTTCCTTTCGCAGGGGATGCGGGGGACGACCACCGGCCTGAGGACGAGCCGGCGCTCATGCCGTAGATGCCGCTCTCACCCACCGACAACAAAAACCTTCGATCAACTTCTTCTTCGGTACGCCCGAAGCACTCCCCCTCCCGCCCGGATGTTGTGGGAGGGCGGCGTGCCGAAGATCAGGGGTAGTGACCGGGGTGAGTAGACTCCGGGACCGCGGGCGCCGGAGCGGCGGCAGAGGGGGACGAACGAGATGAGCATGCCGCTGCGTCCGGGCGACCGGACCCGGCTCGGCCGGTACGAGCTGATCGGCCGGCTCGGTGAGGGCGGCATGGGCGCCGTCTATCTGGGGCGCGACCCGGACGGGCGGCAGGTCGCCATCAAGATGGTGCGGCCGGAGTTCTCCGACGAGGCCGAGTTCCGCGGCCGGTTCCGCAGCGAGGTGAACCGGGCCAAGCAGGTGCCGCCGTTCTCCACCGCCGAGGTGCTCGACGCCGACCCGGACCACGAGCCGCCCTACCTCGTTGTCGAATATGTCGACGGTCCCAGCCTGCAGGCCGAGATCCGCGACCGGGGCCCGCTGTCCGGGGCGGCGCTGCACGGTGTCGCGGTCGGCATCGCCACCGCGCTGACCGCGATCCACGGCGCCGGCGTGATCCACCGCGACCTCAAGCCGGGGAACGTGCTGTTCGCCCGGGGCGGCATCAAGGTGATCGACTTCGGCATCGCGCGGGCGTTCGAGGCGACCAGCCAGCACACCCGTACCGATCAGATGGTCGGGACCGTCTCGTACATGGCGCCGGAACGCTTCGACGCCGAGGGTGGACGGCCGGTGACCGCGGCGGCGGACATCTTCGCCTGGGGAGCCGTCGTGACGTACGCGGCGACCGGCCGCACCCCGTTCGCGGCCGACAACGCGGCGGCCACCGCGATGCGGATCCTCACCCAGCCGCCGGTGCTGACCGGGGTGCCGGCATCGCTGGTGCCGGCCGTCGAACGGGCGCTGGCGAAGGACCCGGCGGAGCGCCCGACCGCCCGGGAACTGCTCGACATGCTGCTCGCCGGTTCCGCCGAGGTCCCCCGCCCGATGGTTCCGGCAGCCGCGCCCGCCGCACCGGTGGCCGATCCCGGTGAGCCGCGCCGGCGGGGCCGTGGGTGGCTGGGTGCCGCCGCGGTGGTCTCTGTACTGCTGGCCGCTGGGGTGGGAGCCGCGGTACGTTACCTGCCGCGCGACACCGGTGCGGTGAGCGGCCCGGCCGGCGGTGAGTCCCCGGCGCCCGCTCAGGGTGACCCGGCGGAGGTCCCGGCCACGGCGGCGGCCGCCCCGGAACCGGTCACCCCGAAGGAACGCCTCGACGCGATCATGGCGGGGAACCGGCGCACCCTGATCCACATCTCCGAGGTCGACAAGGACCTCGCGCTGGACCTGAGCGACGGCGAGGTCGTGGCCGGCGACGGCACCGGGCCGAAATCCGAGTTCGCGCTGGTCCGGGTGGGCGTCGACCACATGATCCGCACGCTGCGCGACCCGGCCGGCGGGGACGAGTGCCTCGGCGTGAAGATCGACCCCGATGTGACGGCGCGGCTGGTGCCGACACCGTGCGACGCCACCAAGGCGACGCTCTTCTCGGTGGACGCCGCCGACGGCAAGGACGACCAGGGCCGGCCGACCTATCGCATCTACAACGACGCGTACGGCTACGTGCAGTACGACGTCGACCAGAAGGTGCTCTACGTCCAGGAGGTCGGTGACGCCGCGCCGATGTCGTCGTTCAGTTTCGTCGACCGGGGCTGGCTGCCGTCACCATCCCCGTCGTAGGTGGTGCTCCGGTCGTACCCCTGAAGTGATCTTTTTCAGTCTTCCTTGTTCACGAACCCGGGGTGGTCGAGGAGGAACTGGCCGACCCGGTTCTCGCGGACCGCGGCGAAGAAATCGCCGACCTCGGGGCTGAACTGCTCACCCCGGTAGTCGGAACCGACGCCCAGGCCACCGCCCGGCAGATTGATCGTCGTCATGTCGTCGGTGTTGATGCCGCGCAGCTCGAGCGCCCAGTCGACGATGGTGTGATCGCCGCCGGCGAAGGTCAGCGAATCGCCGGCCGCGCCCATCACCTTGAGCAGCTTGCCGGGGTCGGTGACGACGTCCTTGCTCATCGCCTGCTTCGCCATCGCCTTGATGAACTGCTGCTGGTGACGCTGGCGGTCGTAATCGGTGCGGGGAAGGCCGTAGCGCTGGCGGACGTAGTCGAGGGCCTCCCACGCCTCCAGGTGGACCGGTTTGGCGCTTTTCTTGTACGCCTTCTGGGGACCCGTGTACGGCCGGGAACAACGGTGATGCCCCTGGCACCCGGGCTTACGGGCGCGCGGCTTGCCGTTCGGCTGGAGGTGCTCGGAGACCACGTCCTGGTCGATGACCATGGTGACGCCGTCCATCGCGTCGACGATCTTCTTGAAGCCGCCGAAGTTGATGATCGCGCCGGCGTCGAACTTCTCGATGCCGGTGACCCCGCTGACGGTCTTGGAGAGCAGCTGGAAGCCCTGCTGGTTGCTGTACTTACCGTTGCCGACGTGGCTGCCGACCGACATCGCCGCGTTGATCTTGGCCTGGTGCTCGCGGACACCGGCTTTCGGGAACGAGGGGATCGTCACGTAGAGGTCACGGGGCAGCGAGAACAGGTAGGCCCGGCTGCGGTCCTCCGGGATGTGCGCCACGATGATCGAGTCGGAGAGCGGCGGGGTGTCGGTGTCCCGCGGGTCGATGCCGACGAGCAGCACGTTCAGCGCGCCCTTGAGATCCTTGCGCGGTGCCGCCTCGGCGGGCTGATCCTCCAGGAGGGTGTTGTCGGTGACCGCGCCCGCATACTTCGACATCAGCGCCTGCCCGGTGACCAGACCACCACCGCCGAGCACCAGAAAGACGCAGCCGAAAATGAGACTTATCCGCGCCCACAACGGCGCACGGCGTTTCGCGGACTTGGCCACCCGATCCCCCCATTACCGGTTCGGTCAACGATCCCGCATGATCGCATGCCCAGGCAAACGTACGAAGGTGAGCGTGCTGAGCTAAACCGGTCCAGAAGGGAAGTGTCGGTTTCCGCAACCCGCTCCGATGAGTTCGGGACGCCGCGCTGGTCTGCCCTCCAGTAACCCTGATGCTCACCTTGTGAAAGGAACACCACCATGGCGAAGGTCGTCTCCACTCTCTTCATCTCTGCCGACGGTGTCGCCGAGATCGACCCGGACTGGCACTTCCCCTACTTCGACGAGAACATGGGCCGCGCCGTCACCGAGGACTACGAAACGGCTGACGTGCTGCTCCTCGGCCGGGAGACCTACGACAGTTTCGCCGGTGCCTGGCCGGACCGGGAGGCGGCCGGCGGTGACGACGCGCCGTTCGCGAAGGAGCTCGGTGACCTGCGCAAGGTGATCGTTTCCCGCCAGTCGCCGCAGCTGTCGTGGCGCAACTCGGAGCTGATCGACGGCGACCTGCTGGACGCGGTCCGTGCCCTCAAGGCGGATCCCGGCGTCAAGGGCGTCCTCATCCCGGGCTCGATCTCGGTGGTGCAGCAGCTGCTGGCCGCGGGCCTCGTCGACGAACTGCGCCTGCTGATCCACCCGGTCGCGGCGCGCAAGGGGCGCCGGCTGTTCGACGAGGGCGACACCGCCTACCACCTCCGGGTCACCGCGACCGAGGTCTTCCCCACCGGCGTCATCCGCGTGATCTACACGCCCGGCGCACCCCCCGCCCCCGCCACCTACACCGACGCCGCCGAAAACCTCTAACCCCTAGCTGGCACTCAGCGGCGCCTTCCCGGCCGCAAGGCCCCCCTCACCCCCAGTCGCCCCAACCAGCTGGCACTCAGCGGCGCCTTTCCGGCCGCAAGGCCCCCCTCACCCCCAGCCGGGCCGACCAGCTGGCGCACAGCGGGGCCTTTCCGGCCGCAAGGCCCCCCTGAGCGCCAGCCGGACCGACCAGCTGGCGCACAGCGGGGCCTTTCCGGCTGTGAGGCACCGCTGAGCGCCAGCTGGTGGGTGTGGTGGTTGTCTCGGGGTGGTGGGTGGGCTCGACGGGGGTGGGGTGGCGATGGCACGGTCTGCGGTTATGGATTTGACCGTGATCCTCGGCCCGATGAAGGGCGGCAAGTCGCTGGAGATGATCAGCCTGCTGTCGCCGCTGCGGTATGCCGGCATTCCGCACCGGATCTACCAGTCGGCGCGGCACGGCCGGGACACCGCTGTCACCTCGCGGTCGGGCGGCAGCCTGGTCACGGTGAAGGTGACGTCGCTGGCGGGTGCGGCTGACGGCGGGGTCGAGGTGATCGGCGTGGACGAGATCCACATGTTCACTGTCGACGACATCGCCGTGCTGGGTGCGGCGGTGCGGTCCGGGATCAAGGTGGTCGTCGCGGGTATCGACCTGGATCACCGGGGGCAGCTGTTCGCGCCGGTGCGGGCGCTGTTCGAGCTGGCCCCGGCGGAGGTGATCTACCGGCGGGCGGTGTGTGACGTGTGCCGGTCGCTCGACGCCACGCACACCCAGGTTCTCGAGAACGGCAAGCCGATGATCCGGGAGCTGGCGCCGTCGACCGCGCTGCCGGACGACGGCACCTACACGTACGAGGCCCGGTGCCGCCGCTGCGTCGTGCTCCCCTGACAAGCCGCGGCCGGCCGTGCCGGCGATGCGAAGACGGGGTGGGGGTCAGGCGGGTTCGACCGGGAGCCACAGTTCGCTGGTGGCGGTGCTGAAGTCCGGCGCCCGATCGAGGATCGCGACGATCGACGGGCCCGGCCGCAGGCGCCACGGGTTGGACGGGAACCATTCGGTGGCCGTCGCGGCCCAGGTGTCCTGGAGCGCCCGCGGGTGCGGCCCGCTGCTGCGGAACACCGCCCATCGCCCGGCCGGCACCTCGATGGTGTCGAGGTCACCGGGAACCGCCGCCGCGAGAGTGACGGCGACGCCGTGCAGGTAGGTGATCTCGCTGCCCTCGGGTGCGTCGGGCTCGGCGCCCGCGGTGACGGCGAGCAGGCCGCTCGGCTCGGTGTCGCCGAGTGCCTTGAGCCCGAGATGCTCCTCCACCGGCAGGGCGGAGACGTGCTTCCGGATGTACGGGTTGACCCCCTCGTAGATCAGCGGGACCCGCGCCGCGTGCCCGATCAGCCGGAAGGCGGGCCGGCCGGCGATGCGGGTCTCCATGGGGATGCGCCCGTCGACCGTCAGGCGGAACCGGAGCTGTGGTTGCGCGCGAAGGGGGCCACCGTCCCGGCGTACGTCACCGGGCCCGGCACCGTGGACAGCCCGGAACGCACGCCCGAACGCCTCGGCCGAGCCGTAGCCGTACCGGACCGCGATCGCCAGCAGTTCCTCCCCTCGGACGACGTCGGCCGCGGCGACGGTCATCCGGCGCCGGCGCACGTACTCCGACAGCGGCATGCCGGCGAGCGACGAGAACATCCGGCGCAGGTGGTACGCGGTGGTGCCGAGCTTGGCGGCCAGCTGTTCGACGTCCAGCTCGGCGGTGAGCCGCTCCTCGACCAGGTCGACGAGCGTGTTGAGTGCCGAGATCACAAAGCCCCTCCCCGATCGCTGTGGCCAGATCCGATCATCGGGCCGGCAGGGGAAGATTCTCACGTGCACACCGTGGAACTGCTGCCGGACGCGGAGCTCGACGAAGGCGTACGCGATCTCTGGTCCTGCCTGCAGCGTGCCGGATTCCCCAGCCTGGCCACCCACCCGCATCCGACGAACCGGCCGCACCTCACGGTGATCAGTGCCGCGTCGCTGACCGGGCTGGCGCCCCTGGCGCTGCCGATCGCGGCGGAGCTCGGTGCGGCGCGGCTGCTGGGCCGGGCGCTGGTGCGTGCGGTGACGCCGACCGCGGAGCTGCGTGACCTACAGGCCGCGGTGTGGGCGTCGCTGACCGGTAGTGATCGGTGGCCGCCGCCGGCGGAATGGGTGCCGCACGTGAGCCTGGCCCTGCGGATGCCCGCGGACCGGGCCGAGGCAGCGCTCGACCTGCTGGCCTCCGCGCCGGTGGTTCGCGGACAGTTCGTGGTGGCTCGCAGTTACGACTCGCGGACACGCACCGTAGCGCCCCTCCACCACCGGCTGACGCGGTAGGTGACGGCACGGAGTGTCGCCAGCAGGGCCGGGCGCAGGTCGGCGGGTGCGTTGCGCACCGGGTCGAAGGCCAGCTCACCGTCCACCTCGGCGGACAGCACCGGGCCCAGGCTGACTCGCCCGAAGGGCTCGCCCCCGGCATACAACAGCAGGGCGGCCCGGTCACTCTCCGCTGCGGCAACAACCGAGGCGAGGGTACGGCCGAACGGCACACCCTCCGGATCCGGGCCGGCCGCCAGATACAGCGAGTGACCGCTCCCGGTCCGGTACGGCACGATCGACCCGTACCTCGTGTCGAAGGTGCGCCGCGGAGCCGGCAGGTGGCGGGTCAGCCGCCCGGTGCCCGCGGTGGAGAGCAGCAGATCCCGCCCGCCGGCCCGGATCGCCAGGCCGAGCACGTCCGGCAGGTCGCCGCGGGTACCCGCGCCCTTGGAGAAGCGGACCGTCGCGGAGTGCCGGCCGGGTTCGTCGACGAGGGTGGAGCCGACTCGTTCCGGCAGGCCCCAGACCTCCAGTTCCCCGGCGAACGAGTGTCCCGCCGGATGCAGCGATCGGCGGTGGCGGGAGCGCGCCACCCGTACGCCCAAAGCCGCCACCACAACGACGCCGGCCAATCTCATCGGTCTCACGGGCCTAGCCATTCCCTCGGAAGCGCCGGGTATGCGGCCGCAGACTTGGCATGCTCACCACGTGCGTGCCCGCCTGTTGCTCACCGCCGCCGTCCTCGCCGCCGCGGCCGGTTGCGGCACGGCCCGCGACGAGCCCACCGTCGTCACGGCGCCCTCCCCCGCTCCCCCTTCCCCCACCCCATACTCCTCAGTCGGGCAAAGCGAATCAGTTGGGCAAAGCGAACCTGCCCTTCCTTCCGTCACCGCAGTCCCGCGGGCCACCCGCAGAAGTCCGTCGAAAGCCGTCAGCACGGACTGGGAGATCACGGTCTACTACACCGCCGTCGAGCGGTTCCACGACGGGAAACCCACGGAGGTCACCGGCTGCACCCGGCTGGCCTGCTCCCACGGCGACGACGACCTCGGCACCTACCCGGAGGACTTCGTCGACGCGGTCCGTGAGGAGGGCACCGGCCGCACCTCCGCCGGCCGCTACCTGAACTGGTCCTACGACGTCGGCTTCTGGATCGACTCGGCACCCCGCAGCAGCGACGGCAACGTGCTGACCCCGTTCGTCTCCGCCGCCGCCGACCCGGACGTGCTCGCTCAGGGAACCCGCTTCACCGTCACGGCCTGCGGGCACCAGGACGACGGCTCCTCCCCCGCCGCGAACGTTTGCGCCGCCCTGCGCGAGGCGGAGTGGCGGGTCACCGACGAGTTCACCCCCGGTCTCGGCGGCCCCAAGCACATCGACGCCTACATCGGCCCGGAGACCGGCCCGGGGTTCACCGGCTCCGACTGGTACATCACGCTGACCGGCGCGCGCCTGTCACTGGGCTGAGCCCGGCCGGACTCCTCAACTCCGCGTCCCGGCGGCCGATGGACCGGGGTCGAGCACCGGAGGGAGGCGTCATGGGCTGGCCACGAGCTACCGCACCGGCCTGGCCGGTGCACGTCCTTCTGCTGGTCTGTGCCGCGGCCGGGCTGATCGCGTACGAGCTGGCGGGTCACGCCGGCCGGCCGGTCGTGCAAACGGTGATCGCCGCCTCCCCGGTCCTGACGTGGGCGCTCGCCATCGCCAGCGGCCACCTCGGTCACCGGCGGCCGTGGCTGATCGCCGTCGGCGGCATCGCCCTGCTCCTGGCGGCGCAGATCGTGTGGCCCGGCTATGTCCGGGACGGGCACCTCGGTGCGGCCGAGTTCGGTCCCGCCGACCTCACGCTCTCCGCCGCGCACGGGCTGTTCCTCGCCGGCACCGCGATGGCGCTGTGGCGGCGGATGTCCGAGGACGCCGGCGGCATCGTCGACGCGGCGCTGCTGGGGCTGTGCGCCGGCGGGCCGATGTGGGTGTGGCTGATCGAGCCGAACCTGTCGCCGCAGGTCACCAACGCGGGCCAGGTCCTGATCCTGGTCGACGTGCTCGTGCTGTGCGGGGTGCTCGGCTGCTTCGCCCGGATGGCCACGGTGCCGGGCCCGGCCCGCGCGCCGATGCTTGCCCTGCTGTCCAGCTGCGTTCTGACGCTGTTCGCGATCGGCGCCGGTGTGACCACCGCCGGGCAGGAGAACCGGTGGTCCGCCGCGTTCTGGATGCTCGCGTTCCTGGCCCTCGCCGTCGCGCCGCTGCTACCCGGCGCCTACGCGGTGACCGCGTCCACCTGTAGCGCCGCACCGGCCACCGGCGCGGCCAGGCTCGGCTGGCTGACCGCGGCGCTCAGCACCAACCCGCTGCTCGCGGCGGTACAGATCCTGCGCGGCAGCGACTCCGCCAACCTGCTGCTGGCGATCGGCACGCTGATGGTCATCCCGCTGGTGGTGCTGCGCATCCGGTGGCTGACCGGCCAGCGGGAGCGCGCCGAGCGGACCCTCGCCCACCAGGCGTCGCACGACGAGCTGACCGGGCTGCGGAACCGGCGGCACATCATGGGCGAGATCGACGCCGCGCTCGCCGAGCTGCATCGCGGCGACCTGGCGGGGATCACCCTGCTGCTCTGCGACCTGGACGGGTTCAAGCCGATCAACGACCGGTACGGGCATCTCGTCGGCGACCAGGCCCTGCAGTCCGTGGCGGCCCGCCTGACGGCCGTGACGGCACCGGGCGACACGGTGGCCCGGCTCGGCGGCGACGAGTTCCTCGTGCTGCGGCGCGACGGCTCCGCCGGTGACCTGGCGGAACGCATCGGCGACGCGCTGCGCGAACCGATGGACCTGTCGGCCGGTCCGGTCACCGTCGGGGTGACCATCGGCACCGCCGGCGCCCGCAGCGGCGAGCCCGCGGACCGGGAGACCCTGATCGGCCGTGCCGACGCCGACATGTACACGGGTAAGGCGGCCCACCGGCCGAAGGCCACTCAGCCGGCCTGACCGGACAAGGCTCTACCGGACAAGGCTCCACCGGACATCACATCAGCGAACGGGGGTGAAGGATGAAGATGCGTACGGCCGCTGTGGCCGCCACCGTGTCGATGCTCGCCGAGGTCGGCCTGATCGCCCTCGGTACCCAGGTGAGCCTGCCCAAGGCGCTGGTCTGGATCCCGGCCGCCACCGGGCTCATCGTGGCGTTCTTCATCTGCCGCCGGACCGCCGCCACGCTCGACGGCCCGCTGCGTGACTTCTGGCGGCGGTTCTCCTGGGCGTGCAGCGGGATGCTGGCCGCCGCGATCAGCCAGGCCGTCGACGTGCTGACGCTGCCGGCCACCGGAGTGCCGCCGGTCAGCGCCCGGACGATGGTCATCTACATCGTCGCGTCGACGGTCGCCGCCACCACCCTGGTACGCCTGCCCGCGGGCACCCGCACCTGGCGTCAGCGGGCGACAGCGGTCCTGGACGTCGCCGTCGTCACGCTCGCCGTCCTGATGGCGGGTGCGGAGTACCTGAGCTGGTTCGGCAGCGCCCTGGGCGACGAGCCGGCGGCCGTACGGCTGAACACGGCGGTCATGGCGATCACGGTCGCCGGCATCGTCATCGTGCTCAAGGCGATGATGTCGCGAACCAACCCGATGCCGTGGCCGGCCCTGTGGTTCCTGAGCCCGATCGCGGTGGCCGCCCCGATGTCCGTGATCCTGATGGACGTGCTGAGGCCGTGGCCGTACCTCAACGGCAGCGCCGCCGTGCTGCCCGCGGCGGGCCTGATGTGCTCGTTCGCCGCCCAGCTCACCAGCCTCAACCCGGCGCCGCCGGTACCGCGGATCTCGTCGCGGCGGGGCACCACGGTGCCGCTGCTGGCCAGCGTTCTGGCCGGCGCGCTGGTGGTGACCGTGTACGCCCGCAACGGCCAGATCAGCGGCGCCATGGTCGCCGCCACCGCCGGCATGCTGGTGCTGGTCGCCGCCCGACAGGCGTTCGCCCTCGCGGACAACTCGATCCTGCTCAACGCGGTCACGCACCACGCCGAGCACGACGAGCTGACCGGCCTGTTCAACCGGCGGCACCTGGCGGCCACCATCACCGGCAGCTCCGGAACCCGCACGGTCGTCCTGATCGACCTGATCGGGTTCCGCTCGGTCAACGAGAGCCTCGGCACCAAAGCGGGCGACATCCTGCTCACCGCCTTCGCCGCCCGGATCACCGAGGTGGCCGGGCCCGGCGCGATGGTGGCCCGGGTCGGCGGCGACGACTTCGGCCTCCTGCTGCCCGGCCCGGCGGCCTCGGCACCGATCGCCGAGCTGCTCACCCTCGGGCGCGAGCCGCTGCACGTCGACGGCCAGGACGTCCTCATCGACGTGGCGGCGGGTGTCGCCGACGGCGGCGACGACGAGGCCGCCGACCTGTACCGGCGGGCCGGTATCGCCCTGCGGGCCGCGATGGCGTCGGTCGGCCCGGCCGTGGTCAGGTACGACGCCGCCCTCGAGCAGCAGGTGACCCGGCGCAACCAGATGGCCGCCGACATGCAGCGCGGCCTGGCCGACGGCGAGTTCCACCTGCTCTACCAGCCGATCGTCACGCTTCCCGGCGGCCGGATCAACGGGGTCGAGGCCCTGGTCCGCTGGCGGCGCCGGGACGGGCGGGTGGTCTCGCCGGGCGAGTTCATCCCGGTCGCCGAGGACACCGGCACGATCACCGAGCTGGGTGCGTGGATCCTCGACGCGGCGTGCGCCCAGGCGGCACTCTGGCAGCAGCGGTACGGCAGTGCCGCACCCCGGGTCGGTATCAACGTGTCGGCCCGGCAGCTGCTCGACCCGCGCCTGCCGAGCACTGTCGCCACGACGCTCGCCAAGCACGGCCTTACCCCGGCCGGTCTCACCATCGAGATCACCGAGACCGCGGTGTTCGGCGGCGGGCAGGCGCTGGCCACCGTCCACGCGCTGTCCGCGCAGGGCATGACGATCGCCCTGGACGACTTCGGCACCGGCCACTCCTCGCTGGGACTGCTGCGCACCTGCCCGGTCGACGCCATCAAGGTCGACAAGTCGTTCGTCGACGGCCTGGGTGGCACCCCGCAGCAGGAGGCGATCGTGACCGCGCTGGCCGGCATCGCCACGACCATGGGACTGCACATCGTCGCCGAGGGTGTGGAGACCGAGGCGCAGGCCACCCGGCTGGTCGAGCTGGGTTACCACAACGCGCAGGGGTTCCATTTCGCCGTGCCGCTGCCCGCCGCCGAGGTCGAGGAGATGCTCGGCGTACCCGCCCTGGTCAGATGATCCTTCAGGTTTCAAGACTGAGCCTTCTTCCACGTGGCGAGGGCCTCGGCCGCCGGCGCCGGACAACGACCCGGCAGCTTCAGGCCCGATGCCAGGTTGAAGATTGCTCATTGTTTCGGATCGTGCGATCCGTCTAAAGTGCGCCCTCATGGTGGCGATGTGGTCTCTGCTCGTCTGTCTCGGTGTCGCCGGCGCGCTCGTCGTGGCTGTCGTCGTCGCGATCCGGCGGATGTGAGATGGGTACGGGAGTCGTGCTCATCACCGGCGCGAGCGCCGGGCTGGGCGAGGAGATGGCACGTCAGTTCGCCGCTCTCGGCTACGACCTGGCCCTGTGCGCCCGGCGTTCCGACCGGCTGAAGCAGCTCCAGGGTGAGATCACGGCGCGGCACCCGGAGTGCCGGGTCGCCGTCCGCGCTCTCGACGTCACCGACGACCGGGCCGTCTTCACCGTGTTCCGGGAGTTCGCCGACGAGCTGGGCGGCATCGACCGGGTGATCGTCAACGCCGGCCTGGGCAAGGGCGCGCCGCTGGGCAGCGGCCGGTGGGACGCCAACCGGGCGACCGCGATGGTCAACTTCGTGGGTGCGCTGGCACAGAGCGAGGCGGCCCTGGAACACTTCCGGGCCCGGCAGCGCGGCCACCTGGTGATCATCTCGTCGATGTCGGCGCTGCGCGGCATGCGCCGGTCGATGACTACCTACGCCGCCACCAAGGCCGGGATCGCCGCGGTCGCGGAGGGCGTCCGCTCCGAGCGCATCCCCGGCGTGGACGTGTCGGTGATCTATCCCGGCTACATCCGGTCGGAGATGAACGAGCACGTCCAGCAGCGCACCCGGTTCATGGTGGACACGCCCACCGGCGTCCGCGCGATCGTGGCCGCCATCGAGAAACGGCGGGCCAAGGCACATGTGCCCGCGTGGCCCTGGGTGCCGATCGGTATGGCCATGCGCATTCTGCCGCTGTCGATCGTACGGAAAATGGTGTGAATTGGCCCGCCGCCTGATCAAGCCGCGCCGCTGGCGCCCGCCCACTCTCGATGATCGCGGTCCGACCGCCCGGCTGGAGGCGGCCCGCATGCTGGCCACCGGCGGGCGCGGCCCGGAGGACGTGGTCTTCGACAGCGACGGGCACGTGATCGCGGGCCTCGGCGACGGCCGGATCGTCCGCATCGATCCGGCCACCGGCGACCGGACCGTGCTCGCCGAGACCGGCGGCCGCCCGCTCGGCCTGCATCCGCGCGCCGGCGGCGGTGTCCTCGTCTGCGACCACGACCGCGGCCTGCTCGCCGTGCATCCCGGCGGGCGGGTCGAGGTGCTCGCCGAGACGACCTTCGCCAGCAACGTGGTGGAGGCGCCGGACGGCACGATCTGGTTCACCAGTTCGACCACCGAGTGGAACCTGACCGATCACCTCGGCGACGTCTTCGAGCACTCCGGCACGGGCCGGCTGCTGCGCCGCGACCCCGACGGCACCGTCACGACCGTGCTGGACGGCCTGAAGTTCGCCAACGGCCTGGTCCTGGCGCCGGACGGCTCGCACCTGCTGATCGCCGAGACCGCCGGGTACCGGATTCAGCGGCACTGGATCGGCGGCCGCACCGAGGTGCTCGTCGACAACCTGCCGGGCTTCCCGGACAACCTGAGCCTCGGCAGCGACGGCCTGGTCTGGGCGGGCATCGCCGCGCCGCGTGACGCACTGCTCGACCGGTTGCTGCCACTGCCCGGCTTCCTGCGGCTGCTGGTGTGGAACCTGCCCGCGGCGGTGCGCCCGAAGGCCGTGCCGATCGCCTGGGTGATGGCCTTCACCCTCGACGGCCGGCTGGTCCACGACCTGCGCACCACCGACGGCTCCTACGGTTTCGTCACCTCGGCCGCCGAGCACGACGGTCTGGTGGTTTGCGGCAGCCTGACCGAGAACGATATCGCGGTGCTCCGGACTTAACGTTCGTTAATTGCGTCTAAATGGTTATGGGTAAGCTGTGATTCCATCCACATCACCGCTGCGTTAAATGCTGGTAACGTGCCGTCGTGCCGGGCGGGGAAAACATCTTCCGCCGGTCCTTCATCCCTTTCGGGAGACCCCCGGAAATCGTCGGCAAAGGAATGTTCACATGCTTGTTAACATGCGCCGGAAATCGACTCTCGCCATCATCGCCGCCGCGCTCACGACTGCCGGGATCGCTCCTTCGGCGGCCGAGGCGGGGCTGCCACGCACGACGACCGCGCTGCTGGGGACGTACGACCACGGCCGCGCCAGGATCATCGGCGAGCAGGGCCTGGCCGCGGGATTCTGGACGTCGTTCTCGGTCTTCCCCGGTGCCGCGGGGGACGATCTGGTCATCACCTACGTGCCCCGGAGCACGCCCCGGCGGGGTGAGCGGGAGGTGTACACCGCGGCGTTCGACCGGACCGCCGAGCCGCGCACCGAGTGCGAGGAGGTCGGCGCCGACGGGGTGGCGCGGCAGGTGTGGGTGTCGTCGCGCTGCCGGACCGGATTCGCACCCAGCTACACATTGCTTGTGCGATAACCCTGTTTCGATCGTTTCTCCTTCGGCGGCTGCACAGCCGTTAATCGACAGAAATCGAGGAGTTGACGATGAAATTCCGGGTGTTGGGTGTGCTCGCAGGTGCCTTTCTGACCGTGACAATGGCGGGGGCGCCGGCCGTGGCCGCCGGTAGCGACTTGGCGCGGCCGGTCCCTGGCGGCGACACGTTTCGGCTTGGTGTTCGGGGGGCCGGCGCCTACGGGAGCTACGAGCGGATGATGGGCATTCCGGGGCGGCCGGTGCCGCCGATCACCGTGCGCGGCACGCTGGCCGTCAACCGGTGGACGTCGTGCGCTGTCGTGCAGATCGCCTACAACGGGCCGACCGACGGCATCGAGTGGCGGACCGTGCAGCGGGGATGCGGCCGCGGCCGGACGGCCTTCCGGGCCACCTCGGAATACCTGTGGGGCGGAGGCAAGCCGCAGTTGCGTCTCTGCGCCGGCCGTACGGTGCGCCAGGCCGAGCGCGGCACGGCCTGTGACGTCTACACGCCGCGGGTCAACTGACGGTCACCAGGTCGCCGAAGGATCCACCGGCCCGCAGACCTTCGACGAGGCCGAGCACGGCAGGCGTCCCGCCGTGCTCGGCCATCCACGTGCTGACCACGCACGCCGCCCGCAGATAGCCGCGGTCACCGGGCTCCGCCGCCCAGTCAGCCCCGGTCACCGGTTTCGCCTCCGCCGGCGGGAGGCGGCAGCCGCCGTCCGGCTGGAGATAACGGGCGTCCTGGGCGACCACCACGGCGAGGCCCTCCTCGAACCAGCGCGGGATCTCTCCCCGCGCGGGACCGAGCCGCTCGTTGAACTCCAGGTGGGAGAGCTCGTGGGTGGCGATGGTCCGGTTCGCACCGGCCGGGGACAGCAGCATCGCCCACCGTCCCAGCGCCCGGCCCTTCTCGCCGCCACCGCCGATCCGCCGGTAGCAGGCGTCGGTGGCACAGATCAGCACCCGCGGGGAGACGGTCACGCCGCCGTAGAACTCGCCGATCCGGCCGGTGGCAGCGTCGATCATCGGGCGGTAGGCGGCGTCGTCACGCTCGGTGTAGAGGCCTCGGCCCTGTGATGACAGGCCGTAACACTGGGGACAGGCGGTGGCGGCGATCGCGGGGGCGGTGAGGGCGAGGGTGCCGGCGGCGGCTCCGAGGAGGGCGGCGGCGGTGAGCGCCGTGATGATCCATCGACGTCTGGTCACCCGGTGATGCTAGGGGCGTGGTCCGGCGTACACGTCGGACCAGGGTCTGGTGTCGGCCTCGGCCGGCTCTCAACCGGTGAACGTCTCGGCGATGGTGGTGGCGATGACGTCGAGCTGGGCGCGGGTGAGCACCGGCGCCGGGGCGACCGGAAGGGTGCCGTCACCACCGAAGGTGTTGACCGCCTGGAGCCGGAGGGCGTTCTTCCCGTCGCGCAACCTGACGTCGACACCGTAGAACACCCAGCCCCGGCCCGGCTTGTCCACCCAGCGGACCATCTCCAGCCCGGCAGCGGTGCGGGTCGTCTCACACTCCGGCACGCCGCCGTCGCAGTCGTAGAGCGGCGAGCACCCCCTGGCCGCGTCGTCACAACCGGCGGCACGCAGCGACAGGTAGAAGCCGCCCTTGCGCCCGCCGCGGACGATGCCGGACCGGCCCTCGAACGCGATCGGATCCCGGTTGATCGACATCACCGGATGCCCGTCCGGTGTCCGCTTCTCCCCCGGCACGTCCGGCATGTAGACCCACCTGGTCCCGGCCGCGTGCTCGGCGGTCGCCGCCTCGAGGGCGACCCGCACCCGGTTCAGGGTGCGCTGACGTCCGGCGGCGGTGCCGGTCTCCACCGCCGGGCCGGCGGTGGCGGTCTCCACCGCCGGGCCGGGCGGGCTCGCTTCCGGTTCCGCGGCCGCGGTCGGGGGCAGGGTCGCGGTCGGGGGCAGGGTCGCGGTCGGGGGCAGGGTGACCTGCCGGGTGTGCGGGCCGCCGCCGCCGAGATTGACGCCCAGCACCACCGCGACGACAGCGGCCGCGGCGGTGGTCCCGGTGGTAACGGCCCGGCGGGTCCGTCGTCTTTTCCGCGTACGGTGGATGACGCGCTCGATGTCGACAGTGGACGGCGGGGCGACACCGATCATCCGGTCGAGGGTCTCCTGGTTCATTTCGGGCTCCCCGTGGCGTAGGCGAGCGCGCGCAACATCTCCAGTGCCCGCGCCGATTGGCTCTTGACTGTCCCCGCGGAGATGCCGAGCAGCTCCGCGGTCTCCTCGACCGAGCGGTCGAAGTAGAAACGCAGCACCACCACGGCCCGCTGCCGCCGTCCGAGCTTGGCCAGCAGGCTGACCAGCTGGTCACGGTCGCCGATCCGGTCGGGATGGCTCCAGCCCTGGTCCGGAAGCGCGGCGGCGGTGTGCTCGCGGCGCCACGGCCGGCGGCGCTCGTCCACCCAGGCGGTCGTCAGGACGCGCTGGGCGTACGCATCAGGATTGTTCGTGGCAGCGACCCGGCGCCACCGCTCGTAGAGCTTGCCCACCACCGTGCCCACAAGATCGTCGGCCATGTGCCAGTCATGGCACAACAGGTACGCCGCACGCCGCCAGCGTTCCATCCGGGCGCCGACGAATGCCCGGAACTCGTCCTCCTCGGACTGCTCCACTCACCCTCCCCCGTGTGCTTGCGCCTCCATCACACGACGGAAACCGCGGTCCGGAAGGTTGCATCTCCCGGACCGCGGCCTTTCCTGCCTACCTTCGTGCCTGCCTTCTGCCTACTTGATGCGGAACGAGTCGGTGAGTGTGGTGCGGGAGGAGCCGCCCAGGTGGACGGTGTAGCGGCCCGGTGCTGTCGTCCAGTCCTTGGCGGCGGAGTTCCAGTATTCGAGCAGGTGCAGGTCCTTCAGGTCGGCGCGGGTCAGGCGGATCTCGGTGGTGCGGTGCTGGCCGGCGCCCAGGGTCACCCGCGACCAGCCGGCCAGGCGCTTGGACGGTTCACCGGTGGCGGCGGGCAGGGCTAGGTAGGCCTGGGCGACCTCGGTGCCCGTACGATTGCCCGTGTTGGTGATCTTGAATTGGATCCGCAGGTTGTCGCGCCCGTCGCCGCTCACCCGCAGGTCGCTGTAACGGAACGTGGTGTACGACAGCCCGTGCCCGAAAGCGAACAGTGGCTCGATGTCCTCGGACTCGTACCAGCGGTACCCGACTTTCAGGCCCTCGCTGTAGGAGACCTGCCGGATCGTCTCGCCGTCGGCCCGCACGCCGGGATAGCGCGCCGGATCGCCCGCTGTGGGGGTGTCCGCGAGCGATCTCGGGAAGGTCATCGGGAGCTTGCCGGACGGGTTGACGTCGCCGAAGAGCAGGGCGGCGGTGGCGGGGCCCATCTGCTCACCGCCGTACCAGGTCTCCAGGACCGCCGGGACGTCGCCCAGCCACGGCATCTCGACGGCGCTGCCGGTCTGGAGCACCACGACGGTGCGCGGGTTGGCCGCCGCGACCGCCTCGACGAGCGCGTCCCCGTTGCCCTGCAGCCGCAGGTCCGGGAGATCGTTGAACTCACCGGTCCGCTGATATCCGAAGACCACCGCGATGTCGGCGTTCGCGGCGGTCGCGGCAGCCGCGGTGAGATCGCTGCCGTTGTCGAAGGTGACGGTCGCGCCGGAACGGGCGGCACGCTCACGGATGCCGGTCTCCGGGGTGATCAGGTCCTCGCACTGGAGCGTCTGCGGATTGCCGAACCGCCACGGCAGGCTGCACACCGAGGCGGCACCGGGCCCGGCGGTCGGTCCGATCACGGCGATCGTGTCGCCGCTCCGGGGGCGCAGCGGCAGGACCTTTTTGTCATTCTTCAGCAGGACAGATCCCTCTTCGGCGACCTTCCTCGCGACGGCCTTGTGCGCGGCCGTCGAGGCGTCCGCCACCGGCGTCGCGGGCAGCGGGTGATCAAAAAGTCCCCCACGGATGTAGGAGACGATCACCCGGTAGGCGGCGGCGTCGATCTGCCTCTGAGTGATCTCCCCCGCCGCGAGGGCCGCGTCGAGCCGCGCCGGCGTGAACCAGATCGGCCGATTCAGCTCCTGGTCGAGGCCATTGACGAGACTCGGCGCGGTCGAGTGCACCGAGCCAAAATCGGACATGACATAACCATCAAAATCTTTCTTCAGTACGGTGTTCAGCCGCGGATTCTCGCACGCGTACACACCGTTGATCTGGTTGTACGAGCACATCACGCTCGCCGGCCGCCCCCGGTCCACGGCAATCTCGAACGGCAGGTCGTAGATCTCGCGCAGGGTCCGCTCGTCCGCGTTCGACGAACTGGTCTGCCGGTCGAGCTCCTGCTCGTTCGCCACGTAGTGCTTGAGCGCGGCGAGCACCGGCCGGCTCTGTATCCCCCGCGTCCCGGCGGCCGCCATCAGGCCGGTGAGCAGCGGGTCCTCACCGAGGTACTCCGGGGTGCGACCGGACAGCGGCGTGCGCCCCGACGCCAGCCCGGGGGCGAGGAGCACGTTCTTGCCCTTGTTGAACGCTTCGGTGGCCTGGGCGGCGCCTTTCACGTACGCCAGCGGCTGATTCCAGGTGGCGGCGGTGGCGATCGTGGCCGGGAACGCGGTGACGCCGGGGGTGAAGCGGACGCCGTCGGGGCCGTCGGAGTAGACGACGGTGGGGGTGCACGGGAGCTGGACGGGATAGACGACGTCGCCTGGCCAGGTGGTTTGTTGCGGGGTGTTGGCGGGTTGTTCCACGAGCCAGCGGTATTTCTGGTGCTGGGTGCTGGCTTGGAGGAGGGCTTGGGCTCGGGCTTCCGGGGATTTGCGGGGGTTCGCCCAGGGCCCGCAGTCGTCAGCGGCGCCGGCGCCGGCGCTGGCGCTGGCGCTGGCGGGGACGGCGCTGGCGGGGGCGGCCGGTATTGCGGCCAGCCCGAGAGGTAGTAGGAGTACGGCTAAGAGTTTGCGCATAGTGGTCCCTTCCCATCGTCGCTGAACCCCCGTTGCCGAACGTCGACACCTCGCCCCCGCCCCCGGCCCGTCCCGCCTCGGGGCCGTTGATACGTTTCATCCCGGCCGCGGCTGACGAGGCATCAATGGTGTCGAAGGTATGGACGCCCGCTGATCGACGCCCCAGGAAACGACTGTTTCCCACGTGTGGCAAAGGTGTTACCGCCTGCGCTTCATCCTGACAACACAGCGACACCCACCGATAGGACACCCTGCACGTCCACTAGCACGAAACACACCCACCC
>NZ_JBHTDO010000028.1:0-142052 GCF_042666575.1 Actinoplanes sp. GCM10030250 | reverse complement strand
CGACGTGGGCAAAACCATCCACCGCGCCCGGACCCAAGCCGACCTGCAGAAACCTGGAGGTTAAAAGGCAAGACTAGATGAGTGCGTTGGGCCAGGCAGAGTGGCACCGGATGAACTCTCACCTCCAGCGCGTCGCCGTGCGGCATGATCATTTCTGACGGGCGCGCCAGGGGTACGGCAGGGAGGCCATGATGGGAGTGCAAAGCGGCCTGCCCCCGACGCCCGGTGCGCGCCCGCGGCGAGTGCGGTGGCCACTGCCGTTCGGCACCGTAGCGCTCATCGCCGTCATGGGATCAGGGTTCGTGTGGTGGGGCAATCCTCGGCTGGTCGAAGGAAGCGTAGTCGGCCCGGGGGCTGGCATGTCCTGGGCCAACGACGGCGTGACGGACACTCGACTGGTGGTGCGTGGTCGGCCCGTCGGGACGTTGACCGCCACGTTCAGCTTCCGCAACGACGGTCGTCTACCCTTCACCGTGCATGGTCTCGATGTCTCCGACACGATCGACTGGTTCGAAGAGCAGCAGGTCAAATTCGTACCAGGCGTTTCGGGCTTCCAGGACGATACGACCCCGCTGACGACGGTGAGGCTGACTCCCGGGCAGGAAGCGACCGTCCTGTGGTCGCTGGATACAGCGTGCCAACCGAGCATGGCCGAGAACAGCTTCATGACCATCGACGCCCTTCGCTTCAAAGTGAGCTGGTTGGGCATTGAAACCACCCGCGAGCTCCCACTGGAGCGGCCCCTCACCTTCGTCGGTGACGACCAGTCGCAACCGCTCCCCAGTGCTGAGTGCACCAGCAATTGAGGAATGGTTGCGCCGGCGGGCCGGCAAGGGCAAAAGCGGATGCCGCTGAGTGGCATGCCGCGCGATGCTACCTCAACCGATATATAACGCCAAGCGTTATATGCTCAGCCGACTGGCGAGGCCCGTCACCCCGGGCCCCACCAACCTCGGCCCGGGGTGATGGTCAAGTACCGCGGTGGGTGGGCACCCCAATCAGCGGTTTTATCACTAGGTTTTCGGTATGGCGACCGTGTTGCCGCCGACGTCTTGGCGGTACGCCGAGATCGGCACGGCGAATGCGTCGAAGACCCTCAGCGCCTGACTCTTGTAGTCGAGGGCCGGATCTGCCGCCTTGATGACGTTGCGCATCTTCTCGGGAGTCATGCCGATGAGCGTGGCCGCCTTGTCGAGCAGCACCGAGAGCCGCTTCGCCATGGTGTTCATCATCGCGCCGCCGAGAATGGGGTTCAGCGTGTCCACGATCGGCATCGGATGTTTGCCGGTGCCGAAGGCGGAGTAGCTGAACGTGTTGGTGTTCGCGTCGTGGAACATGATCCACATCAGGTGGCCGTCGAGGGCGTGCCACTTGCCGGTGGTCATCAGGCAGCACGTCGCGGTGCGGCCGTTGCCCAGGTCGACCTTCGTCAGGTGGCTCGGCACGACCTTGCCGCTGTAGCCGAGGGTGACCTCCGGGCCGAACGCCCCGCCTGCGGGGAAGCAGCCGGCCAGCGCCTCGATCTGTTTCTGCGCCTCCGTCTCCTTGCTGAAGAATTGGCGCGCGAGTTCGGAGTTGGCAGTCAACTGCTGCGAGAGGATCAGGTACGCGTGGTGCTTCACGTCCATCCGGATCGTCTTCCCGAGGCCGCCGTCCATCTTCTCGCCGTCCGCCAGCGCCGCCTCGGCGAGTTTCTTCAACAGTTCCGGGTTCTTCCCGATGGCCTCGGCCAGCTTGAGGGCGCCGTCGGGGCCGGTGTAATCGTTCAGCCAGGCGTACGGCTCCGGGAACTCCTTGACCAGATCCGATTGCACGCCGAATTCGTCCTGGACGAACTCGGCCATCGGCTCGGCCAGGTCGGTGTATTCGTTGCCGTCTTCGTCCTCGGTGTCGCTGTCCTCGTCCGAGTCGCCGGGCGAACCGATGATCGGGATGATGAAGGGGATCGTGGCGCGGGGCGGCTGTGGCGGCGCGTCCCTGTCGTCCCGCTCGTTGCGCTCATTGCGCTCGGTCGGCGGCGGCGTGATGGTCGGCGGCCGGGAACCGCCGCCGGTGTCGAACAGCGGGCGGGTGGTGCTGAAGCCCTGCTGGCGAGCGGTGGTGCCGAACGGGGACGCGGTCGGCGGCAGGCTCAGCGTACGGGGCTTCTGCAGGGGAGCCCGGGAGAGCCGCAGCAGGGATGAGGTCCCCGGCGTCAGGGGCGGAGCCTTCTTCGCCGCGGACGAGAACCCGCTCCCAAAGGTGGTGAACGCTTTTCTCAGCATGGTTGCCTCCGGTGTCGGTGGTTACGCGAGCGCCTTGTAGGTGAGGACCAGCCCCACGTTCTGCAGGTCGGCCTTGTCGCCGTCGAGCGCGAAGGACCATTCGCCGACGGTGAGCGCGGGAGTCGGCAGCAGCGTGGCCTCGGGGAGGGTGAGCGCCGGATCGCCGTCGAGCACCAGCCGGGCGGGGGTGTCGCCGGCCACGTCGTAGGTCGCGACGATGCCGGTGACGCGGCGACCGGCCAGGTCCGGGAACATCTCCGGGACGATCGGCAGGACCAGCCGGTCCGCGCCGTTGGCGACGAAGTCCTCCCACTGCTCGGGGAACTCCTGCGCCACGTCGACGAAGCGGGTGGCCGGGTACGGCCGGAGCATCGTCTTGACTGCCGCGGCGAAGGTGTCCCCGCCGTGCTCGGCCGTGTACTTGACGGTGACAACGACGTCGTACACGCCGTCGAAGCCGTGCACGGCGCGTTCCAGCCGCCAGGTCGACACGGCGCCGGTGCCTTCGAACGGCAGGTACCGTTCGTCGTCGTAGCGCAGGTCGAACAGGCCGTTGTTGTCCCGGCCGTACTCCACCTGCGACAGTGCGATGCGCTGGCTGGCCCGCCAGTCGGCGCGGATCGTCTGCGGCGGGGCGCCCTTCGGGTCGAGCAGGTGCCCGACCGCGGCCGTGTCCGGCGCCAGCACCGTCTTGTTGCCCAGCTGGGTGAGGGTGGCGTTGACCCCGACCGGCTGGCCCTGGGAATCGATGAAGGTGACCGACACGGTGCGGATCTGGCGCCGGTAGTGGCCCGGGAAGTCCCGGTCGAAGAGCGCCTCGGTGAGCGTGAAGTCGGTCCGGCCGTCGTTGCGCAGGCGGATCAGCGCGGTCGGGTCGGTCGCCAGCAGCGACACCTGGCGGGTGATCTCCAGGGACCGGGCGTCGTTGTCGAAGTGGGCCTTGCCCAGCCGTTGCAGGTCCAGCGCGAGGCTCTGCCCGGCGAGCAGGCCGGTGCGCCGGCTCTCCCAGTACGTCGCCCGGATGTAGGTCGCCTCGGTGTCCGGGGCGCCCTGCTCGAACTGCCACGCCCGTTCCGCCGCCTTCGCCAGGTCGTGGGCGAGGTGGTAGGCCTGGAAGTACAGGCCGGAGAGCTGGGTGGCCATCCAGTTGTACAGCTCTGCGTTGGTGAACTTCTCCCGCAGGAAGGTGGTCACCGCCGCGTTCTGCTCGATCTGGCGGCCGAGCAGCTCCAGCTCCCGCCTCGCGACGGCGAGTTCCTGCTCGGCGGCGGCCAGCCGGTGCGTCATCTGTTCGACGTCGTTGTGCGCGGTGTCCGCCTGCAGCTGCCAGTCCTCGGCCATCCGCTGGTACTGGGCCCGCACGCCGAGCGACTCGCCGATGACCTGCACCGCCTCGGCGAGGGTCTGGGTGCATTCGGCGCCCGCGTCCAGCGCCGCGCCGACCTGTATGCCGCCGGCCTCGGTGCCGATGATGAACGGGCCGGCCTTGATCTGCGGCGCGGCGTGCGCGATGCCGGCGCCGATCTGCAGCTCCGCCGAGACGATGAACAGATCCACGCTGTCGCTCATGGCGCTGAGCTGGCTGCGCTCCAGCACGTTCATCCCGGCGGTGATCAACCGGTCGTAGTGCCCGGCGCGCTGCACGGCGCCGGCCCGGCCGGCGGTCAGCTCGGCCACGCCCTGTTCGGCGATGCGCACCCGCGCCTCGTCGACCGCCCGGGTCAGCAGCAGGATGTCCTGCTCGTGCCGCTGGTGCAGGATGCTGAGCTCCTCCGCATTGCCGTTCTCCAGCGCGCCGAGCAGTTCGCCGCCGAGGCTGCTCAGCCGGTCGGCCGCGTCCTGCGCCCGCCGGTACACCGCGGCGAAGCGGTAGTGCGGCGGCGGCGCGGCCGAGCCGGCCACGACCGCGTCGATGCCGGCGCCCTCGGCGACCGAGCGCACCAGCGCCATCGGGTCCAGCGCCGGCGCGAACAGCGGAAGCGGCCGGCTGGTGCCGAGGATGTCCAGCGACATGCGGATCTTGTTCAGCCGGTCCTCGACCCGGGTCCAGTACTCGTGGAAGGTGCGGTTGTCCGGGACGGTGAAGTACGCCGCGCCGACCCCGGCGTGCACCTCGCCCGCACCGGTCAGCAGTACGCCGCCGCGGGTGAAGTAGCCGCGCAGGTCGGCGGTGCCGAGGCCGGTGAGCGACTGGGTGCCCGGCAGCAGGCGCACCCCGAGTCGTTCCGGGCGGTCGCCCAGCAGGTCGTAGGCGAGCACGTACAGCATCCGGGCCTCGTCGACGCTTTCCGGGGTGTACTGCCGGAACAGCATGTCGGCCCAGTCGAGCAGGTTGTCGACGTACGCCATGACAACGGCCCGGCGGTAGGCGACCGGGCGCAGCGCGGCGATGGCGTGCGGGTCGAACGGGTCGTCGCGGTACACCCGCAGCAGGTCGTCCTCGTCGCCGCGGGCCTGGAACAGGGCGCCCATACCGGCCGCAAGCTGGGTGCGCTCGCGCAGCCGGTCGGCGGCCTCCAGCTGGGTGACGCGGGCGGCGGCCGCGGCCGCGTCGGCGGCCGGCGGCAGGTTCGCGGTCAGCGCCGTCACGGCGGTGGCGATGCTCTGTTGCTTGCCGGCCGAGGTGACCACGTCGAACGCGGCCTTCTCCGCGTCGGTGGCCGGGCTGCGGTCGATCGCCGGGGCGAGGGTCCGCAGCGCCGCGGTGAGCTCACCGAGCGGGCCGCCTAGCGCGTCGACGCCGAGCTTGGCCCGCTTCGCCGCCGCCAGCTCGCCGTCGATGCTGCCGGCCAGCCCGGCCGGGTCGAGGGTGAGGAACGGCAGGAAACGCCAGTACGAGCCGGTGCTGGTGGGGTCGAAGACGTACTCATACCAGCGGCGCGCGTCATCGAAGCGCTGGGCGGCGTTGAGCGCCTGCGCGATCAGCAGCGGCGCGTGGAAGAAGATCTCCCAGTAGTAGAGGCCGTTCGCGCTGCGGAAGTCCAGGTGCGTCCCGGACGGCAGGCGCTCGGCGTCGACCATCTCGGCGTCCACCCGGACGGCGGCGCGGTCCCCCTCCGCCACGGAGATCCGGATCTCGTCGATCTCCTGCGTGGACAGGTCGAGCAGGGCCGGCATGCCACCGGAGAGCAGCCGGCGGTTGAGGTCAGCGGCGGTGGCCGTGGTCAGCCGGATGATCTCGAACGGCAGGGTGGACAGTTCGTACGGCCGGGGCGGGGTGAGATCCGCGGCGTACCGCAGGTAGCCGTCGCCGGCGAACAGCGTCAGCCCGTCCGCCCCCTGCAGGGCCGCGTCGAACGGCGGTGTCTTCTCGCTGGGCAGCTCGCCCCACGCGCCGGCGATCTGCCGCATCGGCGGGATCACCGACGGGTCCTGCGTGGCGGGCATCTTCGTGTACTGCGCGCCGCTGAACAGGTAGAGGTCCGTACCGCGGGGCAGCACGGTGTCGATCGAGGTGCTGATCGCCGTGGCGTCGAGGGTGCCGGGCGCGGCGCCGGTGTCCTCGTCGATGAAGTCCGGCACGGTGTCCGGGCCGGTGAGCGTGTACCGCACGAACTGCCCGCCGTTGGTGAGGTACAGCGTCGAGACGCCGTCGGCGGCGGTGCCCACCCAGGCCGCGTCGACCGTGCCGCTGCCGGCGATCGCGGTCGGCGCCCGGTGCACGGGGTGGTAGGTGACCTCGCCGGTCGAGGACACGGCCGCGTAGCGGTGCGCGGTGTTGTCGAAGTAGTAGGCGGTCCCGTCGCGCCACACGGCGGCGTCGATGTTCACGTCGGTCGGGATGCCGTCGGTGTTGTCCCCGATCGACGTGGGGTAGGACCGGTCGATCACCTCGTACCACTGCTTGTCCGACGGTGTCGGCTTGCCGAGGGTGATCCGCAGGTACTTGTCCGCGGTGAACACGAACAGATGCTCCGTGGTGAGCATGGCGGTGCGGATGGCCGGCGGGTTCACCCTGTCGAAGCGTTGCCGCAGCCCGAGGTCCGACCACTCGATCGGCGTGTTGACGGTGCGGCCGTTCCCGGTCACCAGGTGGCCGTCCCGGTTGAAGAACACCTCGGTGCGGTCGGGCAGGGTGAGGGCGACGTCGATCCGCTCCCACGTGGTCGGCAGTCCTTCGGTGTTGCCCGCCAGCGCCTTGGGGTACTCGTCGTCGATCCGGCCGAACGGGGTGCCGGTGAACCGCACGTACTGGTTGCCGTAGAAGACGAACGTGTACTGGCCGCGGACCAGGATCGCGTCCACCGCGGTGTCCGGCACCGGCAGCACCGTACGGCGCAGTCCCCACCGCCTGCGGGTCTTCACCTCGATCAGCGGGTCCCCCGTCGCCGGGATCGTGGCCGAGCGCAGGCCCTCGTTGTCGAACAGCAGGCGGCTGCCGCCGGGCAGCTGCACCGCCGCGTCGACGTGCGCCCAGCCGGGCATCCGATCGTCGTCCTGCAGCCGGGTGCGGGTGACCGCTGCCGGCTCGACCGTCACCGGCCGGCACAGGAAGCTGCCGCCCTTGACGTCGACGCTGAACCACGGCCAGGATTCGGCGCCGGCCGGCGCGTCGAAGCGGATCACGTCGGACGCCGCGACCGGGTCGACGAAGATCGACGACACCCGGTCGGCGGTGGCTGTCTTCGCCGTCGCGGCCACCGTCACCGCCTCGGCGATCTCGCTGATCAGCTGCTCGTCCGGCCCGGTGGCGGGCAGTCGCAGCCGCTCGGCGTACAGCTCGGGGTTGAGGACGAACAGCGCGCCACCGGGGTACGGCTTCGGCGCCGCGGGCGCCGGCGGGGTCACCGAGTACGCGCAGGCCACCGCGACCGAGGTCCGGCCGGTGCCGGCGTCGGCCCGGGGCAGCACGGTCAGCTCGATGCCGGCGATCGTGCCCACCTCCGCGTCGCTGACGCCGAGCAGCTGCGCCGGAACCCACTCGCCGGCGAGGTTGCAGAACGAGTACGAGACCCGGACCCGGTTGAGGGCGGCCTTCGGGTCGACCGGCGGTTGACCGTCGTGGACCGCCAGCTGCGTGCCCGGCTGGCCGGCCGCCACCGGTTCGACGGTGGTCCAGAAGACGAACACCCGCCCGAACGCGTGCACCGGGTGCACCAGGTCGGCCTCGATGCCGACGTTCACCGGCTGCCACGGTTCCCACACCGCGGACAGTTTCTCCCGGCTACCGAACTCGGCCCGCCGGTAGTAGTAGCGGCGCGGATCGGTCTTGGTCCGCCCGAACAGCACCAGCCGGCGCGGTCCCTCCGGCAGCCGGTCCTTGGTGTAGACGTAACCGCCGGCGATGGTCAGCCGGGAGACCTCGGTGTACTCGTCCAGGTAGCGCTTGTACGCCCGCTCGACGCTCGGTGCGGTGATCTCGCCATGCAGCAGTTCCTGCTCCAGCGACACGAACGCCGGAGTCTTGGTGTCGCGCAGTTCGGGCCGCAGGTAGTTCTCCGGGTAGAGGAAGACCTTCCGGTTGGCCTCCCACACCCGGTAGTTGCGCAGCCACGTCCACCACTGCTTGACCTGGTCGTGCTGTTCCTGGCCACCGTCGGCGGGCTCCAGGCTGAGCAGGTACCGGTGCACGTAGAGCTGGGCGGCCGCGATCGCCTCGCGCACCCGGGAGGTGTTCGCGTCGGCGCCCATGTCGACGTCGATGAGGAATCGTTCGGACAGATCCCGGCTGATGCTGCCGGGCTCCGGGCCGAGCAGCGCCGCCACCAGCGCGTCGCGCAGCGCCACGGCGAGTTCGTCGTGCAGGGTGCGCGACAGCGCCGGCCAGCGCTGCGCGCCGGCCTGGCGTTCCAGCAGGCCGGACAGGGTGGCGGTGGCCGCGTCGAGTTCCGGGTCGCTGGGGCGGCCACCGGTGAACAACGGCACCCACACGTCGGCGTACAGCCGGGCCGGCGTGCTACCGAGCGGCTCGGTGAACGCGAACAGGTCCACCAGTTCCAGCAGGAACTCGAGTTCGACGCGGTCGGCACCGGCGGCACTGTCACTGAACAGCGCGCTGTTGCGGCGGCACCAGCGCAGCTGCTCGACATCCCACCCGAACACCGTGGCGATCTCCCGGTACGGGTCGGCGACCGGCCCGGCGGCCGGGCCGAGCAGGGCGGCGAGGTCGGCGCCGCCGGCGCGGTGGGCCCGCGCGAGGGCGGCGTAGCGGGTGATCACGGAGAGGTCGGCGAGGCGGTAGTCGGCGGTGTCGGCGAAGCGGTCCGCCAGCGGCTGCGGGAACGTACGGGCGACCCGGTCGTACTGCTCGCCGGAGTACCGCACGTACTGCTCGTCCCGGCACAGGTAGGTGTTGCCGCGCAGCGTGAACGCGCCGTCGATGCCGGTCTCGAACGCGTCCGGCAGCGCGCCCCAGTTGTCGTGCACCCGGCGCAGCGAGCCGGCGTCGACGTGGGCGTAGGCGGGGGTGCCGGGCAGCGGCGGCTGGTACCGCGCGTACTGGTCGCCGGCGAACGCGTACAGCTGCCCGCCGGGTGCGACGAACGCCGCCCGCAGGCCACCGGGCAGGAACTCGTTGCGCGGCCCGCCCCAGCTGCCGGCGATCGCGGTGGCCGCCACGGTGTCGCCCACGACGTGGAAGCACTGGTCGCCGGCGAACAGGTGCACGCCGTCGGCGGCGCGCACCGCCGCGTCGATGCCGCCGTGCAGCGCCTGCGGCAGCTCGCCTTCGACGCCCAGCTCGGCGGCCAGCCCGTCGGCGATGGTCTGCGGGTAGCCCTCGTCGACGTGGCGGTAGTCGTCGCCGGTGTAGCGGACGAACTGGTCGCCGGAGAACAGGTAGGTGTGCACGCCGGAGACGAGCGCGGCGTCGACCCGCGCCTTGTCGGCGAGGTTGTTGCGGACCCGGCCGAGCACGGCGATGTCGTAGGTGGCCGCCGGTTCCGCGGAGACCACATGACAGGTACGCCCGGCGAACACGTACGTGTGCCGATCGTTGACCACGACCGCGTCCACCACCGCACGCGAGCCGGTGCTCAGCCGCTGGACCAGCTCGTCCTCGACCGCCACGGGCAGCGCGGCGAACGGCTCCTCGTGGCGCAGGTTGCCGGTGACCGGCCGCGGATAACCGGGGTCGGCGTAGCGGTAGTCGGACGTGGAGTACCGCACGTACTGGTCGCCGGCGAACAGGTAGGTCACGCCACGGTGCACGAACGCCGCGTCGATCACGTCGTCGCCGGACCCGGCCAGGAACGGGTTGCGGGTGTTTCCCCAGTACCGCCGCACGCTCTGCCGGGCGGCGAAGGCGCGGCCGGAGTAACGGGCGAACTCCGGGCCGAAGAAGAAGTACGTCGCGCCGTCACGGCCGGTGAAGGCGGTGGAGAACCGGTCGACCGGCCCGATACCGCGCCAGATGCGCTCGAGCGGCCGAGGTGCGGCCCAGACCCGGTCCACCTCGTCGTACTGCACGACGGTGCCGCCGGTCAGCAGCAGCATCGCGTCGCCGGTGAACAGGACCGCGTCCGGCCCGGTGAACCCGGCCGGCCGGTAGGCCGGCGGAACCGCCCAGAACTCGGCGTCGACGGTGGCCGGGTACCCGTCGTCCGGCCGGTCGAACTCCTTGCCGGAGTACACCACCAGCGGCCGGCGACCGGCCGCGTCCGGCGGGCCGAACAGGTGGGTGACACCGGCGCGCACGTAGGCGAGCGTCACCCGGGCGAGCCCGGCGAAGTACCCGGCGATCGGCAGCGGCCCCTGTGCCACTTCGGCGCCGGCGTAGGCCATCTCGTCGTAGACCACGAACTGGTCGCCGCTGAACACGTACGTCTTGCCGTCGGTGGCGACGAAGGCGGCGTCGACGGTGTCGTCGTGGTAGATGTTGTGGCGCGGCCGGCCCCACTCCTCGGCCAGCGGATAGGCCCGCTCGAGCGTGGTGTTGTAGCAGGTGGGGCCCTGGAACAGGTAGGTCGTGCCGTCGGTGCCGGCGAGGACCGCGTCCAGAGAGGTGCGGAACTCGGCGGGCACGGTGCGCAGGGTGCGCGGTTGCGCCGGTTCGGCGGCCATGCCGATCCCCTCCAGCGCGCTGTAGCGGTACCAGCCGTCCGGGTGCTCCAGGTGGACGGTGCCGTCCTCGACGAGGGCGGCCAGCACCTCGGCACGCGCCAGGTCGACGTGCCGGCGGTACGGCCGGTCGGTGACGACGTGGCAGGCCCGGCCGCTGAACAGGTAGATGCTGCCCCGGTCGGCGAACGCGGCGTCGACCCGGTCCAGCTCGGCGTCGAGGTTCGCGAAGCCGGGCTCGCCGCGCAGCGCGATCAGCCGCTGCGGGTAGCCCAGGTCGGCGACGGCCGGGCGGGTGCCGTCGGCGCGGTGCGTGTACCGGATGAACTGGCCGCCGGAGAACAGGTAGGTGCGACGCACGATCGGCCCGTCCGGTACCGGCTCGGGCGTGTCCAGCGACCCGTCACCGGCCGGGGCGGCATCCACCGCGCCGGGCCGCTCCACGACCAGGGCGGCGTCGACCCGCCCGGTGCGGGCGATGGCATTGTCGACGATGCCCCACTGCGCGGTGATCGGCGCCGGATACCGGTCGTCGGCGCGGGTGTAGCTGCTGGTGTACCGGGTGACCTGATCCCGCTGGAACACGTAGGTCCGGCCGTCGGCGCCCACGAACGCGGCGTCGACCTGCCGGAACGGCAGACCGGCCCAGCCGTCGGCGATCGGGCGCGGCGCCGACCACCAGCGCCGCTGGGCGTCGAACACGATGAACTGCTCGCCGGCGAACAGGTGGACGCGGCCGTCGGCGGCGGTGAACACCGCGTCGATGAGGGCGAACGTGGCGTCCGCGCCGACCAGGTCGGCCGGCAGGTTCCACCAGTTCTCCCCGAGCGGACGGGGATAGTCGGCGTCCGGGGTGGTGTAGTCGCGCGTGGAGTACCTGACGTAGAACATCGTCCGGCGCTGCTGTTCCCAGTACGGTTGCTCCCCGCCATCAGTCTCCGGCGGCGCGACGTGCACCTCCAGCCGCGAGCCGGCGCGGCGCAGCGACAGCCGCAGGCCATCCTCGGCGTCCAGTCGCCACCCGGCCGCCTCGCTGGTGACGACGGCGCCGGCGGGCACCCGGATGGCGTGCCGGGTCAACCTGTCGCGCAGGACGCCCGGCAGCCGGCCGGCATCGAGGTCGGCGCGGTGCACCGGCGCCAGCAGGTCGCGCGACCACGCGGTCCGCGGCCCCTCGTCCAGCGGCAGGTCGAACAGCTTGCCGGGGGTTCCGAACAGGTAGGTCGCGCCGTCCAGCACGAACGACGCGCCGACCTGGCACAGCCCGCCCCAGTCGGTGTCGATCCGGCGCGGACAGCCGGGGTCGACGAGGGTGTAGGCGGCGTCGGAGTAGCAGACGTACTGGGTGTCGCTGAACAGGTAGGTCCGCCCGTCCAGCCCGAGCAGGGCGGAGTCGACCCGGTTACCGGCGAGCACCGGGCCGAGTACGCCCCAGCGCTGCGCTGTCGGTACCAGCTCGCCGGTGCCGCTGTTCGGGGTGCTGTTCAGGGTGACCGTGCGGCCCTGCTTGAACAGGTGCACGGCACCGTCGCGGTCGGCGAACGCCGCCTCCACGCCGGACTCGAACCCGCCGGGCAGCCCCGAGAAGAACGTCGCCAGCCGACGGGGGAAGCCGCTGTCGGCGCGGACGTCCTCGTCGTCGATGCTGTCGCTGAAACGGACCACCTGGTCGCCGGCGAGGACCTGCAGGGCGCTGCCGTCGATATAGGCGGCGTCGATGCGTTCAGCCGTGGCGACCTGGTTCACCACCCTCCCCCAGGTCTCGGCGATCGGCTGCTCGACCAGCTCGGCCAGCGCGGCCCGCTCGGCGTCCGGTTGATCGGCCGGGAAGGTGGGCCGGCCCACGGCGACGAACTGGTCGCCGGCGAACAGGTAGGTGACGCCGTCGAGGCCGCGCACGGCCGCGTCCAGCTTCGACCGGAACCGGGGCGGCAGCGGAACCTCGTCCGGCCGCTGGTCGCCGGCCCACCAGTCGCCGATGCGGCGCGGGTAGCCCTCGTCGACGACCGAGTGGTCGGTGCCGGTGTAGCGCACGTACTGGTCGCCGCGGAACAGGTACACCCGGCCCTGATCGTCGACGAAGGCGGCGTCGATGCCGGTGCCGTCGAAGGTGCTGCGGACCGCGCCCCAGACCTGGGTGCGCGGGGTCCAGGCGGTGTGCCCGGCCGGCCGGGCGAACGTGCGCGAGGCGCCCGCGTCGTCGCGGCCGACGAGCCAGGACGCGCCGTCGAGGTCGGTGAACGCGGCGTCGACCACCGCGAGCTCGGCGAAGTGCTCGGACAGTTCGGCCAGCGCCCGCGGCCGGGCGTCGACCGGCAGGTCCGCACCGGGCCGGTACCGCCAGAACCCGCGCTCGCGGAACAGGTAGACCTCGCCGTCCGGCGACTCCAGCAGCGCGTCGATGCGGTCCACGCCCGGCGGCAGGGTCAGCGGCTCGGCGAACTTGCCGGTCAGGTCCTGGTCGTGGAAGGCGAGCGCGACCTCGCCGGTGCCCAGCCCCAGCCCGGCGGCGAGGATGCCGAAGCCGCGGATCCGGCGGATCGCCCGGCGTACGGCCGGGTCCGCCGCCGCGGCCACCGGGTCGGCGAGCGCGGGCGCGAGCAGCAGGTCGAGGGTGCCGGTGGCGCTGCCCAGGACCGCCGCGCAGATCGCCTCCGCGGTGGTGGCCGGCACGCCGAGAACGTCCTGCAACACGGCGAAGACGGCAGTGTGCTGGGCGGCCTCCCGTACGCCGAGCGCGGCCACCACCTCGTCGACCGCGGCGTCGGTGGCGAGCGCGACGGTGTGCAGCAGGCCGAACACGTCAGCGCTGTGGTCGACAAGGTCGGGGAGCAGGAAGTCGATGACATGGTGCGGGTGGCAGAACCAGGCCAGCCGGTCCGCCGGCATGCTCAACTGCGCGGTGAGCTCGCCGTTGTCGATGAGCTGGCGCAGCACGTCGTCGCGTTCCCCGGGGCTGAGCCCGAGCGCGTCGAGCGCACCGGGGTCGAGTCGGTAGGGCGCCGCGTCGGTTACGACCTGGACGAGTCGCCCGAGGATCGCTTGGCTCTCGGCGTCGGTGTGGCCGTCGAGCGTCAGCACGGCGACCGGGTCGGTCAGCTCAGCCACCAGGGCGTCGGGCACCCGCCCGGCGTCCAGCAGCTCCGCGACCAGCACGCCGGCCGCGCGCCGGGCGGCGTGCTGGTCGGCGAGGTCGGCGAAGGTGTCCGGTCCGAGCGTGGCGGTCGCGGCCCAGGCAGCGAGCAGCCGGCCCTGCACCGCGTCGAGGATCTCCTGCCGGTGCGGGTGCAGGGTGGCGTCGAGCGTGAGCTGCGCCGGAGTCAGGTCGAGCATCCGCAGCGGGTCGATGACCACGCCGTCGGCGTCGAGCCAGCCGTTGAATCGCAGGCTGTCGACGATGACCGGGTGCAGTTCGCCGGGCAGCGCCACGTTGGCGAACACGCTCGCGTCCACCGCGACCGCGGTGGCGGGGAACTGCTCGACCAGCTCCCGCAGCCGGGCGTGGACCGGCTCGACCAGGTCGCCGAGCTCGGCGTCGACGCCGAACAGCGCCGCGTTGGCCGGGTCGGCGAAATAGGCGGGATCGCGGATCACGCCGTCCGCGTCCAGGTGACCCAGGAAGATCAGGTTGTCGTAGAGCTCGATCTGCTCGGCCATGCCGAGCGCGTCGAAGATCGCGAGGTCCGACAGGGACAGCGCCGGCGGGTCGCCGGACGCATCCTCCCGCGCGGCGGCGCACCGCTGCGCGATACCGGTGAAGATGACGTCGCGGTATTCGCCGAACCGGCCGGTGAGCAGCAGATCGCCGGCCGGCGGAAGCAGGCCCGGCTGGATCGTGCCGGACGGGTCGAGGTAGCCGTGCAGCACCAGGTTGGTGTAGATCTTGGCCGCTAGGCGGTCCCCGAGGCCCAGCCCCAACAGGTCGTCGACCTGGACCTCGCCGAGCGCCGCCACGGCCGCGTACGCCGCCTCGCGCAGCGCGCGCGGTGTCGTGCGCAGGATGCGCCGGTCGCGCGGCGACACCACGCCGTCGACGGCGACGAGGCCGCTGATCACCTGCGCCGCCCGAGCGCCGAACCGGTCCGACTGCACCGCGCCCGGAGCCAGCCACACCGGCTCGAACTGGCTGCGCAGGGAGTCCAGCAGCGCGGTGTTCTCCTCGGCGGAGGCCGGTCCGCGCCGGCGCGGGCCGACCCCGACGATGTCCAGCAGGGTGGCGCTGTCCAGGCCGGTCGAGCGCATCCAGCTCGCGACGGTGAGCAGCGTCTGCACCAGCCAGAGGCGGGCGTCGGCGGCGGCCTCGTCGCCGGCCGTGCCGTCGGCGAGCAACAGGTAGCTGTCCTGCGCTGCCGGTGTCGTCGTGCCGGCGGCGCCGGCCGGATCCAGCAGGATCGGCAGTGCCGGGCGCCGGCGCAGCGACGGGTCGCTGTCCACGGCGTCGAGCAGGTCGAACAGCTCCGGCACCGTCACGTCCAGTGCCGTGCTGAGCCGGCCGATCCGGTGCAGCACGGTCTGCGCTCCGGCAGCGGCCGGGCCGCGGTCCAGCGGGCCGGACACCCCGTCGACCGAACGGGCCCGGTACCGCTCGACGACCGCCCGCACATCCGCGTCGGCGAGCGGCGCGGCAGTGTCATGCGCCGGGTCGACCGCCGCCACCAGCGCCACGACCGCTTCCAGTGGCACGTCGAGCCCGCGCTGCAGATACCGGAGTACGGCGGTCCGGCGCAGTGCGGCCGCGTCGATCCGGCCACCACAGCAGGCGTGCAGCACCAGATCCAGCTCCGGGAAGGTCAGGTCCAGGCGGCGGGCCAGCCGCACGAACCGGCTGGCCCGCTCGAACCAGCTCACCGGCACCGGCAGAACCGGGTCACCGGCGGCGGCGGGCTCGCGCACCAGGCGGGTGCCGTCCTCTCCGATCGTGACGATCTCGTCGCCGCCGCGGACGAACCGGGCCGCGAGCAGCGCCTGACAATCATCGAAGGTCAGTGAGGCGGCCTGCCGGAACCGGGTCACGGCGGCCAGCGCCGGATAGGGGTCGTCGGCTTTCGGGTCCAGCCCGTAGTGCGCGCGCAGCGCGCCGCCGTCGAGCACCGTGGTGTACAACATCGCCTCGTCCGGCGTCAGCTCGAGATACTGGCAGGCCACCACATCGGCACTCGCCTGCCGGGTGAACTGCTGGTACAGCTGCAGAGGGCTGATCCCGAGGTGGTGCAGCGCCCGCCGCAGCCGCGTCTGGCGCAGCGAGAACGGCAGCGTGAACGGGTGCCGCAGTGCGGTCAGCACGTGCTCCGCGTCGCCTCCCGGGTCGACCGCGGCGGCGAGGATCTCGTTGACGACGTCCAGATAGGGCAGCTCGGTGGCGGTGTTCGACCCGTCCAGCGGCAGCGCGCGCAGGTCCGGCCGGCGGGCGTCGAGGTCGGCGCCGGTGAGCAGTTGCAGCAGATCGGCCAGGTACGCCGCTGGGGAGAACACCGAACGCGCCTCGTCGCTGTCCTGGAAGTCGAGGTCGCCGAAGAGCCGCTGATAGCTGGGCAGGGATCCGTTCGCATGCATGGGGTGTCCTCCTCGCCGGTGCCTGCTGGCCGTGCGACCACCACACAGGACAGACGAAGAGTTCGGTCATAGATGATCTGTCATGTTCTCGTCACCGGCTGCTGGGCCCGGGCCGGCGACACCGGTGCACGGCCTTCGCGTCGATGCGTTCCCACCACATCGGGCGAGCCGGCCGCCCGTTGGCGAGCCGGTAGGCCGGCGCACCCGCGGCCGGCGTGAATCCGGCCCCCGCCAGCCAGGCCCGGCTGGCAAGGTTGGCCTCCTCGCATCCGGCGACGAGGCGGGCGACACCGAAGTGGCCGTGCAACAGGCGGCACACCTCGCCGAGCATCTCGTGACCGAAGCCGCGGCCGCGGCAGTCGCGCTGGACCACGCCACCGACTTCGGTGACACCGGTGGTGGTGGTCGCCACGACGCCCGCCACCAGCAGGCTGGTGTGCTGGTCGATGCCGGCGAAGAACAGGTGGTTCGGGTCGTCCGGGAGCAGCGGCTGATCGGCGTCGAGCGGGTCGGCGACCGCGTCGAAGGGAGATTCGCTCAGCGCGTGCCGCAGCCGGACGGGCCAGTCGCCGCCCGCGACCGGATCCCCGGCGACCAGTCGCTGCCACCGGGCATGGTCGCTCGCCCGCCCGGTGACGATCCACAGCCGGGGCGACTCGGCGACGTGGAGGCCGTCGGGGCGGCACAGGACGACAGGCGGACCGGCCACGTCTGCAGACCTTAGCGCCGGCCCCGTCCATCTACTGCGGACGCCGCCGGCGCCTACCGTGCGCCAGCGCCCTCGGTGCACTCGCAACGATCGGCTAGTTGACAGTGGAGACGACGATGGCAATTGGCGCATCACCCGCACTGCAGGCACTCATCGACATCAACGCGGTGTCGCTGGCCCGTACCGAACTCGACCCACCAGCGATGCTGCTGGTCTGGATGCGGACATCCAGGATGCAAGACCTGGACTTTCCACACCGCCTGTTGCGGCCGCCGGTCCGTCGGCTGACGCACACAGCGGTCACCCTCAACGTACGAGTCGCCGGATTGTGATGAAGTCTGCGAAACGTCTCGCGGTAGTACTCGATCACGACGTCAGCCCGTTCCTCCTCCGCGGTTCTCTTTGAGTTGATCTTCGAGCAGCGACTGCGTGCTTCGCGTCTGTGGGTGGTCGTCGCCGAGCACCCGCCGCCGGTCGAGGAGGACCAGCTCGTAGACGGTGATCGCCTCGGCCTCCCGCCCTGACCGCGCATAGGCGCCGGCGAGGTTGTTGCGGGTGGTCAGAGTCTGTGGGTGGTTGTCGCCGAGCACCCGCCGCTGATCGATGAGGACCTGCTCGAACAACGCGACCGCCTCAGCCAGCCGGCCCACCGTCTGGTACGCGTACGCGAGATTGTTACGGCTGGCCAAGGTCTGCGGGTCGTCGTCACCCAGCAGCCACCGCTCGGCGATGAGAACCACCTTGTACAGGGCGATCGCCTCGCCCACGCGACCCGCGGCCTGATACGCGTACGCGAGGTTGTTGCGGCTGACCAGAGTGTCCGGGTGGTCGTCGCCGAGTACCCGCCGTTGGTCTGTGAGAACCTGCGAGTACAGGGCGGTCGCCTCAGCGACCCGGCCCGCCGTCTGGTACGCGTACGCAAGATTGTTACGGATAGCCATGGTGTCCGGATGGTCATCCCTCAGCTCGCGCCGCTGGTGCTCGAGAACCTGTTCGTAGAGGGCGGTCGCCTCAGCGACCCGGCCCGCCGTCTGGTACGCGTACGCAAGATTGTTGCGGCTGGTCAGGGTTTGCGGATGGTCGTCGCCGAGCACCCGCCGCCGGTCGAGGAGGACCTGCTCGTGCAGGCTGATCGCCTTGGCCACTCGCCCTGACATCTCGTAGGCTCCGGCCAGATTGTTGTGGCTGCTGAGAGTGTCGGGATGGTCAGCGCCGAGCACCCGCCGCCGGGCGTGGAAGACCTGCTCGTACCACTTGATTGCCTCATCCACCCGTCCCGCCGTCTGGTACGCATACGCAAGATTGTTGCGGCTGGTCAGAGTTTCCGGGTGGTCGTAGCCGAGCAACCGCCGCCGGTCGAGGAACACCTGCTCGAACGCGGTGACTGTCTCAGCCGCTCGCCACCGCTCGCTGATGCCTCCCTCGGGATTACGCCGGCCGATGGCAGATCCGGTGGAGACCCGGGAGGCCGCGCGGTCCACGGACTCGTACGCGTTGACACCGAAGGGCGACGGGTCGGCGAAATCGCTGAGCGTCAGCGTACGCAGACGAAGCGCTACACCGGCCGAAGGTTCCGAATTCATCGCCCCGGGATCGGCCATGGCACGCGCCACTCGAGTCATCTGGCGCAGAACGACAGCAGTGGGATGAGCCTCGCCGAGCACTTCGTCGGCTCGCTGTTCGAGCTCCGACAAGTCGTCCGCCGCGCGAGAAACGGCAGCTGCATCGCGCATCGCTCGTCCCTGTACATACAGCAACTCCAACCGGGCGGTGGCGTAGTTGGCTGCCGCCGCAATTGTACTGATATGCCGTGGCCCGAGCACCATCTCGGCGTCGGCGCGCACATGGTCCAGGTGCGCTAGAGTTTCCCCGGCCGCAGCCAGGTCCCGCTGAAAGCGTGCTGTTTCAAACTGTGCCGCCGCGACGCTGATCTGCGTGGCCACGGTTTCCGGATGCAGTGGGCCGAACGACGCAAGTTGCACCTCGGCCGATGCCCGCAGTCGCTCCCACGCCGCTGCCACTTCTTGCTCCCGGTACGAGGCGCAGGCGTAGTCGAAGCCGACGAGATCGCCGTTCACCTGGGCCCGCAAGGCGTCCGGATGTCCCGCCCCGAGCGCGGACGAGGCAAGCATCGCGACCGTCTCGAGAACTCCGAGAGCCTCCTGCTGAGTGCGCCGGTCACCGTTCACTCCGGCAGCATCAAAGCGTATGCGGGCATGGCCGGCTAAAAGGATCAAGAGTTGAGGATCCGTTGGATCGACACCGTCACGATCACCGGCGAGAGCGCCACGCCAAACACTTTCGGCGGCATCCGGGGTGGCTGACAGCTGAGCGCGGGCTCCGGCCAGGGCGGCTTCAACGTTCGGAGCCAAAGGCCGGGAAGACCGGGAGACGGCGGCCAGCGAGTGCTGCGCTAGGACGTTGTCGCCCATCGCCAGAGCCACCGAGGCCAGGCTGACGTCGACCGACGGGCTCAGCCCGCGTACGCCGCCCAGCAGAGTGACTGCTCGGTGATGGTCACCGTGGTTGACCGCGTGCTGTGCCGCGGTGATAGCCACCCGCACCTGGTCGGCTGATGCGGGATAGGATCTTCTGCCGAAGGCGAGCACGGAACCGGCCTGCGAGGTCAGCCCGGCCTCGTCCAACAGGTCCGCCAGGCAGAGCAGCTCCGTTACCTCGGGAGCCTCGTATTCGGACAACAGGACACCCAACAGGTGATCGAGCTCAGGTGGCGATACATCGGTGCCGTGATCCAACTCCGCGGCCAGTTCAAGAGCATGGCGCCATCTCGGGCCGTCCACTAGCCGTCCTCTTGGGGTGGACCGCGGAACCAGTCCTCCAGGATTCGTAACTCGCTGACCTTCGCCGCCCGGCTGGTGATCACCTTCGTTTCCCGCCACTCGCGCAGTTTCCGCAGACGGCCCTCAACGACAGCGTCTGCCTCCGGCGGCGCTGTGCGCGAGCTGTCCGCCGGCACCACGCCGGGGAAAAGGTGAGCGATGTCGAACCGACGGAACCGCAGAATCGCCCGCTGAATCTGCGCTGCGAACAACACGTTGCTGGACCGGTCCGGATCCGACCTGTCGGGATACTGCTCCAGCAGGACCCCGACGAGTCGCGGAGACCTTTCCGCGTCAACCTCCACCGGCCCGCCGCTATAGCCGGAGTAGCTGCCGAGCAGCTGATTCACCCCCAATTGCAGGGCCGTCACCTCCGCACCGTCGGTCAGCCCGTACGCGCAGTCCGGTGACATGACATGACCGTCGAGATGAGGATCGCCGACGGAGGGCCGATACGGCGCGAACCACGCGTCCTTCGATCGGCACGCGTCCGTGTGCGGCGGCAGCACCTCACACTCATCCGGGTCGACGGCGACCAACAGCGCGAGATCCCAGTCCACTACCTCTTCCACCCGGACCCTGAGCTTCTGCCCGGTGGCAAGGGTCGCGGTCAGCTCGACCTCACCAACCGGGAGCGCACGCAGGCAATGCGCGGCCGTGAGGATCACCCCACCCCGCAGGATCAAAAGACCGCCGCCCAGGACATGACCGTCATGCGAGAGCTCGACCCAGTACTTGCTCCGGGGTACGGAGCCGCTCGAAGGCATCACACAATCTTGCGGCACTGGATACCCAGTCGCAATTACTCGATCGTGCCGGAACGAAGGTCAGTCTTTGTCGAGTTACGCCACCGCCGAACGCTGCGCCCTGCACTGACGGGGATGATCCAGCTCGCGCCAAGCAGAGCGTGGTACGGCGGGTCTGCTCAGCGCACACTGGGAGATTCTTCAGGTTTGGCCCGAACTATAACTCCATCCAGACCGCTCCCGGCCTGCACGGACATGGCCCCAAGCCGCAGGCGGCGCCCTAGCCCTCGGACATTCCAGCTCCCTGAAGGCGATCACCGTGTGCGTTCGTCGAGTGTTTGGGGCCTCGAAAACAAATGATCATGGGCTGAGCTGCGCCTTTTGCGGTGTGCGTGAGTCGCGGACACCCGCTTACCTAGAGGTCGGCGGCGTGGAAAACAGATCGTCCTCCGACACAGCGGTCAGCACACGCGGCAAAAGACGAGCGAGCTTTCACGCCCCTAGATCGGAGGAAACGGTGGCTGCCACGTCGAGCTTCGCCTGGCGAAGCGAAGTCGTGGGGCTGTCCGCCCCAACGACCTCTCAGGCCGGGCTCAGGATTCACCGTGCAGGCGCTCCATTACCTTGCCCCCTGGCTCGCGATCACGACGGTTTGACGAAGACCCAGTGCTGGTTGGTCAGCAGGTCCGTCAGAACGGGGAAGCTCTTGCAGGGGTAGGCCAGGAGCCCGGGATTCGGCTTGTTGCCGGTCCAGTCCTGGTCGAGGCACTTGCCGCTTGCATGATTCGCGATGGCGTCACCATATTTGCCGTTCCAGTAATTGCCCCACCTCATGTTCAGGCCGTTGGTGCTGCCGTTGCAGGGAAAGGCGATGACGTTGCTGGTCTCCGTACCGTTCGCATAGCTCTGGTTGAGGCACTTCTTGCTTCTGAAGTTGCTGATCTCGTGGTACGGGCTGGCGGAGTCGCTGGTGTAGATCACCCAGAGCTGGTTGTCCCGGTCGTTGCAAGGAAGGACGTAGACCTGGGACCGCTCAACGCCGCCCGAGTAGCTCTGGTCCAGACATTGCCCGCTCTTGACGTTCTTGATCTCGAACACGCCACTCGACGGCATGGCGATAGCCGGTGACCCGGTCGGCATGAGAAGCCCGGCCACGACGAGCGTGACCATGGCGAGCCAGCTGAAAAGACGCCTCACTGCAAGCCCCCGTACATCGAATCATTGCCATACATGATCACGGTGACTCTAGGTCGATGATCGTCTGCGCGCCGCCCCGTAGGCCGGGCGACGCACCGGTTCTGCTTCACAGTCCAGCCGGATGCGCCGACAGCCGGCACGGCACGGCGCACCACCCGGCGCTCGTCGAGGGCATCGACGTTGGCGGTACGCCCGGAGGTGAGCACTACCCGGCGACGGAGAGCTGCATCCGGCGGTTCATCCGCAGTGTCCGGTCTGGACGGAGGCCGCCGGGCCCGCGCATACCGCACGTACCAGTACAACATCAGGAAGGTGCTGACGGTGTGGAACGCGTGCAGCGCCCAGATGGGCCCGAACGGCAGGTGCAGCACATAGACGGTGTAGAACGCGTTGCCCACGTTGCCCAGGGCGATGTTGCCCAGGCTGTACGAGCTGACGTCCCGTGTCCGCCGGGCCTTGACCAGCATCGGCAGGGTGCTGACGGCAAAGAGCACGGTGGCGGTCGCGCCGGCCGCGACGGACACGTTCATGGTCAGCCCGGCGAGCCGGCGGCGATCGGGCGGAACGCGGCGGCGTACTCCCGGGCGAAGTCGGCGATGCCGAGTGGCTCGCCGCCGGTCACCTCGCGGACCGTGCCGGTGGTGCCGGCCATCACCCCGGCCCGCTGGGCCCCGAAGATCGCCACGATCGCGTCGGCCAGCATCGGCGGCAGCCCGTCGGCGATCATCGCGTGGCCGGCGTCCTCGTCGCCGACCGCCACATAGGACACTTCCCGCCCGGTCACCGCGGACAGCTCGGCGGCTACGCGGTCGAAGGTGATCGCCTCGGGACCGGTCAGGGTGTACGTCCGGCCGTCGTGTCCCGGCCCGGTCAGCGCCTCGGCGGCGACCAGGGCCACGTCCCGCGGGTGGATGAAGGAGATCCGCGCCTGACCGGCGGGCGTGAACAGCCGGCCGATGCGGGCCACGCTTGTCGCGTACGCAAGAAGGTTTGTCATGAAGGTGCGCGGCCGCAGCAGGACATGTGGCAGGGCAGAGGCCGCCAGATGCGCCTCGATCGTCGCGTGCCACCGCTCGAAGATCAGCGGCGAGCCGGCGGAGGCGCTGGGGCCGGAAAGCTTCACCACCCGGCGCACTCCGGCCGCAACCGCCGCGTCGATCGCCGCGCATTCGAAGTCGACCTGCTCGGGCACATTGCCGCAGGCCAGGAACAGCCGGTCGGCGCCATCCAGGGCCTGTCGCAGCGAGCCCGCGGCGTGCCGGTCGAAGACGCGGACGTTCTCGTGGCGCTCGGCCAGGGCACGGACCAGGTGGCCGCCCACATTGCCGGTCGCGCCGGTCACCAGGATCGTCATCGTTCTGCTCCTTCAAGGGCTGAGGTGGGTGTGATGTTCGGGTTGAGACGGAAGACGTTGTCCGGGTCGAGCCGGTCCTTGAGGGCGGTGAGCCGGGCCAGCCGGTCGCCGTACGCGACACGCACCCCGGCCGTCCCCTCGTCGGAGAGGAAGCTCGCGAACTGCCCGGAGGCGTACGGTCGCAGCGACTCCCAGCCGCGCCGCACCCAGTCGCGGTGCCGGTCGGCGTCCGGATCGCCGGGCCGCCAGTTGGCGATCAGCCGCAGTTCGAAGCCGGGCGGGCGCGGCCCGGCCGCGGTGGCGTCCGGTGCCACCCGGCTCGCCGCGCCACCGATCACCCAGCCGTTCAGCAGCGACAGCGGTGAGGTGACCGAACCGATCAGCGGCACGATCTGGTCGGGCAGGTCGGTGAGCCGGTGCGAGCGCCAGTACGAGCAGGTGCCCGGCGAGGCGCTCAGATCCAGCAGCGACTGGATCGCGCGGTACGGCACCGGCCGGATCAGATCACCGATCGGCGTGCCGACGGCGCGCAGCGGGGCCAGGACGCGGGCACCCTCGGCCGGCTCGCCGCACCAGACCGGCAGCAGGCCGAAGACCGGGGTGCCGTAACGCTCGGGCGGCAGGAACGGCATCGGCGGGGCGAGCATCGCCACGATCGCGATGCCCAGTTCGTCGGGGGCGGCCGGAGCGAATTCGCGCAGGAAGCTGAGCACCTTCGGCGCCTGCTCGAGGGGCCAGAAGATCGGGCCGCCGAGCACGATCGGGCCGACCGGGTGCAACCCGAACTCGAACGCGGTGACGACGCCGAAGTTGCCACCGCCGCCGCGCAGCCCCCAGAACAACTCGGGGTCGGTGTTCGCGTCGACCCGGCGCAGCGACCCGTCGGCGGTGACCAGGTCGGCGGCGCGCAGGTTGTCGACGGCGAGGCCGTGGCGGCGCATCAGGTGACCGAACCCGCCGCCCAGGGTGACCCCGCCGACGCCGGTGGAGCTGACCGAGCCGCCGGTGACGGCCAGGCCGTGCCGCTGGGTGGCCAGGTCGAACTCGGCCCAGGTCAGCCCACCGGCGGCCCGGACGGTACGCGCCGCCGGGTCGACGGCGGCGCCCTTGAGCAGCGACAGGTCGATCATCAGGCCGCCGTCGCAGACGCCGTACCCCTGCACCGAGTGGCCGCCGCCGCGGACCGCGACCGGCAGGTCGTGCTCGCGGGCGAAGCGGACGGCGAGCCGGACGTCGGCGGCGCCGGCACAGCGGGCGATCAGCGCGGGCCGGCGATCCACCGCGCCGTTCCAGACGCGGCGCGTCTCGGCGTAGCCCTCGTCGTCCGGCCGCAGCAGCGCGCCGCGGAAGCGGGGCCGTAATTTCTCCACGGGAATGGTCATGCCGGCCAGCGTGCGCCGCGCACCGTTCCACGAGCGTTCCGGCCGCCGGCTACCCGGCCAGCACCTGGCCGGCCAGGGTGTCCCAGATCCGGACGTCGCCCGCCAGCAGCCGCTTCGCCGACTCGGCCGCTTCGCTCTCCCGCCCGGCGGCGAGCGCCGCCGCGAGCCGGATGCGCAGCAGCATGGCCGGGACCCCGGGCGCGGTGTCCCGGCCCGGTTCGGCCAGTGCCGCGTCGATCCGCCGCAGACCGTCCTCGGCAGAGCCGTCCAGCACCGCGAGATGCCCGGTGAACGCCTCGCCGCAGATCCGGATCGGCGCGGCGTCCACCCGGTCCCGGGCCCGGTTCAGCTCGGCGACCCGGTCGCGCAGGCCGGGCAGGTCGCCGCGGTCCAGGTCGAGCAGGGCGGCGAAGAGCAGCGCCCCGGCCAGGGTGAACGGGTGCGCGACCCGGCGGGCCAGTTCGAGCGCCTGGCGTTGCCGGCGCTCGGCGTCAGCCGGCTCGGCGCGGCAGAAGTGCACGTGTGCGAGCCGGATCAGGCAGAGCACCTGCGGGTCCTGCCCGTAGCCGAGCAGGTGCACGCCGCGGTTCTCCGGCCGGTAGCGCTCCAGCGCGGCGCTCAGGTGCGCGCGGGCGGCGCCGGTCTCGTTGCGCCACGCCGCCGCCACCCCGCGCACGAAGTCGCCCTCCACGGCGAGCACGTCGTCGGTGTCGCCGAGGGCGCGCAGCCGGGCGCCGTACTCGGCGGCGGCGGCGAATTCGCCGCGTGAGAGCACCGCCATCGCCTGCGCGCGCAAGAGTGGTGCCGCCGGCTCCGTGCCGCGGGCGCCAGCCAGGGCAAAGGCCCGATCGAGCACCGTACGCAGGCGCGGCGACGCGTACCCCTCGGCCGAGCTCAACGGACCCGGTACGCCGGTGAGCACCTCGAGTTCGCGATCGCCACCGCGGGCCAGCTCCGCCGCGTGCAGCAGCAGCTCGGCGGCCTCGGCGTCGGCGTAGCGCCGCTGGGCGGCGGTGGCGGCCCGCTGGTACCAGTCGACCGCCGCGCCCGGCGAGCCGGCGGCGTGCAGGTGCGCGGCGATCTGCCCGGCGACGGTGTCCGGCGAACCGGCGTACACCTCGGTCAGCGCGGCGGCGAGCAGCGCGTGGTTGCGGCGGCGCCGAGCCGGCGGCACCTCCCGGTACGCCACCTCGCGCAGCCTGTCGTGGCTGAAGTCGTACGTCTCCCCGCCGCTGGTGACCAGCAGCCGGCGCCGCCACAGCTCGTCCAGGTCGGCCGCGACGGCCCGCGGATGCACCCTGGTGAGCACGTCCACGGCGACCGAGCCGCCCGCGGTGGCGGCCAGTTCGAGCAGCTCCCGGGCGCCCGGGCTGAGCGGGCGCAGCCGTTCCAGCAGGACCGCCTGCACACGTGGGGTGAGCACTTGCATCCCGGCGCGCAGCGCTTCCACCACGAAGAGCGGGTTACCGCCGGTCTCGGTGTGCAGCCGGTCGGTGTCGACGGTGTGGCCCAGGTGGGCGGCGAGCTGCGCGGTCTCGGCCCGGTCCAGGCCGTCGACGGTCAGCTCGGTGCACCGGCCGAGCGCGCCGAGCCCGGTCACCAGCTGGTGGATGGGGTGGCCCGGCTCGGCCTCGCCGGCCCGGACGGTGGCGACCACCAGCAGCCGGCCGGCGTCGCCGCGCAGCAGGTAGTGCAGGAACTGGCAGGTCGGTGGGTCGGCGGCGTGCAGGTCGTCGGCGACGAGCAGTAGCGGCCGCCCGTCCGCCCGCAGCGCGTGCGCCGCCGCCTCGAACAACCGCAGCCGGGAGCCGTGCTCCGGCGGCGCCGGTTCGACGCCCAGCTCGGGCAGCAGCACGGCGAGGACCGCCAGATCGGCCGGTGCGAGCCGGCGCCGCCACCGGGGCAGCCCGGCCCGCAGCCAGTGCACCACCGGCGCGTACGCCAGCGTGCCCTCGGCGCGGTACGAGCGGGCGGTCGCGGTGGCCGCGCCCCGCCCGGCCGCCCACTGCCGGAACTCCTCGGCCAGCCGGGTCTTGCCGATGCCCGGCTCGCCGGTCAGCACCACCAGGTGCGGTGCCGCCCGCCACAGCTCGATCAGCCGCCGGCGCTGCGGGCCACGGCCGACGAGGGCGGCGTCCTCGGTGCCCCGCGGTGCGGCCCCGCCGGACGGCAGCAACGCCTCGTACCGGGCCCTGGTCTGCGCCGACGGCGCGACGCCGAGCTCCTCCTCCAGGACGGTCACGCAGTCGTGGTAGACCCGGACCGCCCGGGCCCGGTCACCGGCCTCGTCGTAGAGCCGGATCAGGGTCCGGTACGGCCGTTCGGCGAGTGGGTCCAGGGCGCGGGCGCGTTCCGCGTAGCCGATTGCCGTGGTGCGGTCGGCGGTCGCCACGGCCCGTTCCAGCGCGATGCCGAGCCGCCGCCGGTAATCGAGGCGGTCGCCGTCCAGCCAAACGTCGTCGCAACCCTCCAGCAGGTCGCCGGCGGCCAGGCCGGCGGCGGTGTGCCAGTCGCCGGCCGCGTACGCCGCGTCGAAGGCCGCGGTGTCCGCGCGGACGTCGCGCAGGGTGACCGTCCGCCCGTCCGCGTCCAGGTGCCGGCCGGCGTCCGGGAGCGCCGCGCGCAGCGTGTGCAGCAGGTGCCGCAGGTTCGTGCGGGCCTGCGCCTCGGCCGACTCGGGCCAGAGCAGGCCGGCCACCCGGTCCCGGCGCTGCGGCTCGTCGCCGCGCAGCGCCAGGTACGCCAGCAACGACTGGGCCCGCGCCGAGGTGAGCACGACGGGCTCGCCGCCGGCGCGCAGCTCGAACGTGCCGAAGAGCCGGATCTCCAGCATGCAGCCATCCTCGCCGGGCGGGCGGTCCGGGCGCGCCACCCCGACGCCAACCCGACACAACCGGTATGAGCATGTCGTCGACGTTCTTGCGAGTGGTGTCGTGGCGGCGGTGGCCGCGCTCGTCATGCTGATCGTGTGCGTTGTCTCGGGCCCCGGGAAGCTTTTCGTCGTCCGGGCTCGGTCAGCGCAGGTCAAGGACGACGTCGTCGGTGATGTAGTCGACGTCGGGGTCGGCGCGCAATGCCTCCACCTGCTCGTCCGTCAGCGTGCAGCCGAAGCATCCGTCCAGCAGTGCGACGTCCGTCGCGCCGGCCCGCGCCGCCACCTCTCGAGGTATCGCGACGTCCAGCACGTTCACGATGTACTGACCCTCGATGCGGCGAGGGTCGCGATGGTGCGGCGCGGGCTCGGCCCGGGGACCGGGCGTGCGCGCGGCCCTGGCCAGTTCCTCCAGCCGTGCGTACTTGGCTGCCACGTGGTCGGGCGGCCGGCGCAGCTCCGCGATCCGCAGATTGTCGCTCAGGCCGCCGCCCCGGCCTGCCCTCAGGACCAGCAACGCCTCGCCCGCGCCCCAGGGCCGGTACGCCGCCGGGTAGGTGGCGCGAAGCCGCTCCTGGTCGGCCGGGACGGGCCGGATCTCGACCCAGCCGGCGGTGACCTCGGTGAGCCGTGGCCGGAGCCGGCTGCCGTCCCGCACACGGTGAAACCAGATGGCGTCCTTGCGCAGCTGGACCTCGTAGACGGGCTCGGCCGTCCCGGTCTCCTCGCCGCGTCGCCGGAGGTGCAGGACGAACCGGAGATGGGCGGTCGGATCAACTTCCGGGTCCTCGTCGTACCACCGTCGCGGCGGCGGGGCGGCCTGCTCGGTGACCGTATCCAACGGCTCGGTGAACAGGCTGGAGGCGTAGCGGTCGTAGGGGGTGTACTCGACCCTGGGCGGGGCCCACCCGGCGGCGCCGACCAGGGCCCGCACCCTGGCCAGCTTCGCTGTGACGTGCTCAGCCGGGCGGGCCAGCCGTCCGGCGATGTCCTCGACGGACATTCCGTCCTCCGCCCACTGGTACGTCTCGCGTGCCTCGTGCGCGCACCATTCCTCATAGGCCCACGGATACCTGGCGCGCAGTTGGTGCCAGTCGGCGGGAACCGGCCGGATGTCGACCCGGCCCGAACTGACGCCGGCCAGTGGGACGTCGCCGCCCGCAAAGCCGCCCGGTGGCTGCCCGATCGGGGTGACGCCCGATGTCACCCGGGCCGGCTGGATGAACACCGTGCGGGCGCCGACGATGGCCGCCATGGCCGGCTCGTGGATCTGCCCGCCCGGCATCTCCAGGCGCACCAGGTAGGGGACGAACACCGTCGGGTCCGACTCCGGATCGTTGTCGACGAACCGCCACGGGTCCCGGGCGTCCAGCCACGGCCGCAACACCGGCATCGCGTCCCTCCCGCCACCGGCTCGGCCGAAGCGGAGCGTTCGACCGGGTATTCCGATCGTGCCGCAGCAGCCGGGTCACGTCCATCCGGACCGGCCGCGCGGGCGGGCGAGCGGGGAGTGTGGCGCCGGGGTCGTGGCGGCTTCCCGTGGGCAGCGGGTCTGCCCACCGGCGGAGCGGATCGCCCGGCCGACGATCACATTCGAGGTCCTAGTCCGCCGGCGACGACTCGGTGCGGGTGTCGACGGGAGTGCCTAGCTCGATTGTCCGCGAGACGGTGCAGAGCCGGTCATGTGACATCCGTATCGCCCGTGGCAGGACCGCCCGCGCCGCGTCGCCGGCGGCGCCCTCCGGGAACGTGACGCGCAGCTCCACGGCCAGGTTGACCAAGCGGTTACCGCCGGTCTCGTCCCGGACTTTGTCGGCGGTGACGTGGACGGAAAAGTGGTCCGGCTCCGCGCGCTTACTGGTGATGTGGTCAACGTCCGCGCCCGTGCAGCCACCGAGCGCGGCGAGCAGCAGCTCTACCGGGGTGAAGTCGGTGCCGTCCCCGACTCCGACCGTTATTGTGCCGCCCCGGGTGTTGCGTACCTCGTACTGGCCGAGGCTTGTGCGCTGCAGGGTCACGGAGCGCAGGGTTTCGTCCGCCATACCGGTGAACCTAGCCCACCATGATCGCGGCATCTCTCACGCCCTCTTAGGCCGCCGGCATCTCCCGGCGTCCGGCCGTGGCGATCCTTCACGCGCGAGGCACCTCATCGTTGCGTCATTCCTCTCGGGATGGTGGTCACTTTGGCGTCGACCTTCCGGGGCTCAGCGGGCCGTTCAGGCCCGGCCCCGGTGAGGTTCCATCAGCATGGAGCGGCCACCGAGTGCTTCGCCGTGGTGCTGGCCAGCCGGGTTGAGAGGGAAAACCCGCCTGTCATGGCCGGGGAAATCACCGGCAGCGGCGGTCAATCACCGTCCGCGGACACCCGGTGCTGTTGCGCGAACCGGATGATGGCATCGCCCAGTTGTTCGAGGAACCGGCCGGCCACGGCCAGCCGAGCCCCCGCGGCGGTGCCGCCGCCCAGGATGTCGGCGCCGCGCAGCACCGTCGCGGCCAGCCGCTGGTTGGCGCGGACGCTGACGACAGCGGAACGGACACCCGCGTCCTCGTCGAGGAAGTACCGATGGCGCCGGCTCTCGCCGTCGCGGCCGCGGCGGATCAGCCCGTGCTGTTCCAGCAGTCCGACCGCGAGCGAGATCGTCGCCGGGCTGACGCGCAGCTGCCCCGTCAGCTCAGCCGTGGTGGCGCTGCCGGTCTCCGCGGTGAACAGACAGGCCAGCACTCCGGCGGCGGTGCGTGGCATGCCGGTGTCGGTCAGGGCCGCGGTGAGGTCGGCGATCAACGGGATCCGCGCGTCCGGATCGGGGTCGGCGGGTACACCGGGGGCCGGCGGCCGGCGGCGGCCACGGTGGACGGTGGCCAGCTGCGCCAGGTCCGCGCGGTAGCGGCCCGGCCCGCCGTTGCGAGCCACCTCGCGGCTGACCGTGGAGGCCGGGCGGCCGAGATCACCGGCGATCGCGGTGAAATCGCGGCCCTGCGCCAGCCCCGCGGCGATGCGCTGCCGGTCGGCGCTGGTCAGCCTGCGTCCGGGCATTCCGTCCGCCCTTCCCTGCGGTCCACTGGCCCGCAGTATGGGCACCGGTCGCCGTCCGTTGCAATCCGCGTGCTTTCGCCGACACCGTCATTGCAATCGAGAACGTGGCGATGAACTGGGGAGATGCAGATTTTCGACGCGGGCTTGGTGGATCGATTTTCAACCGATGTCTAACGTCGGTTACCTGTTCAGCAACCCTGGAAGGAGCATTCGTGCGTGCCAAGGGCATCACCTACGACACCGGATTCACCCCCGGCGGACGGAGCACCCGGCCCGGCTTCAACCCCGGCGCGGTCAAGCGGGAGATGCAAATCATCGCCGACGAACTGCACTGCGACGCCGTACGGATCTCCGGTGGTGATCCCGAACGTCTGTCGGTCGCGGCCGGGCACGCCGCCGACGCCGGGCTCGAGGTCTGGTTCTCCCCCTTCCCCTGCGAGCGGACCGCCCAGGAACTGCTGCCGTACTTCGCCGACTGCGCCGACCGGGCCGAGGCCGCCGGCGCCGCGGTCTTCGTCGCCGGATGCGAACTGAGCCTTTTCAACGCGGGCTTCCTGCCCGGGGCCGACACCTTCGCCCGCATCACGTCCCTGGCCGGCGGCGACCCCGAGGCGGCGGGCCGGCTCGCGGACGCCTCCACCGCCATGAACACGCTGCTCGCCGACACCGCGGCGACCGTACGCCGAAGGTTCCGCGGCAAGATCACCTACGCCTCCGGAACCTGGGAGGACATCGACTGGGCGCCCTTCGACATCGTGGGCGTCGACGCCTACGTCGATCCCGGCGACCCCGGCTTCCGGCCGGCCGTGCAGCAGTACCTCCGGCACGGCAAACCGCTCGCGGTGACCGAGTTCGGCTGCTGCACGTACCGGGGTGCGGCTGCGCGGGGCGGCATGGGCTGGGACATCGCCGATCACGACGCCGATCCGCCCCGCATTCTCGGCGACCACGTCCGCGACGAGGAGGAACCGGCCCGTTACCTGCGCCGCCTGATCGGCGCCTTCGACCAGGAGGGCGTGGACACCGCGTTCTGGTTCACCTTCGCGAGCTACAACAGCCCGTACCACCCCGATCCGCACCTGGACCTCGACATGGCCGGGTTCGGGGTGTGCAAGGTGATGCCCGACGGCCGTCTCGAACCGAAGCGGGCCTTCCACACCATGGCCGAGCTCTACGGGAGTTGACATCCTCTCCGGCCTAAAGTTATCCACGGTGCTGAGCCACCGGCCGTTACCCTGTCGCAGGTTCGTGGTCAGCGAGCCCTGCCGGCCCGTTCGATCGTCCGGGTGACGGTCCGGGGATCCGAGATCAGACCGAGGTGCCCGGCCGTTGAGGCGTCAGTTCTTACGGCCGACGCCGCCGAAGGCGTCGATGTCCAGTGGGGTGTCGACCCGGTCGTCCGGACGCCACCGCGGGCACGGCACAACGCCGGGCTCGACCACCTCGAGGCCCTCGAAGAACGACCTGATCTCGTCCGGGCTTCGCAGCTTGTACGGCATCGCGCCGGTCTCGTTGTAACCGTCCTGCGCCTGCTGGATCTCGGCGCTGACGACGCTTGTGCCGTCGTTCAGCGACAGGTAGCTGCCGGACGGCAGCGGCTCGAGCAGCGTTCGGACGATCGCCCGAGCCTGGTCGGTGTCATCGATGTGGCCGAGCACGCCGCTGAGGATCAACGCGACCGGCCGATCGAAGTCGAGAATCGTGCGGGCGGCCGCGAAGATGGCCGCCGGATCACGCAGGTTGGCGTCGAGGTAGCGCGTGACGCCTTCAGGCGTGCCGGTGAGCAGCGCACGAGCGTGTGCCAGCACCATCGGATCGTTGTCGACGTAGACCACGCGCGCTTGCGGAGCAACACGCTGGGCGACCTGGTGCGTGTTGTCGGCGGTGGGCAGACCGGTGCCGACGTCGAGGAACTGGCGGACACCCGCCTCACCGGCGAGGAACTCGATGCTGCGGGTGAGGAACTGCCGTGACGCCCGGGCGACATCGACGACGCCGGGGAAGACCTGACGGTACTGCTCCCCCGCTGCCCGGTCGACGGCGAAGTTGTCCTTGCCGCCCAGCCAGTAGTTCCAGATCCGGGCCGAATGCGGCACCGACGTGTCGATCGCGGGATCGAAGTTCGTCTCTTCCACGACGAGGAGTCTGTCGCTATCGCCCGTCCACCGCAACGTCGAGCAGTCGCGTGGCGTCCGGCCAGGCCATGCGGTATTTGCCGGGAGTCCCGTCGAGGAAGGCGGGGTTGCCGCGGGGAGCGGCGGCGACGCCCGTCTCCACCCGCAGGCCGCCACGCGCCAGATAGAACGACTGTGCGCGAGTGTTCTGCTGCAGCACCCACAGGTGGAGCGCCGGAGACCCGGCACCGGCGAGGACCACCCGGCCGGCGTAGGCCAACAGCTCACTACCGATACCGGTGCGGTGTTGCGCGCGGTCGACGTGCAGATTGTCGACGAGGCTTCCCCAGCGCGGATCCGCGTCGAGCACCACGTGGACGAAGCCCACCAGACGGCCGTCACGCTCGGCGACGATCGTGGCGGTGCCGGCCGGGGAGGCGAGTCGCGCCGACCACACCGCGCTGCGTTCGCCGATCAGGTCACCGTCGAGATAGGTGTCGGCGTAGGCGCCCCGATAGTGCCGCCGCCAGCTGTCGGCGTGCAGCTCGGCAATGCGACAGGCATCGGCGGGTCCGGCCGGGCTGAAGACGACGGAGGAAGAAGACACGGTGACAAGCTCCTCGGCTGGCGGCTTGCCGGGCAGACTTTGCACCGGCCAGGTCGTCACCCGGAGCACCCCGCCCGCGAGCGGAGGGTTGCCGGCCAGCAAGCCGGGGCTGCGCGCTGGCACTCATGACCTTCGGCGTGCAATGTAGCACCGGCGGAAGCGCTGACCGGACCTGCCCGGCCACGGCGGATCAGCGCCGCTACCCGCGTACACCTTCGACGCCTTGGCCGAGGCGGTACGCCCGCTGGCCGAGCCGGGCACCATCGTCCTCGGGCACTCCCTCGGTGGCGTGGTCGCCCTCGCCCTGGCCGCCCGATCCGAGGTGGCGGCCGTCGTCGGCCTCGGGATCAAGGTGGTCTGGACCGAGGACGACCTGGAGCGGGCGCGGGGACTGTCCCAGCGCCCGGTGAGCTGGTTCGCCTCCCGGGAGGAGGCGGTCGCCCGGCATCTGCGGGTGTCCGGCCTGGCCGGCCTCGTCGACCCGGACTCCCCCGGTGCCCACCAGGGCGTCCGGGAAGAAGGCGGCAAGTGGCGCCTCGCCCTGGATCCGCGGGCCTTCGGCGTGGGCGCGCCGGACATGACCACCCTGGTCGCACGGCCGACAGCGCCGGTCACGCTGGCGCGGGGCGAGCACGATCCGATGAACACCAGCGAGCAGCTGCACCAGCTGGGCACACCGGTGATCACCCTGGCCGGTCTCGGGCACAACGCCCACGTCGAGAGCCCACGCGACTGCATGGCCCTGCTTCCCCGGTCCGGCCGCTGAGCAGGACCTGTCCGCTTCCCGTCACTGCCACCGCGCTGGCCGCCGGGCAACGGATCGATCGGCGCTGACCAGGGATTTCCCTGCCGCACACGAGGTGAGAAGCTTTCGGGGTGACCCGTACGGCCATCGAAAGCACCCGATGGGCCGATCCCCGGTGGACTCGGCACCTCCACACTGGTCCGGCGCGGCGGGGGCAGGCATCCGCCCCTTGACGGTGGAGTACCGAGCATGAACGGCTGGGAACTGTCCGGCTACACGCCTGTGCGCCCGCTGGGTGCCGGCGCCTCCGGTCATGTCGTGCTCGCCGTTCACAACGAGACGGGTACGCAGGTCGCGATCAAGTATCTGGTGCACAGCCTCGGCGACGACGCCTCGTTCCGGGCGGCCTTCCGCAATGAGGCGCGGCTGCTCGGGGAGGTCGACGACCCGCACGTCTCCCGGCTGTACGAGTACGTCGAGTCCGCCGACGGCGCGGCGATCGTGATGGAGCTGGTCAACGGGGTGTCGCTGCGGCAGATGCTGCGCGAACACGGCCCGACCACCCCCGAGGCGGCGCTGTGTGTGCTGAAGGGGTCGCTCGCCGGGTTGGGCGCGGCGCACCTCCACGGCATCGTGCATCGCGACTACAAGCCGGAGAACGTGCTGGTCACCGGATCCGGATTGAGCAAGCTGGCGGACTTCGGCATCGCGACCCCGGTCGGAGCGGGCGTCGGCACCGTCGTCACCGGCACTCCGCGGTACATGGCACCCGAGCAGTGGACGGGTGTCCCGGTGACACCGGCCTGCGACATCTACGCTGCCACGGCCACGTTCTTCGAATGCCTCACCGGGAATCCGCCGTACGACGGGCAGAACCTGTTCGCCCTGCACGAGCAGCACGCCAACGCGCCCATCCCGACGGATCCGGCCCCGCCCGCGGTGCACGACCTGCTGCGCCGGGGCATGGCCAAACTGCCCGCCGACCGGCCGCAGCACGCGCTCGTCTTTCTCGATGTCCTGGAGCGGGTGGCCGGCTCGGCGTACGGCCCGGAATGGGAGCGGCGCGGCCTGCGCGACCTGGCGCGCCGGGCCGCCCTGCTCGCCGCGCTGTGGCCGTTCCCGGACGGCGCTGACGGCGCGATGAGCCTGGCCTCGACCCAGGTCGGCGACTCCGAACCCGGCCACCGCGACCGTTTCCGCCTGGGCCGTAAGCAGACCGCCCTGGTCGGCAGCGCCCTGCTGGCAGCGCTGTTGATCGGCGGGGCGGGGTATCGCTACGCGTCCGCCGAATCCCCGGCCACCACGGGTGGAGCGGCGGCTCCGGTTGCCGATCCGGTGGTGGCCACCCCGACCGGCGCGGTCTCCCCCACTGTCTCCGCCGGACCGTCGGTTCCAGCGGCCCCCTCGACGGCCGTATCAACGGCTCCGGGCGGTGCGGCCACGACCACCGTTCCCGCGACGCCGGTGGTGCCCGGCAATTCGCCCAGCTCGTCATCGCCGTCACCCGCCGACGAGCCGCCGGCCCCCAGTAGTCCGGCCGCCAGCCCCTCCCCGTCGCCGCCGGGCGACACGGTCGCGCCCGCCGTGGGCGCCGTCAGCGCCAGCCCGCAGACGCTGGAGTCGGAGAACTGCCAGTACGGGATCCGCACCAGCACCGTCACGGCGACCGTCACCGACGACCGCAGTGGGTCAGCCGCGCTCGACGTCAGTTTCACCTACACCGCCGGCGGGGCCACCTCGACCGTCGCGATGGCCCCGGTCCGTAAGGGTGACCTGTTCCAGGGGACGCTCGGCCCGCTGCCGATGCCGAAGACGTCCACCCGCATCGCCGTCTCCGTCGTCGCCGCCGACACTGCCGGGAACTCTGCCCGGTCCAAGCCGGCGTACGTCAGCCTCGTCAACTACTGCACTCCCGGTTAGGAGCACGCCGTGCTTGCTGCAGCATGGGGGCACGCGCAGGCCGTTGGACGGCCGGCGTGACCCGGCCCGAACCCGCCGACGACCGGGCGATGCCGCCGCCCACCGACCCGTGGGCGACCATCAATCGTCCTGTGCCGACCGTGTTCCTCGGCAACACGGACCCCACCGCTGTGGCCGGGCCGCTCGACCGGACCGTGCACCTGTCCGGGGCGAATCCGACCGTACCGGCCGCACACCAGGACGCGTCGGCGCCGACGGTGCGCGCCCCCGGGGAGATACGTTTCGGGCCCGGCGTGCCGGCGCCGGCCACCACCGCCCCGCAGTGGCCGTCCGCTGCTCCGGCCAAGCGTCCCCGGTGGCGCAGGGCGGTGTCAGTTCTGTCCAGCTTGTTGACACTCGCACTGGTTGTGGTCGTCGGGCTCTACGTGTGGCAGCAATTGCGCCCCCTCGTGGTGGAGAGCGCCACCGTGGCCGTGCCCGAGCCGGCCGGGAACCGCTGCGATGTCACCGTCGACGTGGTCGCCACCGTGCAGACCAACGGCCGCGGCGGCACCATCCGCTATCAGTGGTTCCGCTCGGACGCGGCACCCGGCGCCGTGCTGACCGAACAGGTCGGCAGCGGGCAGCGTACCGCCACCCTCACCCTGCGCTGGACCTTCAGCGGCGTCGGCACCACCACCGAGCGAGCCACCGTCAACATCGTCGAACCGTCCCCGGTTCAGGCCACCACCCCGGTCACGTACCGCTGCGAAGGTCGCTGAGCCGCTGTGTGATCCGGGTCGCTGGCGGCGGCCGGCGCGGTGCATAGGGTCACATCCATGGTCACCCTCAACGCCGTGCTTGGCGTCGCCGCGATCGAGCTGGGCATGGTGCTCATCCCCGGGCCGAACATGATCTACCTGGTCTCGCGGTCGGTGACCCAGGGCCGCCGGGCCGGCCTCATCTCGCTCGCCGGAGTGGCCTGCGGCTTCCTCGTCTATCTGCTCACCGCCACGGCCGGCCTGGCGACGGTCTTCGTCCTGGTGCCCGCGCTGTACACGGCACTGAAGCTGGCCGGCGCGGCGTACCTGCTGTGGCTGGCGTTCCAGGCGGTGCGGCCCGGCGGCATCCCGGTGTTCACACCCACGGCACTCCCGAGGGAACGGTCCCGAAAACTGTTCGCGATGGGCCTTCTCACCAACCTTCTCAATCCCAAAATCGCCATCATGTACGTCTCCCTGCTGCCTCAGTTCGTCGACCCGGCCAGGGGCAGCATCGCCGCGCAGATCTTCACGCTCGGCCTGGTTCAGATCACCATCGCGATCACCGTGAACGGACTGATCGCCATGTCCGCCGGGTCGATCTCCCAGTTTCTCGGCGACCGGCCGGGCTGGCTGAAGGCCCAGCGGTACGTGATGGGCACTGCGCTCGGCGTGATGGCCGTGCGAGTCGCCGCGGACCGGTCACGCGCTGTCGTCACGGCAACCCCATGACCTGCCATGGCGCACCTCGACCTGGTGACCATCCACCCCTGGCGAGACGGCAACGGCCGGACCGCGCGCGCCCTGCACACCCTGATCCTGGCCCGCACCGGAGAACTGGCCGCCGAGTTCTCCTCGATCGAGGAGTGGCTGGGCGAGCAGACCAACACCCTGCAGTACTACGACGCGCTCCAGTCGGCCCAGGGCGGCCACTTCCGACCGGAACGCGACGCCCACGCCTGGCTCAAGTTCGTGTTCACCGCACATCACCGCCAGGCACAGCGGGTGCAACGGCGGTACGAGTGGACCGTACGCATGTGGAATGACCTTGCAGGTCTCGCCGAGCAGCACGGCCACGCGACCGGACGGACCTACACGCTGGCCGGCGCCGCCGCCGCGATCGCCGAAACCGCTGCCGCCGCAGTCCGCGGAGCCGGGCGCGATCCCTACGCATAGGCCGGCAGAGGGGTTTGACAGGGGGCCCACCGGCTGGGAGCGTTCCCAAGCATGTCCAGCGTCGCGGTCAATCAGGTGGGTTACCTACCGTCCGGGCCGAAGCGGGCCACCCTGGTCACCGAAGCCACCGAGGCGCTGCCGTGGCAGCTCGCCGACGGCGCGGGCCGGGTCGTCGCGACCGGCACCACCCACCCGTGCGGCACCGACATCTCCTCCCGGCAGAACGTGCACACCATCGACTTCGGCACGTGCCGCCAGACCGGGCCCGGCTTCACGCTGACCGCGGACGGCGCGATCAGCCGACCATTCGCCATCGACGCGGACCTCTATGCCCCGCTGCGCGCCGACGCGCTGAAGTTCTTCTACTGCCAGCGCAGTGGCATCGAGATCCGCGAGGACCTGCGGCCCGGCTACGGCCGCCCGGCCGGGCATCTCAGCGACAGTGACGTCCCCTGCGGCCCGGGCGCCGGTGACTACCGGCTGGACGTGCGTGGCGGCTGGTACGACGCCGGCGACCAGGGCAAGTACGTGGTCAACGGCGGAATCACGGTGTGGCAGCTCCTGCACGCCTTCGAGCACCGGCGCGGCCTCGACGAGCTGGCGCTCGCCCTGCCGGAGAGCGGCAACGGGATTCCCGACCTGCTCAACGAGGTGCGCTGGGAGCTGGACTTCCTGCTCCGCATGCAGGCGCCGAGCGGCCTGGTGCACCACAAGATGCACGACCAGGGGTGGACCGGCCTGCCGACCCTGCCGCACCTCAACCGACAACCGCGCCACCTGCGGCCGGTGTCCACCGCGGCCACGCTGAACCTGGCCGCCGTGGCGGCCCAGGGCGCGCGGATCTACCGCAGGTACGACGCGGACTACGCCGACCGCCTGCTGGCTGCCGCGCGGACCGCCTATGCGGCGGCCGGGGCCAGCCCGATCCGGTACGCGCCGGTCGAGGACGCCGTGGGCGGCGGCCCGTACAACGACGACGACGTGCGCGACGAGTTCTACTGGGCGGCGGCCGAGCTGCTGCTGACCACCGGCGAGCAGATGTACGCCGACGCGGTGCTGGCGTCACCTTTGCACACCGCGGACGTCTTCGGACCGTACGCGTTCGACTGGGCGGCCACCGCAGCCGCCGCCCGCCTGGACCTGGCCCTGGCCCCCGGCGAGTTGCCCGGTCTCGCCGGCGTGCGCGCCTCGGTGGTCGCCGGCGCGGACAGGTACCTCGCCATCCAGCAGGCCCACCCGTACGCCTTGGCGTACGCCCCGCCGGGCAACCAGTGGGACTGGGGCTCCAACAGCATGGTGCTGAACAACCTGGTGGTGCTGGCCGTGGCGTACGACCTGACCGGCGAGACCCGCTATCGGGACGGCGTCCTGGAGGGCCTGGACTACATCCTCGGCCGCAACGCGCTGAACCTGTCCTACGTGACCGGCTACGGCACCGACTACGCCAAGAACCAGCACAGCCGGTGGTACGCCCACCAGCTCGACCCCAGCCTGCCGCACCCGCCGGACGGAACCCTGGCCGGCGGGCCGAACTCGGGCCTGCAGGACGAGGTGGCGCAGGCCCGGCTGACCGGGCGGGCAGGCCAGTTCTGCTACGTCGACGACATCCAGTCCTGGTCGACGAACGAGCTGGCGATCAACTGGAACGCGCCGCTGGCCTGGATCGCCGCCTTCGCCGCCGACCACGGCTAGGGCGTGGTTCACAAGGGGGGTCGGAGGAGGCGAGGTCCAGGTGTCGTCTGGGTGTGCGGCCAGGCGGCGGCTGGGCCTCTCCGCAGCCCGGCCATCCCTTGTGAACCACGCCCTAGGGTTCAGCGGTTCGCCGCGCTGCCGCTGGGAACCGGCTGGACCCGCTCGAACCGCACCCGGCTCAGATAGCCCGGTAGGTCGCTGAGCACATACAGCTCACCGTGCACGTCGGTGCCGATCGCTGTCGGCTGGGTGGGGAAGTTGCCGATGACGGCGGTCTCGTAGCTGCCGTCGCCCTGGGGCCGCACGGCGTACACGCGGGGCGCGCAGTAGTCGCTCGCGATGTAGGTCCCCCACGCCTCGGGTGTCCGGGATCCTCGGTACACCACGCCACCGATCACCGAGCAGCTCTCGGTGAGGAAGTGTTCGTACTCGAAGACCGGGTCGACGTACCGAACGCCCGGTTTGCATTGCTCCGGGTCGAAGACCGGAGTGCCCTCGCGGCAGGACCAGCCGAGGTTCGCCCCGCCCTGCCAGGGGCGGATGTGGTTGATCTCCTCGACCAGGCCCTGGCCGACGTCACCGATCCACAGCGAGTTGTCGATGTCGATGGAGAACCGCCACGGGTTGCGCAGTCCGTAGAGCCAGATCTCCGGCCGCGCGCCCGGCTTGCGGACGAACGGGTTGCCGGAGGGCACGCAGTAGGGTTTCGCCCCGCAGGCGCGGTTGACGTCGATCCGGACGATCTTGCCGAGCAGGGTGCCGAGGTCCTGGCCGGACTTGTACGGATCGTTCGCGTGGCCGCCGTCGCCGGTGGACCAGTAGAGGTAGCCGTCGCGGCCGAACGCCACCTGCCCGCCGTTGTGGTTACCCCACTCGGCGTGCTCCTGGGTGAGCAGCACCTGCAGTCGCTCGGGTGCGCCGATGGGCAGCCGCGCCAGGGTGAGCTCGCCGGCCGGCAGGCTCGTGTAGGCCACGTAGAGCATCCCGGTGCGCGCGAAGTTCGGCGCGGGCGTGATGCCTAGCAGGCCGCGCTCGTTGTCCGAGGTGTCGATCCGCGCGGTCAGGTCGAGTACCGGCTCGGCCGCCAGGCCGGTGTCGGGGTGGTAGGCGCGGACGGTGCCGTCCTTCTCCGCGATCAGCATCCGCCCGTCCGGCAGGCCGGTGATCGCGATCGGTCGCCGCAGGCCGAAGGCCACCTGTTCGGAGACCACTGTCAGGTCGGCGAGTGGCACCGCACGGCTGCGGGATGTGCCGGCCGCGGGGGTGCCGGCCGCCGGCACCGAGGTCGACAGGAGCGCGGACAGGATCAGAACGAGCAGACCGGCCAGCATGGTGGCCGGCCGACAACGCCGTCGCGACATGGTCTTCACCTCGGGCAGAGTGGAGGACACCAGTGGGAGCGCTCCCACCATACATCGATCTCTGACAATATTTAAGTCCTGACTGTCATCCCCGCGGGATGACGCGGCGACAGGCCCCGGGCGCCTAACGTTCAGGGCTCGGCGCCGTCGAAGGAGGACCGATGGGGAACGGCTTGCCGCCTCCACCCTCCGGCGCCGAGGACGATGCGCAAAAGCGAAAGTCCAACGATCCAACTTCATCGCGTACGCAGATCAGCCCGGCCGCCGAGCGAAGCGCGCTGCGCGTCTCGATGGCCGCGACCACCCTGCTCGCTGTTGTCGGCGTCGTCTGGGGTGTGCTGTCCGGGTCCCAGATCGTGCTGTTCGACGGCGTCTACGCGGTGGTCGGCATCGGCCTGACCGGACTGGCGCTGCACGCCTCACGGCTGATCGCCGGCGGTCCGACCGCGCATTACCCGTACGGTAGAGAGGCTCTCAGCCCGCTGGTCATCGCCCTCCAGGGCGTCGCCCTACTGGCCACCTGCGGCTATGGTTCCGTCGACGCCGCCCTGACCATCGCCGGCGGCGGCAGTGACGTCGTCCCCTCCTCAGCCCTCTGGTACGGAATCCTGTCGCTGCTCGCGGCCGGCGCCGGATGGGCGTGGCTGCGACCGCGAGGCAGGCGCTCCGAGCTGCTCGCCGCCGAGGCCCAGACGTGGCTGCTCAGCGCCGGGCTCAGCATCGGCATGGTCGTCGCGTTCGGCCTGGTGCTGCTGATGAACCGGACCGGGTACGCGCAGTGGGGCCGGTTCGCCGACCCGGTGCTCGTCCTCCTCGCCTCGGCCGCACTGGCACCCGCTCCGGTACGAATGATCCGGAACACGCTGACCGAACTCCTCGAAGGCGCCCCGGACGAGCGCATCCACGAGCCGGTGCGCCGCGCGCTGACCGGCGTCTGCGAGAAGTACGGGCTCACCGAGCCGGTATTGCGCCTGGGCAAGGTCGGCCCGAAGCTGTACGTCGAGGTGGACTTCGTGGTCGCCGGCGAACGCTGGCGGGTCGCCGACGCCGACCGGGTCCGCCACGACCTGCTGGAACGACTCTCGGCGGTGCTCCCGTACGACCTGTGGCTCAACGTGGAACTGACCGGCGACCCGGCGTGGGTCCGGTGAACCACAAAAGCGCATCCGCGTCACCGAAGACAGCCAGGTCCTTGGTGGCCCGCCGGGCAGTTCTTGACGACCACAGGTTACAACCCTGGCCGATCAGAGCGTTGCGGCGCTGCGACCGAACTGGACAGAATCGGGACACAGCGCCTCCGGGCGGGCGAGGAGGTGCGGCGTGGAGTTCCGCATCCTCGGCACCTTCGAGTTGTTCCACGACGGTGAGGTGCGGGCGCTGCCCGCGGCCGGCGAGCTGACGGTGCTGGCACTGCTCGTGCTCAACGCCGGCCGGGTGGTGCCGGCCGGCGCGCTCATCGACGCCTCGTGGGGCGAGCGGCCTCCGGCGCATCCCGCCAACGCACTGCAGATCCGGGTGTCGAAACTGCGGCGGGCGCTGGACGCGGCGGGCGTACCGGGGACTGTGGTGGTCACGCGGCGGCCCGGCTACCTCGTCGAGATGGATCCGGACCTGGTGGACGCGCACCGCTTCGTGCGGTTGGCCGTTGACCGGCTCGTCCAGCATCACCACGGCGGGGTCGCCGAGCAGCGCGGCCGCGATGCCCAGCCGCTGGCCCATGCCCTCGAGAAGCCGCGGGTCCGCTTGCCGGCCAACTGGTCGAGGCCGACCATGCCGAGGACCTCCCGGACCCGTTTCTTGCCGAAGCCGCCGGTTGCGGCGAGGGCGAGCAGGTGGTGGTAGGCGCTGCGACCCGGGTGGAACGCCCTGGCCTCCAGCAGTGCGCCCACCTCACGCAGGGGCGCGGTGTGGTCGGCGTAGCGGCGCCCGTTGACGAGCACCTCGCCGCGGGCCGGGTGATCCAGGCCGAGGATCACCCGCATGGTGGTGGACTTGCCGGCCCCGTTCGGGCCGAGGAACCCCGTCACCACACCCGGTCGTACGGTCACGCTCAGATTGTCGACAGCGGTCGTGTCACCGTACGTCTTGGTCAGGTTCTTGATCTCGATCATGGCTTTGTCCTCAGGTCATGACGGCAGGGAGTCGAGCGGTGTGCGGCGCGCCCGGCTCAGCCGCCGCGTCGTGATGGGCGTGTCCGGTCGGGTCGTGCCGGGCAGGCGCAGGGCGAGAGCGGTGGCCACGGCCGCCAGCGCGAAACCGGCGAGTGCCTGAACGGACGGCAGGACGAAGCCCGACAGCGTGAAGACCGCGACGAACGTGGCGTACGCGATCCCGTGCGCTCGCAGCCGCCTGCTGGTCCGGGCGATCGCCGTGCCCAGCACGATCGCGGACACGATGAGGAAGAACGACGCGGTCAGGGCGGTGGCGAAGAACGCCGGTCCGTACGCGGTGTCGGCGTTGATGGCCGGCATACCGCCGGCGCCGTTGAGATGCGCGCGGCCGATGCCGGGTTGTACGAAGGCGGCGCTGCCGAACGTGGCCGCCAGGAACACGTTCGTGACAGTGGTGAGGACCAGGCCCGCCACGGCCGTGCGAGCGGCGCGCCCGCGCACGAGGAAGACGGTCGCCGCGATGGCGCCGAGGATGGCCAGGGCCGCACCGAAGATGCTGGCGGCGAGGTGGCTGATCAGGAAGACGCCGGTCGTGGTGTAGCGGGCGTAGGCGTCGAAGTCGCTGACCGGCGGCTGGTGGGTGACGGTGCTGAGGCCGAGCAGAACGCCGTAGGCGGGCAGCGCCCAGAGGCCGATGCGGGCGGCTCGGGCCGGGAAAATGTCATCGGACATGGCCATCTCCGTGAGCGGGCCGGCGGCGGGATCCGCCGGGTCCACTCACGGTGCGACGATGCGCTGTCGCAGTCCTGTCGATGCGCTGTCGCGTAATCAGCTCCCGGGCCCGGGGTCGGTTTGCGGGTGAGCAGGTGACGGCGGCAGGGACGGCCAAGCGACGGTAGGCACGCACGCAACGCGACCGTGCGCTTCCATACCCCGTCCCCAGCGACAGCCGGCTCGCACACAACCCGACCGTGCGCTTCTACCCACGCCGGAGCAACAACCAGCTCTCACACAACCTCACCGTGTGCGCCTGCCACCCCTTCAGGGTCGGGGTCCTTGGCGGAACGCATGCGGGCCGGCCCGATCCGGCTGGTCGTGAGCCGGGAGCCGGGAGCCGGGAGCCGGGAGCCGGCCACGGTGATCCAGCTGGACGGGCGTGCTGAGATGGAGCGTGGAGTTCGTCTATCAGACCCGGCATCCGCCTGGGCTCGCCCGCTTCGTGGAGTCGATCTGGTACGCCCGCGGCCGGATCGGCTATCGCCGCGAGCGGATCGCCCCCACCGGCTCCACCGTCGCCGTCGTCGTGCTCGGCGACCCGATCCGGCTGGTGGTCGGCGACGGCCCGGCGTTCGTGGCCCACGAGGGTTTTCTGCTCGGCCCGCACGACCGTCCGGTGATCAATGAGCCCCTCGGTGAGACCCACTGCTTCGGGATAGTCACCACCGCGGTCGGGTGCGGGGCCCTTTTCGGCCTGCGACCGGCCACCGTACGCGGAAAGGTCGTCGATCTCCTGAAGGTCTGGCCGGCGGCGGAGACTCTGCGGCGCGCGCTGCTCGATGACGGCACGCTCGACCTGGTCGAGAAGGCGCTGATGCCCGGCGTGGCCGACCCGTCCCTGCTGCGGTGCGAGGCGGCCGTGCACGCGCTCGAAGCTGACCCGGTGCGGCCGATCGGCGGGCTCGCGGCCGAGTTGGGTGTCTCGCACGGGCACCTCGACCGGGAGTTCACCGCGACCGTCGGGCTCAGCCCGCGGCTGGTGTCGCGAATCCTGCGGTTGCGGGCGCTGCTCGCGCAGGTCGACGTCTACTCGCCGGTGGACTGGCCCGCTCTCGCTGCCGCGTACGGCTGGTTCGACCAGAGCCATTTCATCCGGGACTTCCGGCGGCACACCGGCGTGACGCCTTCCGCGTACGTCACTGCTCAGCGGGCCGCGTACACCCCCGAGCAGGCCGCCCCGGGTTTCGTACCGGAGATGGCCGCCGATGTGAAATCCGTCCAAGACACGGATCGACCCGGCCGGCAACGCTGACTGGCGTGACCACTGCCTTCATCGCTACCGCCACCATCGACCGCCCGGCCGCCCAGGTGTGGGCACGGCTGACCGACTGGCCCGCCGCCACCGCCTGGATGCCCGGCGTGCAGAGCATCCGCGTCAACGGCCAGGAACTGATCTTCCACACCCGCGGCCGGGACCGCACGGGCCGGGTCGAGACCGTCGAACCCGGCCGCACGGTTGTCGTGCACTCTGCCCAGGGCGGCGTGTCCGCCGCGTACACCTACACCTGCGCGCCCGACGGCGACCGGACGAAGGTCACCCTGACCGCCGACTGCCGCGTCGCGGGCATCTGGCGCCCGCTCGCCGGCCTGCTGCGCACCGCGATCCGCCGGACCGACGGTGGACAGCTCGCCGCGCTCAAACGGACGATCGAAGCGAGCGGCGCGGATTGACGGAGGCCGTCGATCGATGGCGGTCGTTGTTCAGGATGGGGCGGATCCGCGCAGGATTGAACGCCAGGCGCGTGACGGTCGCGTGATGACCCACGACACCGCTGACCTGATCACCCCACTTGCGAGCCGTTCACCAGGACTGCTTGTCGTTCGGAGCCTCTGCGCGGCGTGGGCAGCCACCGGACGAGTTCCGCGGTGCGCTTGTTGGAGCCGTACACGAGCAGGGTGAGGAAGACGCCGTAGACGGGCAGGTGGCCGAGCAGTTCGGTCTGGCCGAAGAGCAGCAGCGTCGCGTTGAACGGGATACCGGCGACGAGGACCGCGACCTGGGGCAGGGCTCCGGAGATGACCAGCAGCCCGAACAGCAGCTCGGTGGCGCCGGCGACGCCGATGAACGTGTCGGCCGGCAGGTGGATGCCGGCCAGCCGGAACACGTCGAGTTCGGGGAACAGCCGGATCGTCTCGCGGGCCAGCGCGGGGTTGGCGAGTTTCTCGGCGAAGGCCAGGGTGATCAGCGCCCCGCCCGTGCCCAGGCGCAGGGCCAGCAGGCCGCGACGCAGCGCCGTCCCGGTCGGCTGGACCCGGCCGAAGGTGCCGTCGGACGGGGGCACGAAGGCCAGGAACACGGCGACACCGAGCAGGTCCATCGCGGAGAGCAGGCCGGTCGGGCCGGTGACCAGCATGGCCAGGGGGCCGACCAGGGTCAGCAGGATGGCGGCCGCCTGCAGGCGGATGCCGGTGATGAACCAGACGCCGAGGGCGCCCTCGATCAGGAGTACGACCGGACCGACCCCGAGGTGGGAGACGTCGAGGTCATGGGTGAGGAAATGACCGGACACGGATGCCGCCAGAAGCGAGATGCCCAGGTGGATGGCGAGCAACCGCGGTACGTACGGTACGAGGTCGCCCACTCGGGCCAGGAACGGCAGTTCGGGCGTGGGCAGGAACCGTACGGCGACCACGCGCCAGACGACGGTGGCGGCCACGACCGCGAGGATGAGGGCGAGAGTGATCGGGCGCAACGCGAAGGCCCAGTCGGTGGGGTACGCCTCGGGGCCCGGTACGAACCACTTCTCGTGCGCGTACGCCGGTTGCGGCGCGGCGGCCAGGACACCGGCCACCCCCAGGGGCACCGCGCACCACCTGATCTTTTCCATCGGGGATCACTTCCTCGCGTCGAACCGGCGATCCCGAAGCGGCAAGCGGCTGAGATCTCTTGATCACGACCGTAAGCGGGGCACGGATCACGGTCCCAGTGCTGGACGGGCCCAGCCGGCGGGACCTTCGGCCCGTCCGGCGCGGACCAACGTCACCCGGCCCGGCGGTGCGGCGAATGCGGCAGGGTGCGGCGGGGCGGCGGCGGGGCGGGGCGGAAACGCGTCGGGGCGACGGCAATGCCGTCGCCCCGATCAGTGGTTGCTACAGGTCAGCCCTGCCGCCACAGCTGGGCGGCCGTGCCGTTGCAGGTGTAGAGGGACAGGCGGGCGCCGTTGGCGGCGTTCCACTCGTAGTTGTCCAGGCACATGTTGCCGGCGATGTTGCGCAGGGAGAGCCAGCCGTTGCCGCGGTCCTGGACGGTCCACTGCTGGGCGGTGGAGCCGTTGCAGGGGTTGAGGCCGACGTCGGCGTTCAGCGCGGTGCCGCCGAGGTTGTTCAGGCAGGTGCCGGTGTTGCGGTTGCGGATCTCGTAGTGGGTGGGTGCCTTGTAGTTCAGCTCCCATTGCTGGGCGGTGCCGCCGTTGCAGTCGTAGAGGCGGACCAGGGCGCCCGGTGTGGTGTCGCGGTTGTAGTTGTCGATGCAGCGGTTGCTGTGCTGGCCCCGGATGCCGGGGTTGGTGACGGTGCTGGGGATGGGCTGGCCGAAGAACGGGTCGCCGTTCTCGCGCCAGAGCAGCTGCTGCATGCGGGTGTGCCGGTTCGGGTCGGTCAGGGCGTCCGGGGTGGGGGTGGCGTAGTCGCGGGCGTGGTAGACGAGCATGTCGGTGGTGTTGTCCTCGGCGACGGTGAAGCTGCCGTGGCCGGGGCCGTAGACGCCGTTGGCGGTCTGGAAGACCGGGTTGGGGTGCTTGTACCAGGAGGCGGTGTTGAGCAGGTCGACGTTGTCCCAGGAGGACAGCAGGCCCAGCTTGTAGCGGGAGTCGGTGGCGGAGGCCGAGTAGGCGATGTAGACGCGGCCGTTCTTCACCAGCGGTGACGGGCCCTCCACGACGCCGGCGACGCCCTCCTTCTCCCAGTTGACGGTGGGCCGCGCGATCTCCACGGCGGAGCCGGTGATGGCGGTCGGGCCGCTCATCCGGGCGATGTACATGTGGCTGTTGAAGTTCGTCGACGGGCTGTCCTGGGCCCACACGAAGTAGCGGACGCCCCGGTTGACGAACGACGCCGCGTCGAGCTGGAACGACTCCCAGCCGGTGTTGAACCGCTGCGGCGCGCTCCACGAGCAGGTCATCGGGTTCGCGCAGGTGTTGCGGATCCAATAGAGCCGCTGGTCGAACCGGGCGGTGCCGGGCGAGGCGGAGAAGTACATGTACCAGGCGCCGTCGATGTACTGGATGTCGGGCGCCCAGATCCAGCCGCTGAGGGCGCCGCTGGACGGCGCGACGAAGGCGTTGGCCGTCGCGGCGGTGCCCAGGCCCTGAAGGGTGGTCGCGCGGCGCAGCTCGACGCGCTTGTAATCGGGTACCGAGGCGGTCATGTAGTAATAGCCGTCGGTGTGTTTGTAGATCGCGGTGTCGGCGCGCTGGGAGACGACGGGGTTGCGCACCGAGATGTACTGGGCGGATGCCGGTGCGGCGAACCCGGTCAGCAGCATGACCACGAAGGCCAGCGCGACCGCGAGTTGACGGCGCATGCGATCACTTCCTTGGGGTGGGGACGGGGGTGGGGGTGGGTAGCGGTGTGATCGTTAACATGCACGTCGATGCACCGTCACGTCAAGGACATCGATGGACACGGGCACCCCGGCGCTCCCCGTGCGCGCCGCCCGCGTCGGCCCGGCGCAACCGCATCAGCGCATGTCAACAAAGAATTCAGGCTGCCGGTCCTCATTCGGCGATCACAAATGTTTCCGTTACGACGTATCGGAGCGCCGGTAAACCGCGAGCCGAATAGTCCACACAAGATCCGCGTGAACGAACACACCGGCTCCTTGCCACGCACGCCCATTCCGCATACTTTGCTGCTCATTTATCCGACGTACCGGACACTTCACGCGATCAACGCAAAGTGTGAGCGCTCACAAGCGAACCGGTCGAAGATGTTGACTTGCGTCAATCAGACTCGTAGTTTACGTACCGTTGACACGGCCGAAATTCACTCCGCGGTCACGGGGGACCTATGCGGGTATTCATTGCCGCCACCACATTTTTGATCATTGGCGTGGTCGCCGTTTCCCTGATGACGAAGGTGCGCAGCCGCGTTGCCTACGACGGCTTCGCCGGCGCCGTCGCCGAGTTCGGGCGGCTGCCCGCACGATGGGCCCGGCCGGGGGCAGCCCTCTGCATCGCGGCCGAGTTCGCCGTCCTCACCGCCCTGGCATGGCCCGCCGCTGCCGCACCAGGACTGGCCGCGGCGTCCGTGCTCTTCGCGTGCTTCACCATCGCGCTCACCGCCGGCGTCCGTCGCGGTTCGCGCGCCGGATGCCACTGCTTCGGAGCGTCGAGCACACCCGTCGCATGGCGCCACGTCATGCGCGCCGGAAGCCTGTGCGCCGTCGCCGCCGCAGCTGCCGGATGCGCCCTCGTCTCCCCCTCGGCACCGCTCACCGCCCTCGGCGCGCAACAGGCGCTGATCGCCTCGGTGGTTGCGCTCGCCGGGGCGGCGGCACTGGTCTGGCTCGACGATCTCATCTGGCTCTTCCGGGGAACGACCTCCACCTGACGGCGACGCGACGAAACCAAACAATCGGCGAAAGAGGATTCACCATGGCCTTTCTATCCGTTGCGGTCGCCATCCTGACCGCCCTGGTCCTCGTCGACCTGGTCCTGACCGGGGCGGTGATCCGGCGGCTGCGGGACACCGAGAAACAGATCGTCGAGATGAACACTCCCCCGGACACCGGAATGACCCCCGGTGAACGGCTTCCCGCCTTCGCCTCGCCGGACGGCGAGCTCACCGGCGCCGATCTGGCCGGCAAACGGTCCCTGGTCACGTTCTTCTCCGCCGGCTGCCGGCACTGCCCGGCGCAGGCCGAACGCCTGGCCGAGATGGCCGACGACATCGCCGGCCGTGGCTTCACGGTGGTCAGTGTCCTGGGTGTCGCCGAGGGAGAGGACGAGCAACTCTCGCCGTTGCTGCGCAAGGCCGGGCCGCTCATCGTCGAGAACAACTTCGGCGAGGTGGCGGGGGCGTTCCGGGTCACCTCCACACCGACGGTGCTGGTGTTCGGTGAGGACGGCGTGCTGGTGGCCAACGGGCACGACCTCGACGAGGTTCTGGGCGGAAGATGAGTTCGGGGCGGAAGACGAGCCCGCCGAGCCGCCTCCCCGGCCTCCGCCGTTCCGCGACGCTGATCCGGCGAGCGTTCGGGATCTACGTGGGAGCGGCACCGTGGGCGGCCGTGAGCAGCGTGTTCGTGATGATCGAGGGCGGCCTGGCGCCGGTCGCGGCCGCCTGGTTCACCAGGGCCATCATCGGTGGCCTCAGCGACCGCGACAGCACGGAGATCGTCACCGGCGTGATCGGCTTCGGCGTGCTGGGGATCCTGTCGCCGGTGGTGTCGCACCTCTCGCAGTACCTGCAACGGGAGATCGACCGGCGGGTGATCGCGCGGACCCAGGTCGAACTGTTCACCGCGGTGTCCCTGCGCCCGGGGCTCGCCGAACTCGAGGACAGCACGTTCCACGACCGGCTCCGGCTCGCCGGCGAGGCGAGCCGGTACGCGCCGGCCCAGCTCAGCACCATGCTGATCGGCGTCGGCCAGGAACTGATCACCATCAGCACGTTCGCCGTCACGCTGCTGCTGTGGTCGGGCCCGGTCGCCGCGCTGGTGTTCCTGGCCGCCGTGCCCACCCTGGTGGCGCAGATCCGGCTGGCCCGCCTGCGCGGCGAGATGATGATGACGACCGCACCGATGCTGCGCCGCCAGGCGTTCTACGCGGCGCTGCTGCTCGACATGCGCGCCGCCAAGGAGATCCGGCTGTTCGGCCTCGGTGACTTCTTCCGGACCCGGATGATGCGCGAACTCCGCGCGGCCCAGAAAGGGGAACGCCGGCAGGACCGGCTGGCCCTGTGGGTCGATGGTTCGCTCGCAGTGCTGACCGGTGTGGTCTCGCTGATCGCGCTGGCCGTGTTCGTACGCCAGGTCTTCGACGGCCACGGGACAGTCGCCGACCTCATCGTGGTGATCGCGGCGCTGGCAGCCGTACAGATGTCGGTCTCCGGCCTGGTCCAGCAGATCGCCTCGGCCGGCGAGACGCTGCTGATGTTCGCCCACTACGTGGAGGTGACCGCGGTGATCCGGCCCGGGCGGGCGAAGCCGCTGCCGGCGGCGCCGCCGCTGCGCGAAGGCCTGGAACTCGACGACGTCTGGTTCCGCTACGCACCGGAGCACGACTGGGTCCTCAAAGGCGTGACGCTGCGCATCCCGCACGGCACGTCCCTGGCGCTGGTCGGCGACAACGGCGCGGGCAAGTCGACACTGGTCAAGCTGATCTGCGGGTTCTACCCGCCGACCCGGGGCGTGATCCGCTGGGACGGTGCCGACATCACCGGCTACGACCCGGTGTCACTTCGGGCCCGGCTCGCGGCGACGTTCCAGGACTTCATGGCCTACGAGCTCTCGGCACACGACAACATCGCCGTGGGTGACGTCAGCGCCGTGGACGACTCCGGCCGGATCGCGCGTGCGGCCGCGGACGCCGGTATGGACACCGCCCTGCGTGACCTCCCCCGCGGCTACGGCACGCTGCTGACCCGCTCCTTCCACGACGAGACGTCCGGCTCCCCCGGCGTCGTGCTCTCCGGCGGGCAGTGGCAGCGCCTGGCACTGGCCCGCGCGTGCCTGCGGGACAGTACCGACCTGCTGATCCTGGACGAGCCGTCGTCAGGCCTCGACGTGGAGGCCGAACACGAGATCCACCGCCGGCTGTCGTCACTGCGGCAGGACCGCACCAGCCTGCTCATCTCGCACCGCCTCAACACGGTCCGCGACGCCGACCTGATAGTGATCCTGCAGAACGGCACCGTCCTGGAGCGGGGCACGCACACCGAGCTGATGGCGGCGGACGGCCGGTATGCCCAGCTGTTCCGGTTACAGGCCTCCGGGTACGACGACGCACTGGTCACCGGGACGACGTCATGACCGCCGTGCCGCCCCAGGTCAGGGTGTCCCTGCTCGGACCGCTCGAGGTCACCGTGGCGGGCAGCCCGATGGCGGTCGGCGGGCCCGGGCGGCGGGCCCTGCTCGCCGCGCTCGGCCTCAGCGCCGGCACCACGCTCAGTGTCCCGGAGTTGCTCGAGGCGATCTGGGACGACCGCCCGCCGATGACGGCGACCACCAAACTGCAGGGTCACGTCTGCGCGCTGCGGCAGAGCATGATCCGGCTCGGCGGCCCGGAGGCCGGGCACACCATTCAGACCAAACCTCCGGGGTACGTGCTGTGCCGGCACCGGGCCGACACCGACCTCGCCCGATTCGGCGACCTCGTCCGGCAGGCCCACGAGACCCGGCTGCCCGGACAGGCCGCCCATCGGGCCGCGCTGCTGACCGCCGCGCTCGGCGTGTGGCGGGGACCGTCCGCCTGCTCCGACATCCGTTCGTCGTGGATGACCCGGATGGCCGACGCGCTCGACGAGCGTCGCTGGCGCGCCATGGAGGACCTGGCCGAGGCGGAACTGCTGCTCGGCGAGCATCACTCCGTCATCGACGCCATGGAGGCCATGGTGCGCCGGGCGCCGTACCGGGAACGCGCCTGGGAACACCTGATGGTGGCGCACCGCAACCGCGGTGATGTCGCCGCGGCCGTGGCCGTGCACCACCGCCTGTCCCGGACCCTGATCCGCGGCCTCGGCGTCACGCCCGGCCCGCGGATCGCCCGGCTGCTCGACGAGATCCTCGGCGGGCGACCGGTAGCACGTCGTTAGCGGTTCGTAAGCCGTCCCCGGCACGCTGCGGATATCGAGTCCGATGAGTTCGAAGAGAGGACCGTCATGACGAAGACGATCGCCCGCATGGGCGACCGGATGCTGACCGCCATCCTGCCGAAGGCCAAGGCGTCCGCCTGCTCGAACTGCCAGTACGCCTACAAGGGGTGCGGCGGCCCGTTCTGTTACTACTACTACTCCCGGTACGTCAGCGGCCAGTGGCGCTGCTACGCCATGGAGACGCAGAACTGCACCCAGCACCCCCTCAGCTACCGCTCGGGTTGCTGCTGATCCCGATCACCCATGGCCGGCCCTGACGGGCCGGCCATGACGTCTGCCCGGCCATGACGTCTGCCCGGCCATGACGTCTGCCCGGCCGAGAACGAGGAAACCGAACGACGATGCTGCGAATGGTCACCGCACAGTGGCGGGTACGCGGGCGCCGGTCACTGGCCCTGCTGGCGATGATCGCGACCGCGGTCACCGCCTTCACCCTGCTGACCGGTGCTGCGGTGACCACCCGCCTGGACGCGGTGGGCACGGTGACGGCCAACTTCCGGCCCGCCTACGACCTTCTGGTACGCCCCAGGGGCTCGGTGCTGCCGCTGGAGCAACAGCGCAACCTGGTGCAGTCGGGTCAGCTGGCCGGCATGCGCGGTGGCATCACCACCGGCCAGTGGCGGCAGATCCAGGACCAGGCCGGCGTGGCGGTGGCCGCACCGGTGTCGATGATCGGCTACCTGATGCGCACCGTGCCGATCACCGTCGACCTCTCCGGCCTGGTCGATCCCGCGGCGGAGCGCCAGATGCTGCGGGTGTCACCGACCTGGCGGACCGACAGCGGACTCAGCAGCATCCCGGACGGCGCCCGATATCTGTACGCCACCCGCAACCGGATCGACAGCCCGCGCACGGATGTCGACGGCAGCGCCGGCCGCGAGCTGATCCCGGTGGAGATCGACGGTGACGGCGGCCGTACCAGGGTCTGCCCGGGGGTGCCGGTCATCCGCGACGGCGAGCAGATCGATCCCACCGACCTGCGCGGGCGCACGTCCGTGACCTGCACCGGAGGCCCCGGGTCGACAGACGGTTCGGGCCGGCCCACCAAACCCGAGGTCACCCTGGTGTGGTCCATCCCGTTCCTGTTCGCGGCCGTCGACCCGGAGTCCGAGGCGGCCCTCGCCGGGCTCGACACGGCGGTCAGTGCCGGGCGCTACTTCCGGGCCGGGGAACAACCGGTGTCCGCCCGCCTGGACCAGATGGCCTATCCGTACGCGAAGCTGCCGGTCCTGCTGGCCGACCGGGCGCAGACCGACGCCACGCTCGAACTCGACATCCAGCGGATGGACCCGGCGGCCGTGGACGCCCTGCGCGGGCTGCGGCCCGGCAACGACGACCGGCCGCTGCGTACCGAGCTGAACAGCAGGACCGGGCAGTCGATCGACCGGCGCACGGTACGGATCGACGTGCCCTACCGTGATCTGGTCAGCCGGATGCGCAACCCGGCGACCGCCGGCCGCGGCTTCGACGGCTCCGACGGCTGGGCGAACACGCTGTGGCTCGACCAGTTCTGGACCGTCGGACCGGTGCACTCGGTTCCCGACGGCGAGGGCCGCAGAGCCGAGCCGGTCACCTACGACCGCAAGATCTGGGGCGCCGGCGACGAGGGCGGCACCGCGATCGCCGTGCCGCGGGAGTTCGCCGACACCTCGGTCCGCGACAACATCGGCGCCCACGGCAACGACACCCGGGAACACGACCTGGGAGACGGCGTCAACCTGCCGGACGTCGCCCTCGACGCGATCGGCACGTTCGACCCGGCGAAGGTGCGGCTGGGCAGCACCCTGTCGGCGGTGCCGATGGACACCTACTACCAGCCGGGTGCGGCCGGTGCCGACGAGGCGTCCCGCGCGGCGCTGCGCGGCGGCAAGCTCGAGCCGAACGCCAACGTGATGGGCCTGCTCTCCCAGCCACCGCTGATGCTGACCACGATGGAGGCCGCGCGGCAGATCTTCGGCCCGGCCGGTTACCGCACCGATCCCCCGTACCCCGAACTGGACCTCAACCGGGACGCGCCGATCAGCATGGTGCGCGTACGGCTGGACGGCACGGTCGGCATCGACGGCACCTCCCGGGAACGGGTGCGGGTGATCGCCGAGCAGATCGCCGAGCGCACCGGACTGCAGGTCGACGTCACGCTCGGTTCCTCACCCACGGCGGTGCCGATGCGGTACCCGGCGGGCAGGTTCGGCCGGCCCGAGCTCGTCCTCGGCGAACCGTGGGTCAAGAAGGGCGTCGCCGCGGTCCTGGTACAGGCCGCCGACCGCAAGAGCGTGGTGCTGTCCGGGCTGGTGCTGGCGGTGTGCGCACTGGCCGTGCTGAACGCCAACCGGGCCGCGGTACGGTCGCGCCGCACCGAACTCGGTGTGCTCGCGTGTCTGGGGTGGAGGCGACGACATCTTGTCGCTCTGCTGGCCGGGGAGATGGCCACCATCGGACTTGCCGCCGGCGTGATCGGGACGCTTTCAGCCGTACCCCTTGCTTGGCTCTTTGATCTGACCCTGAGCACGGCGCACCTGGTGCTGACGATCCCAGCCGCCGTCCTGCTCGCCCTGATCGCCGGTGGGTGGCCGGCGTGGCGCGCGGCCCGCCCGGATCCCGCCGCAGCGGTCCGCCCGGCGGTGTCGGCACGTGCCGCCCGGATGCGAGCCCCGCGTGGGGTGACCGGCCTGGCGCTGGCCAATCTGGTGCGCACACCCGGCCGGACGCTGCTGGGCGCGGCGAGCCTGCTGATCGGCGTCGCCGCGCTGACGATGCTGCTGGCGATCACCTTCGCGTTCCGGGGCGCGGCCACCGGCACCCTCCTCGGCGAGGCGATCACCCTGCAGGCGCGCACCGTCGACTACATGGCAGTAACGGTCACGATCGTGCTCGGCATCGCCTCGGTGGCCGACGTGCTCTACCTCAACATCGCCGAACGGGCGCCGCAGCTGGCGCTGTTCACGGCCGTGGGATGGACCGACCGGATCCTCAACCGCCTCGTCACGGCCGAGGCGCTGGGGATGGGGATCCTCGGCGGGACACTCGGCGCGGGAACCGGCCTGGCCGGCGTGTCACTGTTCGCCGGGCGGATCACCGCGCCGCTGCTGTGGTGCGCGGCCGCCGCCCTGACCGCCGGGATCGCCATCGCTGTACTCGCCGTGCTGGTACCGATCGCGATGCTGCGCCAACTGCCCACCGCCCAGTTGCTCGCCCAGGAATGACAGGACTGATGGTGACTGATCCGATCGTGCGCGTTGCCGAGGCGTGCAAGACCTTTCCACTGCCCGACGGCGGCCGGCTCGCCGCTGTCGACGGGGTCAGCCTCGACATCGCGGCGGGGACGGCGGTGTCGCTGACCGGGCCGAGCGGATCCGGCAAGTCGACGCTGCTGCACCTGATCGGCGCCATCGAACGACTCGACTCCGGATCCATCCTGGCCCTCGGCCAGGAACTGGGGAAACTGTCGCGCAACGGGCTCGCCGACTACCGGCGCACGGTCGGGTTCGTGTTCCAGCGGTTCCACCTGCTGCCGGCGCTGACCGCGCTGGACAATGTGATCGCGCCGGTCCTGCCGTTCCGGACCGGCTTCGACAAACGGCAACGGGCGCTGGACCTGCTGAAGGTGGTCGGGCTGGAGGACCGCGCCGGCGCCCTCCCCTCGCAGTTGTCCGGCGGCCAGCAGCAGCGCGTCGCGATCGCCCGCGCCCTGATCAACCGGCCGCGGCTGCTGCTGGCCGACGAACCGACCGGCAACCTCGACTCCCGCAACGGCGCCGCCATCGTGGACCTGCTGCTGACCCTGCGCGACGAGCACGACGCCACCGTCGTCATCGCCACCCACGACCCCGGCATCGCCGAACGCTGCGACACCGCCCTGCACATGCGCGACGGCCGGCTGGCGTGAACGCGTACGCCATGATCGGCGCCGCCGGCCTCGCCGCCGGTGCGGTGCTCGCCGTACGCCGCCGGCTGCTGGTGATCGAGGTCGTCGGCGACAGCATGAACCCGGCCTACCACCACGGCGACCGGCTCCTGGTGCGGCGGACCCGGCGTGTCGAACGCGGGCAGGTCGTCATCGCCCACCATCAGGAGGGCGGGCGCCGGGAGGGACCGGTGGCGCCGTACATGACGACCTGGCTTGTCAAACGCCTGGTGGCGCTGCCCGGCGATGCTGTTCCCGATGCGGTCCGGGACGCCGTCGGCGACGACGACGTGGTGGTGCCGGCCGGCATGACCGTGCTGCTCGGCGACCATCCGGGCAGTGCCGACTCCCGCAGCTGGGGATTCATCCCCCTGGCCGACATCACGGGTGTCGTCGTGTCCCGGCTCGCGGGCCACGGATGGTGACTGGAGAGAAGCGCGGTGAGCGAGAGGTCATCGTTGGTCACGCCGCGGCCGATCAGCGCCCAGACCACCGTCCCCATCTGCTGCGACTGCCCCACCCCGGAGCCCGCCCGCACCGGCGAATCCGCCCACTCGCGGCTACCGGGCCCGTCAGGGGCGGGGTAGCACGCCCAGCAGGGTGGCGGTCAGGGCCAGCTTCAGGGAGTAATTCAGCTCCAGGTGGAAGCGGGCCAGATCGGGCTCGGCCTGGTAGGCCGCCTGCAGGCTGGGCGGAGGTGTGCTGTACGCCGACAGCGCACCCGCCATGACCATGGTCTGCAGGCTGAACAGCGTCGCGTTCTCTCCCAGCTCCGGCAGGTACTTCTGGATCAGGGCGGTCATGGTGCTCAGGCGTTCCAGGGAGGCGCGCTTGTAACGTGCGACCACCTCGACGGAGACGTTGTGTTCCAGGACGCTGCCCTGCGCGCCGAAGAGGTCGCAGAGCACCACCCGGCCGGACAGCGAGCGGCTGAGGATCTCGGCCACCGCTTCCGCCCGCCCGGCCATGGGCAGATTCTGGTCGACGCCGGCGGCCAGCTCGCCTTCCAGTTCCGCCAGCCACTCCCGCAGGAAGTGGTCCAGCAGCTCCAGCAGCACCGCCTCGCGGGACTCGAAGTAGCGCAGCACGTTCGGTTTCGCCAGGCCGACCCGGCGGCTGAGCTCGTTCAGGGTGACCGCGGCGACGGGCATCTCGTCGAGCATCGCCGACGCCATGTCGAGGATCGCCCGCCTGCGGATCTCCCGCTGCTCTTCGGTTCGCGCCCGCTGGAATGTCACGATCACCACCCTAGCTTAGGTACCGGAGGTACGTTGACAACGTACCGAAAGTACTTTAACGTCGTCGGCACAAGATACCTTCGGTACGTTAGTGGGGAGCCTGACATGAGCGAGAAGTGGACGACGGCGAACATCCCGGGCCAGCACGGGCGGGTTGCCGTGGTGACCGGGGCCAACACCGGACTCGGGTACGAGACCGCCAAGGCGCTCGCCGAGCGCGGGGCGTCCGTGGTGCTCGCCGTGCGCAACACCGAGAAGGGTGAGCAGGCCGCGGCCCGCATGACCGGTGACGTGACCGTGCAGGCGCTGGACCTGACCTCGCTCGACTCGGTCCTGACCGCGGCGGCGTCGCTGCGGTCCCGGCTCGGCCGGATCGACCTGCTGATCAACAATGCCGGCGTGATGTACACCCCGAAGCAGAGCACCCGGGACGGCTTCGAGATGCAGTTCGGCACCAACCACCTGGGCCACTTCGCGCTCACCGGGCTGCTGCTGGACCTGATGCTGCCGGTGCCCGGCTCCCGCGTGGTGACGGTCAGCAGCACCGGCCACCGCATCCGGGCCGCGATCCACTTCGACGACCTGCAGTGGGAGCGGTCGTACAGCCGCATTGGCGCCTACGGTCAGTCCAAGCTGGCCAACCTGATGTTCACCTACGAGCTGCAGCGCCGGCTCGCCGCACACGGCACCACCGTGGCGGTCGCCGCGCACCCCGGCGTGTCCAGCACCGAACTCGCCCGCAACACCCCCGCGGCCCTCCGGCTTCCGCTCACCTGGCTCGCGCCGCTGATCACCCAGAAACCGGCGATGGGCGCGCTGCCGACCCTGCGCGCCGCCACCGACCCCGCCACGCTCGGCGGCCAGTACTACGGTCCCGGCGGCCGCAACGAGGTCATCGGCCACCCCCGGCTGGTCACCTCCAGCCCGCAGTCGTACGAGGTGGCCGTCCAGCAGCGACTGTGGGCCGTCTCCGAGGACCTCACCGGGGTGAGGTTCCCGCTCTCCTCCGCATCGGCCGTCACCATGTAGCCCGCCCCGGCCAGCTCCCGGGCGAAAAGCGCGACCAGGGCGTGCGGCCGGTACCGCAGCTGACCGGCAGGGTCGAGACCGGCCGGCTCCAGCAACCCGGCTGCCATCAGCTGCTCGACGGCGCGCTCGCCGTCGCCGCCGTCGATGACGGCGCCGAGCGCCCGGGCGGCGAAGGAGTCGCCGGACAGCAGACCCATCCGGCGCAGCGCCAGCTGCACGGGGGCGGCCAGCCCCCGGTAGCCGGCCGCCAGCTCCGAGCGGACCGCCAGGTCGCCAACGGCCAGCTCGTCGAGGCGCCGGGACTCGTCCCGCAGCCGTTCCACCAGCACGCGCAGTCGCAGGGTCGGCCGGGGCTGGAGCCGTGCGCCGATGATGCGCACAGCAAGAGGCAGGCGGCCGCACAGATTCACCAGCTCCTCCGCGGCCGGGCGCTCGGCGGCGACACGGCCCGGATCCAGGATCTGGCCGAGCAGCGACACCCCCTCCGCGACCGAGAACGGCTGCAGGCGGTGGCGATCGGCGGCGGGAACCTCGTCCAGCGACCGTCTGCTGGTGATGAGGACGGCGGCACCGGCCGTACCGGGCAGCAGCGGTGCCACCTGCCCGGCGCCGGCGGCGTCGTCGAGCACGATCAGGATCCGGCGGTCCGCCACCCGCGCGCGGAACGCCGCCGCTCGCGCCTGCTCGGAGTGCGGCTGAGCGTCCGGGAGCAGCCCCAGCGCGTACAGCAGTTCGCCGAGAACCTCGGAGACGTCCCGAGGGGCCGGGCCGCCACCGGCCAGGTCGACGTAGAGCTGGCCGTCCGGGAAGCGGTCCCGCACCCGGTGGGCGACCTGCACGGCGAGCGCTGACTTTCCCACGCCGGCCACCCCACTCACCACCACGATGGGTACGGTGGCCGGCTCACCCCCGCAGGTCAGCGAACCGGCGATCCCGGCCACCTGGTCCGCCCGCCCGACGAAGTCGCCGATCGCCGGCGGCAACTGGCACAGCGCCGCCGACCTCGGTGGCGCACCGTCGCGGGCGCCGTCGTCCACCGCTTCACCCAGCAGGATCGCCTGGTGCACGGCACGCAGCTCGGGCCCCGGATCAAGGCCCAGCTCCGCTCGCAGCAGCCCCGCGACATCCCGGTAGACAGTCAGCGCCTCCGCCTGCCGTCCCGACCGGTAGAGCGCGCGCATCAGGTGTGCCCGCAGCCCCTCCTGGAACGGGTACGCCGCGGCGAGCGCCCGCAGCTCCTCGACCACCGCCTGGTGATGCCCGAGCGCCAGTTCCAGGGCGAACCGGCGCACGGCCGCGCCGAGGTACCGCTCCTGCACCTGCGGCACCTCCTCGCGATGCAGTGCCGCCGAATCCACGTCGAACAGCATCGGACCGCGCCACAACGCGGTCGCCGCCCGCAACGCCTCGAGCGCGGCCGCCCGGTCGCCGCGACCCGGGCCGTTTCGCGCGCTCTCCAGAAGCTCGTCGAACTCCTGCAGGTCGCAGGAGCGGGCCGGCAGCTCGATGACGTACCCGCCGCTGCGTGTGTGGATGGCTGCGCCGGCACCGAGCAGCCGGCGCAGCCGCGCGACGTACGTCTGGAGGGCCGCCCGCGCGTCAGCCGGTGGCTCGTGGTCCCACAGCCGGTCGACCAGGGCGCTCACCGGCACGACACGGCCGGCCCGCAGCAACAGCGACGCCAGGATGATCCGGAGCTTCGCCGCGGAGATGACGACGGGCGCGCCGTTGCGCTGAGCTTCCAGGTTTCCCAGAACACGGAAACGGATCGCGGCCGCCACCGGCTCCTCGCCTCAGCGGGTCGGTGTGGGATCGACCGGGACCTCGTCGTCGTAGTCCGGCTCCCTGCCGTCCGGCGACGCCCAGATCACCACGACGTCGCCGGCGAGCGGTGCCACGTCGAACACGATCCACGCGCCCGGCACCTCGGACGCGGGAGCCTCCAGGGACTTCGGGCCGACCCGGTAGGTGGCGGTCTGCCCGTTCGCGCTCAGTTGCCGGCGTACCTCGGACACCCGCTTGCCGACCAGCGCGTCCAGTGACGCCTCCTCCGTGGGAGTCAGGACGGGCGCGTCGCCTTCGACGGTTTCGCCCGGCAGCGGGGTGCGGCCGAAGACGATCCTGGCGTGCCCGCTGAAGGAGAGCGGGACCCGGACGCCGACACCGCAGTCGCCGTCGGCGGCACAGTTCCCGGGGTCTTCCAGCAGTTCGATCCCGCGGATGTCGTCCTCCTGGAAGACGACCCGGCCGACGTTGCCGGGTTCGGCGGCGGCCAGCGACAGCTCGATGTCCAGGCCGCGCGCCGCGAGTTCCTCCCGGTAACGCCGCGGGTCGGCGGCCGGGTCCTGGATACGGATCTCGAGGTGGCCGGCGCCGGAGGTGATCTGGAGTGCGGCGGCCCGCGCCGGGGCGGGACCGACCGGACTCGACTCCGGCAGCCACAGGGTGGCGGCCACCACGGCGGCGGCCAGGCCGGTGACGAGGGAGCCGCCGACAGCCAGGCGAAGACCCCACCGGCGGCGGTGCGCCGCCGGTGGCGTGGACATGACGCGGCGCAGCAGGTCGTCGGCGGCGGGGCCGGCCGGGTCGGCCGCGGTGTGCGGGATGTCGAGCTCGGGTGACAGGAGCTGGATCATGCGGTCGGGATCGGTCATGGCTGGTCCTCTATTTCGTGATCGACGGAGACCGCAGCGCCGCGGCGAACCGGTTGCGGGCGCGGTGCAGGCGGATGCGGGCGGCGTTCGCGGAGCAGTCGAGCGCCACGGCGAGTTCCTCCGCGGACAGCCCCTCCCACGCGACCAGGCGCAGCAGCTCCTGATCGGCGTCGTTGAGGGTGGCGAAGGCCGCGGAGATCTCCGCGGGCGGCTCGGGGGCGGTGACGACGGCGCCGCCGAGTTCGTGGCGCAGCCGGGCGGCGAGGTCGGCACTGCGGCGTGCCGACCGGTGCTGGGTGGCGAGCACGTTGCGGGCCACCCCGAACAGCCAGGCGCGGCCGTTGCCGGGCGGGAGGTCGTCGAACCGCCGCCACGCGACCAGGAAGGTGTCCGCCACCACGTCGGCGGCCGTCTCCGGCTGGCTGGTGCGGCGCAGGGCGTACCGCAGCAGGTCCTGATAGCAGTCCCGGTAGAGGCGTTCGAAGTCGGCGGTGCGGGATGCGGGTGCCAAGGCGGCTCCTTCACGAGGGGTGATGCCACCTACATGTCTGCCGGGCCGGTCCCATTTCATCGAAGAACGTCGAAGTAGGCGGTCACCGGCGCAGCGTGAGCCGGAACGCACAGCCGTCGCCCGCCGGACCGGGCGACGCGAGCGTGAGGTCGCCGCCGTGCGCCAGCGCCACCTGGCTGGCGATCGGCAGGCCGAGGCCGGTGCCCGCGACATCCGTCCGGCTGCGCCAGAAGCGCTGGAAGGCGCCCTCCTGCTCGGCGGGCGGGATGCCGGCGCCGTGGTCGGTCACCACCACGGCGACCTCGTCCGCCGCCGCCTCCACGCTGATCTCGACAGTGGTGCCGGCCGGGGCGTACCGGACGGCGTTGTCGACCAGATTCGTCACCGCCCGCCGCACGGTGGGTTCGTCGAAGGCGCACTCCGCCGCCTGCGGGCCGGTCACGGCCAGGTCGATCGTTCTCGTCGCGGCGAGCACGCCGACATCGTCGGCGACCGCACGGACCACGGCCATCAGGTCGGCCGGGCGCCGCGCGATCAGGCGCGCCCGGCCACGGGCGTCCACCAGCAGCTCGTCGATGGTCGCCTGGAAGCGGGCGGCCGCCGCCGCGGTCCTGCGCAGCCCGTTCCGGTACAGCTCGATCGACGGGTTCGGATGCGCGAGCAGCACCTCGGCGCCGGCCATCAGCACCGACAACGGCGTACGCAGCTCGTGGCTGGCCTCCTCGATCAGCCGGCGCTGGGTCTCCGCCGCCTGCTCCAGGCGATCGAGCATGGCGTCGATGCTCGACGCGAGCCGGACCACCTCACTCGGGCCACGGTCGAGCCCGACGCGCCGGGTCAGGTCGACGGCCTCGACGTTCTCGGCGACCGCACGGACCCGGTCGATGTCGCGCACCGCCCGTCCGGCCAGGCCCCAGGCGAGCGCGGCGGCCACCGGCGCGAGGGCGAGCACTGTCCAGGTCACCCAGCCGGACCGGGACCCGTAGGTGCTCGTGACCAGTTCGCCGCGGCCGGCCGGCTCCGTCTCGACCTCGCTCACCACGACCACGACGAAAAGCAGGAGCGCGGGCACGTAGATGGCCAGGAACCCCAGCACCGCGAACCGGGTGCGCAGCGACCGCCAGATCGGCGCGCTCACGGCAGCCGCAGGCGGTAGCCGGTGCTGGTGACCGTGACGATCAGCGCCGGGTCGCCGAGCTTGCGCCGGAGCCGGCTGAGGATCACCCGTACCGATGAGGTGAAGGGGTTGGCGTTGGCGTCCCAGACATGTTCGAGCAGCGTCTCGGCCGACAGGACCTCGCCCGGATGGTGCATGAAGTACCGCAGCAGCGAGTACTCCCGCGCGGTGAGGTCGAGCAGCGTCGCACCCCGCCAGGCCCGGTGGGTAACCGGATCGAGCGTCAGCTCACCCACCCGCAAGGTCGACCCGGCGCTGTCCTCGCGACGGCTCAGCGCCCGCAGCCGCGCCAGCAGCTCGGCGAAGTGGAACGGCTTGACCAGGTAGTCGTCGGCGCCCGCGTCGAGCCCGGCGACACGATCGGCCACCGCGTCGCGGGCGGTCAGCACGAGGTGACGCCGCGGCCGGCGCGGCGACGGGTCGTCCGGGGCGCACCGCAGGAGAGCGAGCCCGTCACCGTCCGGCAGTCCCAGGTCGAGGCAGACCACGTCGTACGCCGTGATGCCGAGCAGCTCCTCGGCCGCCGCGTAGGTCCCGGCCACATCCACCGCGTACGCCTCGTTACGCAGCCCCAGCGCGACCACCTCGGCCAGGTCCGGGTCATCCTCGACGAGCAGGACACGCATGGCACTCCCCTTTCACGCGGGCCGCCGGGCGGTCGCCGTTCCGCCCGGCCCGGAGACGGTCACCCCGTCGCCGGCGAAGTCGAGAGTCACATCCGGACCGGGTCCGGCCGGGCGGTACCGGTTCTCCGCCACCGGTACCAGCGTCAGGCCCGGCGGCTCGGCCGGCAGTTCCGCCCCCTCGATGTTGCTGTGCTCGTCGACCGCGTACCAGCCGAGGCGCGGACCGTCGCGCGTGGTCAGGGTGACGTACGTGCGCATCTCGCCGTCGGCGACGACGGTGCCGCCGGCGGCCACCGCGGTGATCGGCCCGTGCTCGGCCTCCGCGGCCTCGCGTTCCTCGCGGCCCTGTTCGGTCTGGCCGGCGAGCATGCCCAGGACACGCTTCTCGTGCGCCCGCAGGTCGTCGGCGGAGAAGCGGCCGGACGGCGGGAAAAGCGCACCCACCGCGTCGGCACCGGCGGCCGCGATCCTCGGCCGGTCACCGGCAAGGGCAACCTCGAACGACCCTCCGGTGTCCAGCCGGTACCTCCCGGCGATCGCGGCCGGGTCGCCACCGCCGGCCGGCGTGGCCGGTGTCGGCAGCGGGTCGCCGGCCACCAGCGACGGTACGGTCGCGGCCAGCAGCTCCTCGGCGGTGAGCACCGATCGGTTGGACGACAGAACGATCACCTGCTCCCGCGCGGGAATCCACACGACCGCCGTATTGTGGCCGACGTCGCCGCCACCGCCGGCGATGGCCACGATCGGCTTGCCGTAGACCGGGGCGTCGAAGGCCACCCAGCCGCCCAGCGTGTGTGACCGGCCCTCGCCCACCGGATGTCCCGGATCGGCGGCGAGCGCGGCCGACTCCGGCGTGACCAGCCCGCCGCGGAACAGCGCGTGGGCCCAGGTGGCCAGGTCCCTGGTGGTCATCGCCAGCGAGCCGTTGCCCTCGGTCGCCCAGTACGGCCCGGCGAAGTCGTTCGACCGGCCGGGCTTGCCGTCGTCGAGGTACCCGGCGGCGACGGGTCCGGCGGGCGGCGGGCGGCCGTGCCAGAAGCCGCCGGTGACGGCACCCCCGGGGAGCGTGAGGACGCGCGTGAGGGTGTAGTCGCGGTACGACATGCCGGACACGGTGTCGATGATGACGGCCAGCAGCGTGTACCCGGCGTTGGAGTAGGCGTTGCCGGTGCCGGGCGGGAACACCGGTTCCATCCGGTTGATCGCGGCGATCGCGGCGGCCCGGCCGAGCGGCTGGTCATCGGCGCCGATCGAGCCGCCGATCCCGCTGGTGTGCAGCAGCACCTGGCGTACCGTCGCCCTGGCCACCGGCCCGGTGATCGCCGGCACCAGTTTGCCGACCGGGTCGTCGAGGGACAGCTTGCCGCTATCGGCGAGCTGGAGGATCGCGGTGGCGGTGAAGGCCTTGCTGACCGAGCCGATGCTGTACACCGTGTCGGCGGTGTTCCGGGCGCCGGTGGCGTCGTCGGCCGTACCGTAGCCCGCGAGGCACTCGAACCGGCCACCGGTCGCCACGGCGACCGCGCCGCTGAACCCGGCCCGCGCCCACGCGCCGAACGCCGCCTCCCACTTCTCGTCACACTGCGGTTTCACCGATCCGGCGGTACAGGCCGCCGTCCCGGTCAGCATCGCGCCGATCATCAGCATTCGCCATAGCCGATTCCTCATGCCGCGAGGCTAGGAGCGGGGCTGCGAACGCGATGTGAACGAGACGGCGTGAGTGAGACGTCAGCGCGGTGAAAGCGGGCGCGCATACGGTCGGCGCCGTGCCTGATCACACCATCACCCCGTTCCGCATCGCCATACCCCAAGCGGCCGTCGACGACCTGGCCGGCCGGCTGGCCCGCACCCGCTGGGCCGACGAACTGCCCGAGAAGGAGGTCATCGCCGGCGGCTCCGGCGCACCCGCACCACCCGGATGGGAGTACGGAGTTCCGGGCTCCTACGTCCGGGATCTGGTCGAGCGCTGGCGCACCTCGTTCGACTGGCGGGCACGCGAGGCCGAGCTGAACACGTTTCCCCAGTTCACGACCGAGATCGACGGGCAGCGCATCCACTTCGTGCACGTGCGCTCCGCCCAGCCGGACGCCGTCCCGCTCATCCTGACGCACGGGTGGCCCAACAGCTTCGTGGAGTACCTCGGGCTGGTGGGGCCGCTGACCGATCCGGCCGCACACGGCCGCCCGGGCGCCCCCGCCTTCCACGTGGTCATCCCGTCCCTGCCCGGCTTCACCTTCTCCGGGCCCACCACCGAGCACGGCTGGAGCGCGTGGCGGACCGCCGCCGCCTGGGCCGAGCTGATGCGCCGGCTGGGCTACGGCCACTACGGCGCGCACGGCAACGACGCCGGAGCGATCGTCTCGCCGCTGCTGGGTGAGCGGGACCGCGAGCACGTCATCGGGGTGCACGTCACGCAGATCTTCTCCTTCCCGCGCGGCGACGCGGGCGAGTTCGACGGGCTCACCGAGGAGGAGTTCGGTGCTCTCCAGTTCGGTCAGGCGTTCGCCGAGCACGCCATCCACGACCGGTCGCAGCAGGCCCAGCCGCAGACCCTGGCGCACGCGCTGGCGGACTCGCCGGCCGGGCAGCTGGCCTGGACCGGCCAGCTGTTCGGCACCGCGCTCAGCCCCGACGACATCCTGACCAACGTGGCGCTGTACTGGTTCACCAACACCGCCGCCTCGGCCGCCCGCTTCTACTACGAGAACCACCGCGCCGCCCGGGCCATCGAGCCCACCTCCGTACCGCTCGGCCTCGCCGCCTTCGCCGCCGACTTCCACGCCGTGCGCAGATTCGCCGAACGAGACCACCACAACATCGTCGCCTGGAACACCTACGACCGCGGCGGGCACTGGGCCACACACGACGCACCCGATCTGCTCGCCGACGACATCCGCCGGTTCTTCGCTGAAAGGGACCTTCCATGACCTTCGCCGTACTCGACACCGCTCTCGACGCCCTGCGTCACGTCACCACCGCGGCCGTGGCCACCGACCGCCTCGACGACCCGACCCCGTGCTCGCCATGGACAGTGGCGCAGGTGCTGTTCCACGCCGCCGGCGACCAGCACGCCTGGGCGTCCACCGCCGGAGCCGGCTCGCCGCCGTCCTACAACCCGTTCGACCCGCCGCACCGGCTCGACGTCGGCGTCCAGGAGACGATCGCCAAGGCGATCGAGGCAGCTGTCGGCGCCTGGTCCGCCGTCGATCCAGCAGCCTCAACGGTACGCACACCGCTGCCCCCCGTACCGGAGATGGCGCCCGCCCTCGCGGCTGCCGCATGCGCTCTCGACGCCGCCGTCCACGCCTGGGACGTCGCGGTGGCGACCGGCCAGCCCAGCCCGCTCACCGCCGCCCTGGCCGAGCAACTCCTGCCGGCCGCCCACGCGACAGCCGAACCGCTGCGCGGCTTCGCCTACGCTCCCGCCCTGCCCGCCCAGCCCGGCGACGACCCGGCCGCCACGCTGCTGCGCCACCTCGGGCGCGACCCGCTCTGGACCCCTGCCGGCAACTGACGTCCCGGCTGTCCTCAAGGAGCGATATATGCCAAGGCTTTTCCAACGACGGGCGCTCGCCGTGCTGGCGATGGTGAGTTTGGGGGTGATGCTCGGCCCATCGCCGGCGATCGCTGACGACTGGTACCGGGACCCCTGCTTCAACGCCCAGCAGAAACACACAGTTCTGTCATGGGCCGAGAACGAGCTGGAGCCGGCGCCCAGCGCGGTAACGAAGCGGTACGGCAGCAACACTTCGAGTGTTACAGCGTCGTACTCGACGACCTGGACGGAGACGAAGACCGCCTCCATCACGGTTGAAGGTTCGCTCAGCCTCGGAAAGATCATCGAGCTGAGCATCGGAGCCGGCTATCAGACGCAGGTGAGCACGCAGGTAGGGGGAGTAACGGGCATTGCGGTGAACACCGTTCCCGGCGAATTCTTGACAATGACTCCGTACACCATGTGGCAATTCCGGAAGGTGATCACTTCCTGGGAGAAAGGTGATGGCAGTGGTCCCTGTGCCTTGTCAGCGACGGTAGCCCGGGTTCCCGCGACCACCGGCGTGTGTCCGTTGCACGATGGGAGCACATTGGCCGGTGAATGTGGGAACCTCCTCACGCGTCCGGGCGGAGGGCCGGGAACCGGCGGAATCACACCGCCGACGCCGCCGGGGCCGCAGCCGGTGACCGACGTCCGCAGCGTGGCCGACGGCACGGTGCTGGCGACGACCGACACCAAACGGATCTACAAGATGGTGGGTGGCGCACCCGTCTGGCAGGCGACCTGCGACAACGGGATCTGTGAGCCCCAGTCGCGCCCGACCACCCAGGCAGTGGTCAATGCCGGCCCGGCCACCCCGCGCAACGGCTCGTCGGCCGTCGACCAGCGCGGCCGGGTGTACCTGTTCGTCGGTGGCTCCCCGCTCTGGCAGGACTCGTGCGCCGCACCGGTCACCTGCGGCACGCCGGTCAAGGTGTCCGACTGGTCGATCGACGCCCGCGACCACATGAACCGGCTGCCCGCCGACGGCAACCTCGTGCAGGCTGTCTCGAACGGCACGGACCTGCCAGTCGCCGCAACCCTCGGCGGGGCGCTCGTCACCTTCGCCAACCCGCAGGAGGTCATCGAGACCGGCCACGGCATCAACTGGCCGCAGAAGGTGACAGCGATCAGCGGCAACAGCTACCACTCGCTGGGCTTCGACCCGGCCGAGGGCACCCTGATCCAGGGTGTGGCCGGCGGTGTCTCCACAGCGGTCGCCGCGATCGCCGGCAGGGCGATCATCCCGTTCGCGAGCCCGCAGGAGGTCATCGACTCCGGGCACGGCGCCAACTGGGCCGGCAAGGTGCGAGCCGTCCCCGCACGATTCTTCAACGCCCGGGCCAGGATCCCCACCGACAACACGCTCATCCAGGGCGCAGGCGGGGGCACGTCCACCCCGGTGGCCACCATGGCCGGCGGGGCGCGCATCAACTTCGGCAGCCCGCAGGAGGTCATCGACGCTGGATACGGTACGGACTGGGCGAGCAAGGTCCAGATCATTCCGATCCGGGTGTTCAACGAGTTCCGCGCCGACGTGCCGGCCGACGGGACGCTCATTCAGGGCATCAACGGAAGCACGCCGGTCGCCAAGATCGTCGGCGGCGCCGTGATCCCGTTCGCGAACCCGCAAGAGGTCATCGACGTCGGCTACGGCGCGGAATGGGCGCTGCACGTGCGGGCGGTGCCACCGCGGGCCTACCACGCGCTGCCCACCGTCCCCGCCACCAGGACACTGGTGGAAGGAAGCTCGGGCAGCACCCGGACCGCGGTCGCCCAGGTCGTCGGCGGCGCCCGCATCCCGTTCGGCAGCGGCGCGGACGCCACAAGCGTGTTCGGCCCCGAATGGGGAGCGCTCGTCAGGCGTATCCCCAGCCGGGCCTACACCGCGATGCCAATCACTGCGGTGGACGGCACCCTCCTGGTCAACGAGAACGGTGTGGTCTACCGGGCATTGCAGGGCGATGTCGAGCGGGCGGCGACCTGTCCCGAGTGGCCGGGGTGCTCCGGTCTGCCGAAGGTGCTGGACAAGCAGCTGGCGGGGATGCGCGATTACGGCCCGGCGGGACTGGCCTGGACCGACGTGAACGGCGACGGCAAGGCCGACTACTGCCGCCGGGCCGGCACGGTCAACCAGCAGAACAGCAAGGTCTCCTGCACACTGTCGACCGGTTCCGGCTACGGCACCACAGTCACCTCGGGCGTCACTGACTGGGGATACCTCGTCGGCCGGGAGTGGACAGACATGAACGGTGACAAGAAGGCGGACTACTGCCGGATCGGCGGCGCCGACAACCGCACCGACGCGTACGCGGTCTGCACACCGTCGACCGGCACCGGATTCGGCGCCGACATCGTCTCGGCGAGGCTCGACCCCGGGCAGTCCGCCGGCCGGGCCTGGGCCGACGTCAACGGTGACAGCCGGGCGGATTACTGCCGGGTGCGGGGAAGTACCAACCACACCGATTCGCTCGTCAGCTGTACGCCCTCGACCGGCACCGGCTTCGGCAACGACATCAACTCGTTCGCCCTGGACTGGGGCGCTGCCGCCGGGCGGGCGTTCACCGACTTCAACGGCGACGGCAAGGCCGACTACTGCCGGGTCGTCGGCACCGCCAACCACACCGCGGCCTACGTCTCCTGCACTGTTTCCAACGGGGGTGCCTTCGGGGCGACTTTCGTGTCCTCGGCGCTCGACTGGGGATTCGGCGCCGACCGGGTGTGGACGGATGTCAACAGTGACATGAAGTCCGATTACTGCCGCCGGGTCGGTTCGACGGCCGAGCCGAGGATCGCGTGCACCCTGTCCACCGGCACCGGGTTCGGCGCGACGGTGATCTCCCCTCTGGCGCAGTGGGGTCAGCCGGGCAGCCGCACCTGGACCGATGTGAGCGGTGACGGCAGGGCGGACTTCTGCCGGGTCCTCGGCACGGCCAACCACACCGACTCGTTCCTGTCCTGCCTGCTGTCGACCGGCACCGGCTTCGGCGCCGAGGTCAGGTCGGCAACGACCATCGACTGGGGATTCCATGTCGGCCGCGGCTGGGCGGACGTCAACGGTGACGGCCGGACCGACTACTGCCGCCGGGTCGGCGGCAGCGTCACCGATACCCGGGTGTCCTGCTCCGCCTCCACCGGCGGCGGGTTCGCCGCCAGTGTCGTGTCCGGCGTCCTGGACTGGGGCCAGGCGGACTAGCCGGCCGACGCTGAGCTGACCGACGGACCTGGACCGCGTCTGCGCGGTTCAGGTCCGTCCCGCCGCGCCGGGATCACGGCCGGTATCGGTAGCCCATTCCGGGTTCGGTGAGCAGGTGCCGTGGGCGGGCCGGGTCGGTTTCGAGTTTGCGGCGCAGCCGGGCCATGTATTGGCGCAGGTAGTTGGTCTGGTTGTGGTACTCCGGGCCCCAGACGTCACGAAGCAGTGACTGCTGGGTGATGAGTTTGCCGGGGTGGCGCAGCAGGTGGTCGAGCAGTTGCCATTCGGTCGGGGTGAGCCGCACCTCGGTGCCGTCGCCGGTGACCGAGCGGGCCGCGAGGTCGACGGTGAACTCGCCGATCCGCACCTGCGGTTCCGAGTCGCCGGCGGGTTGCACCCGGCGGGTGACGGCTCGGATGCGGGCGAGCAGTTCGTCGATGCTGAACGGTTTGGTGACGTAGTCGTCGGCGCCGGCGTCCAGGGCGGCGACCTTGTCGAGGCTGCCGGCCCGGCCGGACAGCACGATGATCGGGACGGTGGTCCAGCCGCGCAGCCCGCGGACGACCTCGGTGCCGTCCATGTCGGGCAGGCCGAGGTCGAGGATGACGAGGTCGGGCTGGTGGCGTGCGGCGGCGTGCAGCGCGGAGGTGGCATCCGGTGCGGCGTCGACGGTGTAGCCGCGGGCTTTGAGGTTGATCCGCAGCGCCCGCACGATCTGCGGCTCGTCGTCGACGACGAGGACCCGGGTCATGCCGCGCCGCCGGTGGGCAGCACGACGACCCGGCTCATGCCGCGCCGCCCGGTGGGCAGGGCGATGACTCGGCTCATGCCGCGCCGCCCGGTGGGCAGGGCGATGACTCGGCTCATGCCACGCCGCCGGCGGGCAGGGCGACGATCATGGTGAGTCCGCCTCCGGGGGTCTCGTCGGGGGTGAGGGTGCCGCCCATGGCCTCGGTCAGACCGCGGGACAGCGCCAGACCGAGCCCGACACCAGTGTGATTGTCGCGGTCGCCGAGGCGCTGGAAGGGCAGGAAGACGTCGTCCCACCGGTTGTGGGGTATGCCGGGACCGTGGTCGATGACGCGGAGTTCGATGGTGTCGCCGTAACTGCTGCCGGTGATCACCGGCGGGCGGCCGGGTGGGCTGTGCCGCAGCGCATTGGTGATCAGGTTGACCAGGACGCGTTCGAGCAGGCCGGGGTCGGCGCGCAGCGGTGGCAGGTCGTCGGGCACCCGCACGGTGATCTGCCGGCCGTCGGGGCCGATGTCGTCGAGGGCGCGGGGGACGACCTCTTCGGCGCCGACGTCGATGGCGGCGACGCCGAGGGCTCCGGCTTGCAGGCGGCTCATGTCGAGCAGGTTGGCCACCAGCCGGTCGAGCCGGCCGAGGGATTCGTCGGTGGTGGCCAGCAGTTCCTCGCGGTCCTCGTCGTCGAGCTGGATGTCGTGGCTGCGCAGACCGGCGACGGCGGCCGTGGCCGCGGCGAGCGGGGTGCGCAGGTCATGGCTGACCGCGGCGAGCAGGGCGGTGCGCAGCTTGTTGGCCTCGGCGAGCGGTTTGGCAGTGGCGGCCTCGGTGGCGAGGCGTTCCTGTTTGAGCGCGACGGCGGCCTGGGCGGCGAAGGCTTCCACGATGCGGCGGTCGGAGGCTTCCAGGATGCGGCCCCGCAGCAGAACCGTCAGTTCGTCGCCGGCTTTGACCTCGACGTCGGCGTCGGACGGTTTCGTGCAGGCGGGCCGGCCGGCGACGGCGACCACAGTGCCGTTGTCGATCAGGGTCACCGAGTCGAGCGCGAAGGTCTCGCGGAGCCGGTCGAGCAGGGCGATCAGTGGGCGCTCGCCACGCAGGACGCTGCCGGCGACGGTGGCCAGGGTCTGCGCGTCGGCCGCCGCCTGTGCGGCTTGCCGGGTTTTGCGGGCGGCGGTGTCGACGACCCAGCTGACGGCGACGGCGACGGTCACGAAGATGGCCAGGGCGAGCAGGCTCTGACCTTCGGCGATGGTGAACCGGCCGACCGGCACGGTGAAGAACCAGTTGAGGAGCAGCGAGCCGCCGACTGCCGCGAGCAGGGCCGGCCAGAGGCCGCCGATCAACGCGACGCCGACGACAGCGGCCAGGAACAGCAGGATGTCGTTGGTGAGCGACAGCTCCGGACCGATCTTGAGCAGGGCGACCAGCGCGGGCAGCCCGAGCAGGGTGGTGAGGAACCCGGCGACGCGGCGGCGCCGGGACAGGGCCGCCGGGACCGGCCCGCTGCGGCGTCCCTGACCGGCGCGTTCGTGGGTGACCAGGTGCACGTCGATCGACCCGGAGCGGGCGATCGTGGTGACACCGACGCCGGCGGCGAAGTGCTGCGCGAACCGTCCGCGGCTGGAGGCGCCGAGGACGATCTGGGTGGCGTTGGCGCCGCGGGCGAAGTCGAGCAGGGCCTGCGGGATGTCGGCGCCGATGACCTGGTGGTAGCTGCCGCCGAGACTCTCCACCAGGACGCGTTGCCGCGCCAGCGCGGCCGGGTCCGCCCCGGCGAGGCCGTCGCTGCGGGCCACGTGCACGGCGAGCAGGTCCGCGCCTCTGGTGCGGGCCGCGATGCGGGAGGCCCGGCGGATGAGGGTGTCGCCCTCGGGGCCGCCGGTCAGCGCGACGACGACGCGTTCCCGGGTCTCCCAGGTGGAGTCGATGGCGTGGTCGGCACGGTACCTGTCGAGCTGGTCCTCGACCTTGTCGGCGAGCCACAGCAGGGCGAGTTCGCGCAGCGCGGTGAGGTTGCCGGTGCGGAAGTAGTTGCCGAGCGCGGCGTCGATCTTCTCGGGCTGGTAGACGTTGCCGTGTGCCATCCGGCGGCGCAGCGCCTCCGGGGTCATGTCGACGAGTTCGACCTGTTCGGCGGCGCGGGCGACGGCGTCGGGCACGGTCTCCCGCTGCTCGGCGCCGGTGATCCGGGCGACGACGTCGTTGAGCGACTCGAGGTGCTGGACGTTGACGGTGGTGAGCACGCTGATGCCGGCGTCGAGCAGGTCCTGGACGTCCTGCCAGCGTTTGGCGTTGCGGGCGCCCGGGACGTTGGTGTGTGCGAGTTCGTCGACGACGGCGATCTCGGGCCGGCGGGCCAGGACGGCGTCGAGGTCCATCTCGGTGAAGACGGCCCCGCGGTAGGTCGTCTCGCGGCGCGGCACGATCTCCAGATCGCCCAGCATGGCCGTGGTGTGCCGCCGGCCGTGGGTCTCGACCAGGGCGATCACGACGTCGGTGCCGCGTTCGGCGCGACGGTGCGCCTCTTCGAGCATGGTGTACGTCTTACCGACGCCCGGCGCCGCGCCGAGGTAGATCCGCAGTTCACCGCGTGGCATGAATGTCCTCCAGGAGGCGGGCCGGCCACGTCCCGGTCAATCATCCAGGGCCAGGTTGAGGGTGAGGACGTTGACGCCAGGTTCGCCGAGGAAACCGAGGACACGGCCGTCGGTGTGCTCGGCGATCAGATCCCGGACCCGGTCCTCCGCGAGGCCGCGCTCGCGGGCCACCCGGGGTACCTGCAGCAAGGCGTAGGCGGGGCTGATGTGGGGGTCGAGGCCGCTGCCGCTGGCGGTGACCGCATCGGCGGGGACGATCGGATCCGCCGGGGCATCACCGCGGATCGGGGTGATCACACCGCCGAGCGCCCGGTAGTCCTCGCCGTTCTTCGCCGGCTCGACGGCGACACCCCGGTAGCTCGGCAGGAACGGGGTGGCGGTCTGGTTGACGGCGACCACCCGGGTGATCGGGCCGGTGAAGCCGTCGCGGTGGAAGACGGCGAGGACCGCGCCGGCACCGCCGGTGGTGCAGTAGGGGCGCCTGCCGTCGACGCCTTCGAGCCTGCCCACGGCGAGGCTGCGGGTGCAGACCTGGGTGAGCAGGCTCTGCGACGCCACTTCGGGGTCGTCGGAGAGGGTGTCGACGACGCTCTCCGGGCCAAGGTTGCCGGCGGCCGTCGAGGTGGGGTCGTATCCGGCGCCGGCGGCGGAGGGGCGGCTCTGGAAGTACCTCATGACCGGGTTACCGCCGGCGTCGGTGAAGGACTGGCCGATCAGGGTGCTGCCGGCGGGGACCATGGATCCGGCGGCCTGGTGGGACAGTCCGGGAAGCTTGCCGATCCCGACCAGGAGCAGCGGGTAGGCGAGCCCGAGAAGTGCGGTGAGGACGAGCAGCGCGCGCAGCGCCGCGAGGTGCTGGGCGAGCCAGGCAGGAAGTCGCATTCTGATCAGATCCCGGGGATGAGCTGGATGAGCAGGTCGATGAGCTTGATGCCGATGAACGGTGTGACGACGCCGCCGAGGCCGTAGATCAGCAGGTTGCGGCTGAGCAGCCGGCTCGCCGACGACGGCCGGTATCGGACGCCGCGCAGGGCGAGCGGGATCAGCAGGACGATGACCATCGCGTTGAATACGACCGCCGACAGGATCGCCGAGCCCGGCGAGTGCAACCGCATGATGTTGAGGGTGTCCAGGCCCGGATGGACGGCGGCGAACATGGCCGGGACGATCGCGAAGTATTTGGCGATGTCGTTGGCGATGGAGAACGTGGTGAGGGCGCCCCGGGTGATCAGAAGCTGCTTGCCGATCTCGACGATCTCGATCAGTTTGGTCGGGTCGGAGTCGAGGTCGACCATGTTGCCGGCCTCTTTCGCGGCCGAGGTTCCGGTGTTCATGGCGACACCCACGTCGGCCTGCGCGAGGGCGGGCGCGTCGTTCGTACCGTCGCCGGTCATCGCGACCAGTCGCCCGCCCTGCTGCTCCTGGCGGATGTAGGCGAGTTTGTCCTCGGGGGTGGCCTCGGCGAGGAAGTCGTCGACGCCGGCTTCCGCGGCGATGGCGGCGGCGGTCCGCGGGTTGTCGCCGGTGATCATCACGGTGCGGATGCCCATCCGGCGCATCTCGGCGAACCGTTCGCGCATGCCGGATTTGACCACGTCCTTGAGGTGGATCACCCCGAGAATCTGATCATTCTCGGCCACCACGAGCGGGGTTCCGCCGGAGCCGCTGATCGCGCCGACGATCGTGCCGACCTGCTCGGCCGGGTGCCCGCCGTTGCCGCGCACCCACGTGATCACCGCGGTCGCGGCGCCCTTACGGATCCGCCGGCCGCCGAGGTCGACTCCACTCATCCGGGTCTGCGCGGTGAACGGCACGAACGTCGCGTCGCTCAGCAGTCCGGGCTCACGCTCCCGCAGCCCGTGATCGTTTTCCGCCAGGACCACGATCGAGCGCCCTTCGGGCGTCTCGTCAGCGAGGCTGCTCAGTCGCGCGGCGCCGGCGAGAGCTTGAAGATCAACCCCATCGATGGGTACGAAGGACGCAGCCTGCCGGTTCCCGATAGTGATCGTGCCGGTCTTGTCCAGCAGCAGGGTGTTCACATCACCGGCCGCCTCGACCGCGCGCCCGCTCATGGCCAGGACGTTGCGCTGCACGAGGCGGTCCATGCCGGCGATGCCGATCGACGACAGCAGCGCCCCGATCGTCGTCGGGATCAGGCAGACCAGCAGCGACACGAGGACGATGCCGGTGACACCGTTGCCGTCGATCGCCGCGGTGTCCGGAGCCGCCGCTTGATACGCCTTCGAGAAGATCGCCAGCGGCTGCAGGGTGACCACCGCGAGCAGGAAGACGATCGTCAGCGCGGACAGCAGGATGTTGAGGGCGATCTCGTTCGGCGTCTTCTGCCGGTTCGCACCTTCGACCAGGGCGATCATCCGGTCGACGAAGCTCTCCCCAGGCTTCTGGGTGATCCGCACGGCAATCCGGTCGGACAGCACCTTCGTACCGCCGGTGACCGCGGAACGGTCGCCCCCGGACTCGCGGATCACCGGCGCCGACTCGCCGGTGATGGCCGACTCGTCGACGCTGGCGATCCCCTCGACGACATCGCCGTCGCCGGGAATGGTCTGCCCGGCCTCGACCACCACCACGTCACCCGGCTTCAGGCCGGTCGCGGGAACCTCCCGGCCGTCCCTCAGGTGAGCGACGGTGTCCTGCCGGGCCGACCGCAGTGCCGCGGCCTGCGCCTTGCCCCGGCCCTCGGCGACCGCCTCGGCCAGGTTCGCGAACACCACGGTCAGCCACAGCCAGACGGTGATCGCCCAGGCGAACAGGCTAGGGCCGGCGATCGACAGGGCAGTGGTGAAGACCGCGCCGGCCTCGACGATGAACATCACCGGGTTGCGCCACATGACGCGCGGGTCGAGTTTGCGCAGCGCGTCCGGCAGGGAGCGCCACAGCTGCCCGGGGTCGAGCAGGCCCGCCCTGACCGGCGTGGCCGGTGGTTCGGAATCCGGCCCTGCCTCGACCGGATCGTTCAGGGTCACGGTCATCGGGATGCCTTTCTCACGTTCATCGGTGCGCCGGGTTCTTCGGTGCGCGGGGTTCTTCAACGCGCCGGGTCATGACAGGGCCTCGGCGAGGGGGCCGAGCGCCAGTGCCGGGAGGAACGTCAGCGCGACCAGCACGACGGTCACGCCGGCGACCATGCCGACGAACAGCGGCCGGTGGGTGGGCAGGGTGCCGCCGGAGGCCGGGACTGGTTGCTGCTTCGCCAGTGACCCGGCGATCGCGAGTACCAGGATCAGCGGCAGGAAGCGGCCGAGCAGCATGGCCAGGCCCAGCGCGATGTCCCACCACAGGGTGTTGACCGTGATGCCGGCGAACGCGGAGCCGTTGTTGTTGGCGGCACTGGTGAAGGCGTACAGCACCTCGGAGAGGCCGTGCGGGCCCACGTTGAGGGCGGCGGCGTCGGTGCCGGTGGCGAACGCCGCCGCCGTACCGGTCAGGACGATGATCGGGGTGACCAGGAAGTAGAGGGAGGCGAGCTTGATCTCGCGGGCCCGGATCTTCTTGCCCAGGTATTCGGGGGTTCGCCCGACCATCAGCCCGGCCACGAAGACCGTGATGATCGCCAGGATCAGCATGCCGTACAGGCCGGAGCCGGCACCGCCCGGCGCGACCTCGCCGAGCATCATGTTGACCATCGGCATCATGCCGCCGAGCGCGGTGTACGAGTCGTGGAACGAGTTCACCGCACCCGTCGACGTGAGGGTCGTCGCGGCGGCGAAGGTCGCCGAGTTCGGAATACCGAAACGGGTCTCCTTGCCCTCCATGGCCGCTCCGGCCGCCTGTGGGACGGTGCCGCCGCCGTGCGTCTCGAACCCGACGGTCAGCGCGATCGAGCCGAGCGCGAGGATCGCCATGACCGCGGCGATGGCGTAGCCCTGCCGGTTCTGGCCGATCATCCGGCCGAAGACACGCGGCAGGCTGAACGGGATCAGCAGCATCAGGAAGATCTGCAGCCAGTTCGTCCAGGCGCTCGGGTTCTCGAACGGGTGGGCCGAGTTGGCGTTGTAGAAGCCACCGCCGTTGGTGCCCAGCTCCTTGATCACCTCCTGGGAGGCAACCGGGCCGCCGGTGATGTGCTGGGTGCCGCCGGTCAGGGTGGTCACGTCGGTGCCGCCGGACAGGTTCTGCACCACACCACCGGCCATGAGAACGATCGCGAAGAGCACCGACAGCGGCAGCAGGATGCGCAGCGTGATCCGGGTGAGGTCGACCCAGAAGTTGCCGAGCGTCCGCGCCTTGCGGGCGGCGAAACCACGCATCAGTGCCACCGCCACGGCGATGCCGACGCTCGCGGACACGAAGTTCTGCACCGCCAGTCCGGCCATCTGCACGAGGTGACCCATCGTCGACTCACCGGCGTAGGCCTGCCAGTTCGTGTTCGTCACGAAGCTGACAGCGGTGTTCCAGGCAAGGTGGTCGCCGACGGCCGGCAAGCCGAGCGACAGCCAGAGCCGGTCCTGCAGCCGCAGGAAGGCGTACAGGAACAGGATCGAGACCGCCGAGAAGGCGAGCACCCCGCGGGCGTAGACACCCCAGGCCTGTTCGGTGTTCGCATCCACGCCGACGAGACGGTAGGCGCCACGCTCGACGACGTTGTGCCTCCTGCCCGAGACCACCCGGTACATGTAGTCGCCCAGCGGCCGGTGCACCGCCACGAGTGCGGCGACCAGCGTCAGCACGAAGAGCCAGCCGGTCATCAGAATTTCTCCGGGTAGAGCAGGGCGACCACGAGGAAGGCGGCCAGGAGCACGGCCAGGACCAGGCCGATGGCGTTGACGGCGCTCATCCGCGTTCGGCCGCCTTGACCAGCACGGTGAACGCCGCGAACAGCGCCACCGTGAGCACGACGAACAGAAGATCAGCCACGGAGGACTCCCAGGAAGGTGATGACGTCTCGGGTGTTGCTCCGTCAGCCAAGCGCGCCGGAAAGCCCGTGCACACGGTTGTTCACGCGATGCATACGCCGGCGACGCGAATGTTGACGCGCTGTTGACGCGGCAGTGAACGGCGTCACGCAGGCCGTCTTCACCGTCGTCGACACCGCTGAGGAACTCGGGCCCCTGCTACCGCCGGAGCTCTACGCACTCGCGCTACGGACCATCCAGGACGAGCCCGTGGTGGAGGACCTCGACATCTGATCGGCGAGCTACCTGGCGGTGCGGCGCGGCCGTTTCCAGGCGATCTGCTGGACCAGCAGGGTGAGGACACCGGCGATGACGATCGATGCGAGGTTGATCGCCAGTTGCACCGCCGATCCGTACGCCTCGTCGCGCACGCCGTACGCGAGGGCGACCGCCGCGTTGGCAGCGGCGGGCACGGTGGTCACCGAGATCAGCACGCCGACGAGGGTTCCGGCCTTGGCGGAGGTCAGCGACAGGATGCCGGCGATGCCACCGAGGAAGGCGATGACCCAGGACAGCGCGTCCGGGCGCCAGATGAAGTCGGTCAGCGGCCGCTCCGCGAGCAGCATCGACTTGTCCACCAGACCGGCCGCGGTGAGCAACCACACCGCGCCCACCGTGATGATCATGCCGACCGGGAAGCCGACCGCGAGCGCCACCGCGGATCGGCGGATCAACGTCGCCTTGCGCTGCACGAGGCCGACACACAGGGCGGCGAGGGGACCGAACTCCGGGCCGACGACCATCGATCCGACGATGAGGATCGGCTGATCCAGCAGCACCCCGATGGCGGCGATCACCGTGGCCACGCTCATGAACGTCAGGTAGGAGGCCGACAGGGCGGCCTCCTCGCCGGTCTGATGCTCGATCTCGTGCCACACGACCGCATCAACACCCAGACCAGGTGTACGCCTGGCGGCACGGTCGGCCGCCGCGGACAGCGTGGTGTCGACGGTCTCGACCACGATGGCACCGTCGCGCTCGAGCCCCAGCTCGCGCAGGTCGTCGAGTACGTCGCTCGCGCCCTCCCGCACGACGTCGAACTCGATCACGTCGCCTTCCGGTTCCTTCGCCACGCCGGGCAGGACAACCTGATGGGTGACGGCCTCGTTGCCGGCCAGCAGCTTCTCCACGCGGGCGCTCACCGATGCCGGCGTGATGACCCGCACGTGCAGCATGAGCAACCCCCGTGATCTCCCGCGACCGGGAAAGTCTATTGGCGGCGCCGGTAGCACCGCGGAGCTGGGATGCTGACGGCGGATCAGGTCACTGTGGTCAGAAGGAGAGGGGATCTTGATCATGGCTCTGCCGCCCGTTGTCGATCAGAACGCCTGGCGCAAGGAACTGGACGAGCTGCGCGCCCGGGAGAAGGCCGCCACCAAGGAGCTCGACGCGATCGCCGCGCAGCGGCGGCGGCTGCCGATGGTGCGGATGCCCGAATACACGCTGGCCGGGGCCGAGGGGCCGGTTCGGCTCGTCGACATCTTCGCCGGGAAGTCGCAGTTGATCGTTTACAACCACATGTGGCATCCGGACAGCGAGTGGCAGTGCGGCGGCTGCACGAGCCTCACGTCGTCGTTCACCCGGCTGGGTTTCCTCGACAACTACGACGCACGCTTTGTGATCGTGACCCAGGGCCCGATCGAGGCGGCCCTCGCCTACGCCCGGCGCGTCGGCAACACGATGACCTGGTACTCCACCGCCGACAGCCCGTTCGGGGCCGACGTCGACGCACCGCCCGGCGGCGGGTTCGCGATGAACGTCTTCCTGCGCGACGGCGAGACCGTCTACCGCACCTGGCACACGTCCGGCCGCGGGGTCGAACAGCTCACCTACACGTTCCCCCTGGTCGATGTGCTGCCCTACGGCCGGCAGGAGGAGTGGCAGGACTCCCCCGAGGGCTGGCCGCAGTCACCGGCCTACAGCGGATGGCTCGACTCCCCCGACGTCGCCCGGCTCTACGGCCCCGCGACATGAGCGGCATCGAGCGGCGATCTCATCGCAGGTACCGCCGAACCGTGTTGCTCAGGAACAGCGATTCCGGAACGCCGTGGGGATCGAGCTGCGAGGCCAGTTGGAGGGTCAGCGAGGCCAAGCCCTTGGGGTGAAGGGCATCGGCGAGTTCCAGGGACATGGCCCAAGTTGCGGTGACCACGGCTTTCTGCTGGTCCGGCAGCGAACCGGACTCCGACTCCGGCGAAACCGACCACCACGTAGCACGCCGGGCCGTCGTCGCCGGGCCTGCCCGCCGGCGACAGTACGGCGTCGACGGTCCGCTGCTGGCGCCTGTTGGCCAGTGGCGGCACGACACCGACACGCAGCGGCCACTGGGGCACCCTGCCGCGGAAGTGAAAATGCTGCGTGTTGTACCGGCCGAGCTGGAGGCCGTACGTACCGGGGGCGTAGACGTTCCACTGCTGTTCGGGCTCGGGCTCGGGGGCATCGCCAGGCATCCAGCCATTGTGCCGCCGCCGGCTCGGCCGGGACCGTGCCGAAGTCTCCCCTTTCCGCCGCCGTCGCCGTTATGGATCAATGAGGGAAGTCCATCCGTGCGCCGTCGGCAAGAGCCTCGGCGTGACTTTTGATCGATGAAATAAAAGTTACGGTCGTCTATCAAAAAGTCTGGACAGGACAGTCCGAAAGTTCCTACGGTGAGCCTTGCCGCGGGAGAATTCGCGGCAGGGGTCCAGGCTCAAATCCATCGATTGCTAGCGATGGAGGTACCGATGACGACGACGACCGGTGTGTGGCTGATCGGGGCCCGCGGATCCGTGGCGGTGACCAGCGTGGTGGGGGCTCTCGCCCTGCGCGCCGGGCTCGCCGAGCCGCTGGGGTGTGTCACCGAGCTGCCCGAGCTCGCCGGCCCGGGGGTGCCTGGTCTCGGCGCCCTGGTGTTCGGCGGGCATGACATCAGCGATCTCACCCTGGACAAGAAGGTGGAGAGCCTCGTCGCGGCGGGGGTGCTGCCGGCCCGGGCCGCGGGGGCGGTCGGTGGTGAGCTGGCCGCGGTGCAGGGGGAACTGCGGCCGGTGCCGGTCGCTGACACCCAGCTCGAGGTGGCTGGGCTGATCGCCGCGGACATCGAGGACTTCCGGCGGCGGCGGGGGCTGGAGCGGGTCGTGGTCGTCAACGTGTCGTCGACCGAGCCGGCTGTCGAGCCGCACCCCGCGCATCAGAGCCTGGCACTGCTCGACGAGGCGCTGGCGGGACGGGAGAGGGTCCTGCCGCCGAGTTCGCTCTACGCGTACGCCGCCTTCTTGGCTCGTTGTTCCTATGTTGATTTCACGCCGTCGACCGGAGCCCGGCTGCCGGCGCTGGTGGAGCTGGCCGCCCGCCAGGGGCTGCCGTATGCGGGGCACGACGGCAAGACCGGGGAGACGCTGGTCAAATCGGTGCTGGCGCCGATGTTCGCGATGCGGCACCTGCGGGTGCGCACCTGGTCGGGCACGAACCTGCTGGGTGGTGGCGACGGGGCGAACCTGGCTGATCCGGCTGCGAACGCCGCCAAGGCGGGCAGCAAGCAGCGGGTGCTGGCGGAGACGCTCGGTTATCAGCCGCAGGGCAGCAGTCACATCGAGTACGTCGACGACATCGGCGACTTCAAGACGGCCTGGGATCTGATCACCTTCAGCGGTTTTCTGGGCGTCTCGATGCGGATGGAGTTCTCCTGGCACGGCTGCGACTCGGCTCTGGCCGCGCCGCTGATCCTCGACCTGGCCCGGCTGACCGCGGGCGCGCACGCCGCCGGGCGCAGCGGGCCGCTCACCGAGCTCGCGTTCTTCTTCAAGGACCCGCTCGGTGACGTGCCGCATGCGCTGCCCGATCAGTGGGCCGCGCTCGTGGCGTTCGTCAGGGGCCTTCATGCGGCTTCGTGACCTGGCCGAGCTGGTGCGGGCCCCGGCCGCGCTGTCGGTTCCCGGTGATGCGGTGGCCGGTGCCGCCGCTGCCGGTGTGCTGGGCCGCGCGACGCCCGGTCTGGTGGCCGCGTCGGTCTGCCTCTACTGGGGCGGGATGGCCGCCAACGACTGGGCCGACCGCGATCTTGACGCGAGTGAGCGGCCGGAGCGGCCGATTCCCTCGGGGCGGGTCAGCGCCCGGCAGGCGCTGCTGATCGCGGCGGGACTGACCGGCGCCGGGGTCGCGATCGCCGGGCTGGCCGGTGGCCGGCGCGCCGCCCGGGTCGCGGTGCCGCTGGCCGGTGCGGTCTGGGCCTACGACGTGTGGGGTAAGAACACGGCCGCCGGTCCGGCGATGATGGCTGTCTGCCGCGGGCTCGACGTGCTGCTGGGTGCGAGTGGCGGACGGGTGCGGCGAGCGGTGCCGTCCGCGCTGGCCGTCGCGGCTCACACCTACACGGTCACCGCGCTGTCCCGCTTCGAGGTGTCCGGTGCGGCGCCCGCGCTGCCGGCCGCGACCCTCGCCGGCACGCTCGCGCTGGCCGCCACCACGGCGGGACGGCGCCCGGGACCGGCCGGGCTGCTCGCTGCCTGGTATGCGGCCGGTTACGGCGCCGCGCAGGCACGGGCGTTCGCCGACCCCGGTGCTCCGCGGGTGCGCGCGGCGGTCGGGGCGGGCATCACCGGACTGCCGCCGTTGCAGGGTGCGCTGACAGCGAGGTCGGGCCATCCGGCGTACGGGATCGCTGTCGCCCTGGCCGCCCCCCTCGCCCGGCGCCTGGCCCGAAGGGTGTCACCGACATGAGATTCGGCTACGGCACGAACGGCTTCACCAACCACCGGCTGCCCGAGGCGCTGCGGGTCATCGCGGACCTCGGCTACGACGGGGTCGCGCTGACGCTGGACACCAACCACCTCGACCCGTTCGGCGCCGATCTGGCCCGGCGCACCGCCGCCGTGGCCGCCGACCTGGAACGGCTGGGCCTGGCGGTGGTCATCGAGACCGGCGCCCGCTATCTGCTCGACCCGTGGCACAAGCACTCGCCCACGCTGATGGACCACGATCCGGCCCGGCGGCTCGACTACCTTCGCCGCGCCGTGCGGGTCGGCGCGGACCTCGGGGCCGAGGCGGTCTCGTTCTGGGCCGGCATCGGCCCGGCGGACGCCTGGGAGCGCCTGGTCGACGGCTGCGGCCAGATCGTCGGCGCCGCCGCGGAGGCCGGCGTGACCCTCGGCTTCGAACCCGAGCCGGGCATGCTGGTGAACGACATCGCGGACTGGCGCCGCCTGCACGCCGACCTCGGCCGGCCGCCGGGTTTCGGCATCACCCTCGACATCGGGCACTGCCGCTGCCTGGAGCCGCAGCCGGTGCCCGACTGCGTCCTGGCGGTGGCCGGCGACCTGGTCAACGTGCAGATCGACGACATGCGGCGGGGTGTGCACGAGCACCTCGAATTCGGTACCGGCGAGATCGACTTCCCACCGGTGCTCGCCGCGCTGGACGCCGCCGGTTATCGCGGCCTGGTCTCGGTGGAACTCCCCCGCCACTCGCACGCGGCACCGGCCGTGGCCGCGCAGTCCCTGGACTTCCTGCGAAAGGCCGCCGATGACCACGCTTGAGGAGCTCCGGCAACAACTGGGCGACCGGCTCGGCGACGACCTGCGCCGGGTGACCGAGAACCCGGAGGCCGCGGCGACGCTGTTCCCCGCCGCGGGCCGCCGGTACGGGCGCGAGCCGCTGGCCGGGGGCTGGACGACCGACGAGGCGGCCCGTGCGCTGCTGCTGTCCGTCCTGCCACCCGAGCACATCTCCGAGATCTACCGGTACGGCGACGCGGCCGAGAAGCTGGCCGTGCTGAAGGCCCTGCCGTTGCTGCCGATCGGCGACCACGCGGTGCCGCTGCTCGAGGACGCGTTGCGCACCAACGACACCCGGCTGGTGTCGGCGGCGGTCGGCCCGTACGCGGAACATCTCGGGCAGCAGGCATGGCGTCACGCCGTACTCAAATGTGTCTTCATGGGTGTGCCCTTGACCCGCGTGCATCGGCTGACCGAACGAGCCGACCCGGAGCTGGCGGCCATGCTGCGCGCCTTCGCCGACGAACGCCGCGCCGCCGGCCGGGACATGCCGGCCGACGCCCTCGCCCTGCTGGACCAGCTGAAGGAGGCATGATGCGCATCTTCGACCCGCACATCCACATGACCTCGCGCACCACCGACGACTACCAGCGGATGGCCGAGGCCGGTGTGCGCGCGGTGGTCGAGCCCGCGTTCTGGCTCGGCCAGCCGCGCACCAATCCCGGCTCGTTCGCCGACTACTTCGACTCGCTGATCGGATGGGAGCCGTTCCGGGCCGGCCAGTTCGGCATCCGCCACCACGCCACCATCGCGCTGAACCCCAAGGAGGCCAACGACCCGCGCTGCCGGCCGGTGCTCGACCTGCTGCCGCGCTACCTGGCCAAGGACGGCGTCGTCGCGGTCGGCGAGATCGGGTACGACTCGATGACCCCCGCCGAGGACGAGGTGTTCGCGGCACAGCTCGCCCTCGCGCTCGACCACGACCTGCCGGCGCTGGTACACACCCCGCACCGGGACAAGGCTCGCGGCACCTCCCGCAGCCTGGACGTGGTCAAGGAATCCGGCATCGACCCGGGCCGGGTGCTCCTCGACCACCTCAACGAGGTCACCGTCGACGCGGCCCGGGACGCGGGGGTGTGGCTCGGTTTCTCCATCTACCCGGACACCAAGATGTCCCCGGACCGGATGGTGGAGATCCTGCGCAGGTACGGGCCGGAACGCGTGCTGGTGAACTCGGCGGCCGACTGGGGACGGTCGGATCCGCTGCTCACGCTGCGGACCGGGGAGGCGATGCTGGCCGCCGGCTTCGAGGCGGACGCCGTCGACCGGGTGCTGTGGCGTAATCCGGTCGAGTTCTACGGGCAGTCGAAACGCCTCGACCTGTCCGCCCTCCCGGAGGCCGGCGCGACCTACGCCGGTAACTCGATCCTGCGCGGAGGCAGCTGATGCACCTGAGCTACTGCACCAACGTGCACCCGGCGGAGGACCTGGCCGGCATCATCGCCCAGCTGGACACGTACGCCCTGCCGATCCGCCGGCGGCTGGACACCGGCGTGCTGGGGCTCGGGCTGTGGCTGGCCGCACCGGTGGCGGCCGAACTCGCCGCCTCGGCCGGGCTGCGCCGCCGGTTACGGCGTGAACTCGACGTGCGCGGGCTGGAAGTGGTCACGCTCAACGGTTTCCCGTACGAGTCGTTCCAGGCGCCGGTGGTCAAGCACGCCGTCTACTTCCCCGACTGGACCTCGCCGCAACGGCTCGAGTACACCCTCAACCTCGCGCGGGTGCTCACCGATCTCCTGCCGGACTCGGCGTCCTACGGCTCGGTCTCGACGCTGCCACTCGCCTGGCGCACGCCGTGGGACGCCACCCGGGCCGCGGCGGCTTTCCGGCACCTCGACGAGCTCGCCCGCGGGCTGCACCGGCTCGCCGCGTCGACCGGCCGGACCGTCCGGGTCGGCTTCGAACCCGAGCCGGGCTGCCTGATCGAGAACACGACGCAGGCCGCCGAACTGCTGGCCGGAGTCGACACGCGCTGGCTGGGCGTCTGCCTCGACCTCGCCCATCTGGCGTGTGCCTGGGAGGACCCCGCCGCGGCGCTGGCGCGCCTGCGGTCTGCCGGTGTGCCGGTCGTCAAGGTGCAGGTGTCGGCGGCGCTCCAGGCCGATGATCCGGTGGCGGCCGGGGATGTGCTCCGGTCGTACGCGGAACCGCGCTTCCTGCATCAGACCCGGCCCCGCTCGGGACCGGCCGCCGACGACCTGGACGAGGCCCTCGACCGGCAGCTGCCCGGCCCGTGGCGCATCCACTACCACGTGCCGTTGCACGCCGCGCCGTCCGCGCCGCTCACCTCGACGATCCCGGTGCTGCGCGAGGCCGTCCACGAGCTGCTGACCGCGCCCGGGCCACGGTGTGAGCACTTCGACGTGGAGACGTACACCTGGGGTGTTCTGCCGCCGGATCAGCGACCGGCCGACGCGGCGGGGCTGGCCGACGGCATCGCCGCCGAACTCGCCTTCGCCCGCGATCTGCTCGCCTCCGAGGCGGTGGCGCGATGACCTCGCTGGTCGTGCTCGACGTCGTCGGGCTGACCCCGCGGCTGCTCGCACACATGCCGCGGCTGCGGGCGGTCGCCGAGCGCGGCTTCCAGGCGCCGCTGGGCACGGTGCTGCCGGCCGTGACCTGCTCGGTGCAGTCCACCTTCCTCACCGGCCTCACCCCGGCCGAGCACGGCGTCGTCGGCAACGGCTGGTACTTCCGCGAGCTCGGCGAGGTGATGTTCTGGCGCCAGCACAACGCCCTGGTCGGCGGCGAGAAGGTCTGGGACGCGCTGCCCGGCCGCACTGTCGCCAACGTCTGCTGGTGGTACGCCATGGGCGCACGGGTCGACTGGACGATCACGCCCCGGCCGATCTACCGGGCCGACGGGCGCAAGGAACCGGACTGCTACACGTACCCGCCCGAACTGCACGACGAGCTGCCGCCGTTCCCGCTGTTCACCTACTGGGGTCCCGGCGCCGGACTGCCCTCGTCGCAGTGGATCGTGGACGCCGCCCGGCACCTGCTCGACACCCGGCACCCGGACCTGACCCTCGTCTACGTGCCGCATCTCGACTACGACCTGCAGCGTTTCGGCCCGTCCAGCCCGCAGGCCGCTCATGCTGCCGCCGAGCTGGACACTGTTCTGGCGCCGCTGCTCGACCGGCCGGACACCACAGTGGTGGTGCTCTCCGAGTACGGCATCACCGACGTGCACCGGCCGATCGACGTCAACCGGCTGCTGCGCGCCGAGGGCCTGCTCAACGTGCACACCCAGGACGGCATGGAATACCTCGACACGTGGACGTCGCGGGCCTTCGCCGTCGCCGACCACCAGGTGGCGCACGTGTACGTGCGGGATCCCGGCGACATCCCGGCGGTCGCCAAACTCTGTGCCACCCTGCCCGCCGAGGTCCTCGACGACGCCGGCAAGGCCGCGCACGGCCTGAACCACGCCCGCTCCGGGGAACTGGTGCTCGTCGCCGAACCGGACGCCTGGTTCACCTACTACTACTGGCTCGACGACGCCGCCGCCCCCGACTTCGCCCGCTGCGTCGAGATCCACCGCAAGCCCGGCTACGACCCGGCGGAGCTGTTCTTCGACCCCGCCGGCCCGGCCGCCGCCCGGCGGCGCGCGATCACCGCGGTGGCCCGCAAGAAGATGGGCCTGCGCTACCTGATGAACGTGGTCGGCCTCGACGCGGGCGCCCGGGCGGTCCGCGGTTCGCACGGCCGGCTGCCCGCCGATCCGGCCGACGCACCGGTGCTGATCTGCTCGGACCCGTCCGCCGTACGGGATCGGGTCGCCGCCACCGAGGTCAAAGCCCTGCTGCTGGAACTGGCGTCATGACACTTCAGGCGACCCGCCACCCGCTGCGGCAGCGGTTCGACGCCGCGCTCACCGACTTCATCGACCGCCAGGACCGGACCTGGCCGGACGGTGCCCCGCGCGGCGCGCTGGACTCGCTGCGCCGCTTCATCCTGGCCGGCGGCAAACGCATCCGCCCCGCCTTCTGCTACTGGGGCTGGCGCGGCGGCGGCGGCGAGGACTGCCCCGAGGTGATCAACGCGGCGGCGGCGCTGGAACTGTTCCACGCCTTCGCCCTCATCCACGACGACATCATCGACGGCAGCGACCGCCGCCGTGGCCAGCCCTCCATGCACCGCGTCTTCGCCACCCAGCACGACCGGCACGCCTGGCGCGGCGATTCCCTCGCGTTCGGCCGCAACACCGCCCTCCTCTGCGGCGACCTGTGTGCGGCCTGGGCCGAGCAGATGTTCCACGAGTGCGGCCTGCCACCACATCAAATACATCAGGGGTACGCGGCCTTCGCGCTGATGCGCACGGAGGTGATCGCCGGCCAGTACCTGGATCTGGTGTCCAGCGTCGGCGACGACTCGGTGGCCAGTGCCCTGATCGTGATCCGGATGAAGACGGCCCGGTACACGGTCACCCGCCCGCTGCAGATCGGCGCCCGGCTGGCCGGTGCTTCCCCGGCGCTCTGCGCGGCGTTCGCCGAGTTCGGTGACCCGCTGGGCGACGCGTTCCAGCTGCGGGACGACGTGCTGGGCGTCTTCGGCGACCCGGCCGTGACCGGTAAACCCGCCCTGGACGACCTGCGCGAGGGCAAGCCGACAGTGATGATGGGCCTGGCCCGCAACGTCGCCGACCGCGCCCAGGCAGCCCGGCTGGCGTCGCTGTTCGGCGATCCGGAGCTGGACGAGGCGGGTGCGGTGGAGATCCGCGAGATCATCCGGGCGACCGGCGCGTTAGATCAAATAGAACAGATGATTCGGGTACGCACGGACGCGGGCCTTGCTGCTCTCGCCGCGGCCGAGCTGCCACCGCCGGTGCGCACGGCCCTCACCGAGCTGGCGGCCGCCGCGGTCAACCGCACGCACTGATCACGCCGGCGTTCCCGCAGATTGCGGCGGGCCGGGCTCGGATCCCCGGTCCAGCAGGGCGGCGAGGGCGTCCGGGCGCAGGGGGCGGGCCAGCAGGTATCCCTGGCCCTGCTCGCAGCCCAGGGCGATCAGCCGGTCGAGCTGGCCGGTGGTCTCGATGCCCTCGGCGACCACTGTCATGCCGAGGGCGTGTCCCATGGTGGTGACCGCGGCGACGATCTCGCGGCCCCGGCCCTCGGTCTCGAGCTGGTTGACGAAACTTCGGTCGATTTTGAGGACGTTGGCCGGGAACTGCGTCAGGTGCGCCAGCGACGAATATCCGGTGCCGAAGTCGTCCAGGGCGATGTGCACACCGAGCCGCGCCAGGTCGGCCAGGGCGTCACGCGCTTCGGCCATGTCGAGCAGCTGTGCCGTCTCGGTCAGCTCCAGGCACAGCTGGGCAGGCGCGATCCGGTGACGGTCGAGGACGTCCTTGACGACGCCGGCGAAGTCGGGGGCGCACAGTTGCCGGGTGGACACGTTGACCGCCATCGTCAGCGGCGGCAGCGCCGGGTCGCGCCGCACTGACCAGGCGACGAGCCGGCGGCATGCCTCGTGCAGGGCCCAGGTGCCGATCGAGACGATCAGGCCGCGGTCCTCGGCGATGCCGATGAACTCCGCCGGCGGGACGGTGCCGCGTTCCGGGTGGTCCCACCGGATGAGCGCCTCGGCACCGACGATGCGATGGTCCTGGAGGGAGAACACCGGCTGGTACTCCAGGCGTAGCTGGCGGTGCTCCAGTGCGCGGGCCAGATCGGCCTCCACGGCGTACCGCTTGGCGGCCCGGTCCCGCAGCTCGGGGTCGAAGAACTGGTAACAGTTGCGCCCCCGCGCCTTCGCCTGGTACATCGCCGCGTCGGCGTCGCGGATGAGGTCCTCGCCGGTGGCGAACGGATCGGTGGTCACCACCAGTCCGACGCTCGCGGTCACGAACAGTTCGTGGCCGTTGTCGACGAACGGCGCGCTGAGGCTGTCGACCACCCGGCCGGCCGTGACATGGGCGTCGTCCTCCGTGCAGATCTCGTCCAGTACGACGACGAACTCGTCACCGCCGAAACGTGCCACCGTGTCGCTGGGACGCAGGATGGCGGTGAGCCGCCGGCCGGCCTCCACGAGCAGCTTGTCGCCCACTCCGTGGCCGTACGTGTCGTTGATGGCCTTGAATTGGTCGAGGTCGATGAAAAGCAGCACGATGCGCCCGGGCCGGCGTTTCATCCGGGCCAGGGCGCCGTTGAGCCGGTCGGCCAGCAGCACCCGGTTGGCCAGCCCGGTCACCGGGTCGTGGACCGCCTGATGAGCCAGTTCGTCCTGGGTCCGCTTCAGCTCGGTCACCTCACGAGCGGACGTCACCACGCCCACCGGCTGCCCCTGATCGGTGTCCCGGTGCGCGGCCATGTGCGCCTGGAAATCGCGGCGCCCGTCCCCGGTGCCGACGGAGAAGTCCACCGAGCAGCTCCGGCCGGTCTCCAGCACGCTGGCGAGGCCGGACTCCCAGAGCGGCATGACCGCGCTGTCCGAGTTGAGTTCGCGATCGGTGCGGCCCAGCATGTCGCGGCTGCGCATCCTCAGCAGCCGTTCGGTGGCCGTGTTCACGTACTGGTAGCGCAGGTCGGCGTCGTACAGCGCGATGGCGTCGGACGAGGTGTCCAGCACGGTGCGAAGCTGGGCCTCGACGCGGCTGATGTCGGCGTGCGCCGACGTCAGGGCGGCAGCGTTGCGAATCGCCTCCTGCTCGGCCTGCACCAGCCGGGTGATGTCCCGCGAGATGCCGAACGTGCCGATGATCTGACCGTCGTCGTCACGCAGCGGGAATTTCGTGCTGGTGACCCACCGGTCGGGACGATCCGGCCAGGTCTCGTGCTCCTGCTTGTTCACCATCGGCGTGCCGGTGGCGATGATGCGCTGCTCGTCAGCGTACGCGTCAGCCGCGTGCGCATGGCCGTAGACGTCGAAGTCGGTGAGGCCGAGGAGTTCGGCGGGGTCACCGCCGGTGAGCGCACCCCACGCCTTGCTCAGCCACAGGAACCGGCTCCGCAGGTCCTTGAAGTAGATGACCTCGTCGGTCGCGTTGAGCAGGTTGCGGGCACACACCCGTTCCAGGTCCCCCGTGACGCCGTGGGGCGGCGGGTCGGGCGAGGAGGCCTGGTTCATGGCGCATCACTCTCCGGGTGGTGGTCGGTTACGGTTCCTATCGGCAGCAACCGGCGGGCGTGGACGAAATCGCGCCGGAAACTTTGCCACCGGCCCTCGCCCCGCTCGACCGCACGGTGCGATGCGCATCCGGTTGCTCTCGCGTCCGCCTCATCACCATGACGCTCATCCATGTACTGATGCTCTCGCAGCCATCTTGTGAGATGGCGCACGCCCCACTATGGTCTGTCCAGCGGTACAAGTAGTCCACCAAGCGGACCTGACCCCTACGGCGTCCGGCGATCCCACCTGCTCGCCGCCAGCGGCTCCGCCGGCAGGCACGGCGCCGACCGGGGGCAAGTGCGAGACAGCCTGCCCCTGGAATCCACCTCCGGACGGGAGTTCCCAGCGTGAACAACAATTGGCTCAAGACGGTGGTGCCGCTCGCGGCGCTCGCGATCCTCGCGCCGGCCTCGGCCCTCGCGTTCAAGGGTCCACCGCAGGAACACCGAGGCAAGCCGGCCGCCATCGACCCGGTGTACGGCGTGTGCCGCGGTGTGGACCCGGCCTGCTACAGCGACTGGGGAACCGAGCGGGACAACAAGGTGCTGGTGTACTCCCGTACGGCGGGACCGCGCCACGCGAACCTCGGGCGGGTCCTGGACCCGGACAACGCGAGTGTCCAAGGGCTCGCGTTGCCCCGCCCGTACGTGATCACGCACGACCACAGCGACCCGGCGGCCTGGCCACGGCCCCTGGACGCCTCCAATGTGGCGCAGGCCGGGCTGATCAGGATGCTCGAGGCCGACGGCATCGAAGTGCACGTCACCGAGGACGTCCAGGCGATGGAGCGGCTGAACTCCAGCTACCAGGCCGTGATCTTCATGAGCCCCACCCGCGACACCCTGTGGAACCACGCGCGGGGCGCGGCCGGCGGCACCCGCCTCGACTGGGCCCGGGAGTCGCTGCGCAAGTACATCCAGGGCGGTGGCGGATTCGTCGGCGTCCACAACGCCTTCGGCACCGAGTACGGCTGGCAGTGGTACGAAGGACTGCTCGGCAACGCGAACTACTACAACCACGGCCGCAGCCAGCCCGGTGACGTCGTCGTCGTCAACGACCGGGATGTGTCGACAAAGGGCCTTCCGCGACGCTGGGGCTTCTCCGACGAGTGGTACAACCTCGTCCCGTTCCCGACCAACGTGAACTTCCTCGCCACCGTCGACGAACGGACGCTGGCGGACGGCGCGGGCGGGGAGGGATCACACCCCGGGCACGGCGACTTCCATCCGGTCACCTGGTGCCAGTACTACGACGGCGGCCGTTCCTGGGTCACCACCCTCGGGCACGACGGTGCCGCTTTCCAGGAGAACTCGGCCTCCCCCGGAGCAGCCCAGTTCCAGGCGCACCTGCGGCACGGCATCAAGTCCGCCATGGGCCTCGAACCGTTCTGCACACCGGCCAAGCGCAAATAGCCACCGCGGAGGCGATCGATGAAACCACGAATTCTCGCACCGATCCTGTTCGCCGTCGCTGTCGCCGTCGGCCCGTCGGCAGCCGTCGCCCAGGCCCCGGCCGGGGGCGCCGAGCGGACGGAACCGCCGGGTCTGGAGCCGACCGGGGCGGACATGCCGGCCGTCGGCGGCAACCTCGCGAACCAGCACTACTCGGGGCTGAAGCAGATCTCCCGGCGCAACCTCGACAAGCTCGGCCCGGTCTGGCGCACGCATGTCTCGGCGGTCGCGCCGGCCAGCGACGACGTGGGCCAGCAGACGACGCCCATCGTCGCCGACGGGGTCATCTACCTCGACACCCCCGGCGGCGAGGTGATCGCCGTCGACGGCGCGACCGGTGAGCCGAAGTGGAAGTGGGCACCCGAGGGCTTCGCGACGGCGGGCACCCGGCGCGGCGTCTCGATCGGCGACGGCAAGATCTACACGCTGGCCGACGGCGATCGCATCGTCGCCCTCGACAAGGACACCGGCGAACAGGCCTGGGTCGTGCAGCCGGCGGTCCAGGCCGGCGTCGAGCTGGGCAACTTCGACCGGGTCGCGACCGTGTACAACGACGGCGTGGTCTACGCCCACGCCGCCAACGGCGACCGCGCCGCGGTCGTCGCGGTCCGCGCCAGCGACGGCGCCTACCTGTGGCACTTCTTCGGCGGGCCGAGCCGCGGAACCGTCTACACCGACGTCAACGGCAACTCCGTCGACGCCGGCGCCACCTGGGGCCCGCCGCTGCCCGACGGCACGGAGTGCAGCCTCGAGGGCGGTGCCACGCCGTGGATGCACGGCGCGGTCGACCCCGGCCTCGGCCTCTACTACATGACCTTCGGCAACCCGCGCAGCTGCCGGAGCTCGCAGGACGGCTCCCTGCGCCCGGGCGACAACCTGTTCTCCACCACGATGGTGGCGGTCGACATGAAGACCGGTGCGTACAAGTGGCACTACCAGTCGATCCGGCACGACGTGTGGGACATGGACAACGTCCATCCGCCGACCCTGGCCGACATCAGGATCAAGGGCCAGAAGCGCAAGGTGGTGTTCTACGGCAGCAAGTCGGGACATCAGTTCGTGCTCGACCGGACCAACGGCAAGCCCGTGCTCCCGGTCGCCGACAAGCCGATGATCCAGGATTCCCGGCAGAACAACGCCGCGACCCAGCCCTTCCCGGCGGAGCGCCTGCTGCCCGAGTGCGTCGTCTGGCAGAAGCTGGACCCGCGCAACGTTCCGGGCGACCCGTGGCGGGCCGTGCCGAACTACAACGGCTACCAACCTGACGCGAACGGCAATCTGGTCTTCAACCCGGACAGCTACGTCGCGGCGGACGAGCCGTTCCTGACGTACCCGCAGGGCAGCCCCTCGGACCACCGCCGCGGCTGCATGTACGACCCGCAGTGGGATCTGCCGATCCTGTCGACCACCAGCCAGAACGGCGGCGCCGACTGGTCGAACAACTCCTACAGCCACAGCACGAACCTGGTCTATTACCCCTACGGCACCAACCCGGTGGCGCACTGGAACGGCGCCGCGGCCAACGGGCAGCGGGCGATCGGCCAGTACCAGACCGGTGGCATCCTCGCCTACGACGCCTCGACCGGGAAGGTGAAGTGGCGCAACCACCTCGGCACGGACATGTCGCACGGCCAGGGGCCCCTGACGACGGCGACGGACCTGCTGTTCGCCGGCCAGATCGACGGCCGCCTGCTGGCGATGGACGCCCGCGACGGCGACGTGCTGTGGGAGTTCCAGACCGGGTCGGGCATCGCCGGCGCTCCGATCACCTACACGGTCGACGGCGAACAGTACGTCGCCGTTCTCGCCGCCGGGTCCACGAACCCGTACGGCGGCTCGGTGACGCAGGGCGACTCGCTGTGGGCGTTCAAACTCGGCGGCACCTACACGACCGAGTCGGGTAGCCAGGAGGGGCCGGACACAGCTCCGCTGGCGATCCGCCGTCCCGTCCAGGGCAGCCCGGTCGAGGGGGCGACGGTGGACAACACCGTCTACCTCGGCCGCCAGAACCGCACGACCGACACCGCCGCGGCGCGGGACAGCACCTCACAGGGCGGCATGGCACCGACTCACCTGCGGGTGCCGGTCGGTACCACAGTGACCTTCCTGAACCCGGGAGCGGAAACCTTCCCGAACTTCCCGAACCAGCGGCCGCACTGCGCCACCCAGTACTTCGAAGGGCTCTTCAACCCCCGGCTGGACCCGGGAGAGCGCTTCGCGTTCACGTTCGACCGCGCCGGTGACTACTACTTCAACGACTGCACCGACCCGCGGCCGACCGGCAAGATCGAGGTGTACGCGGCACCACAGGACCTGCCGGGCGCACTGCGGTTCGTCCCCGCGACCATCGACCTCGGCTCGCGGACCGGGATCTTCACCTCGGTGAACGGCGTGGTGACGGCGACGCTGCGCCTTCCGGCCGGCTACCGGCTCGACGGTGATGTCGAACTGCGAACGCCGCTGTCGCAGACACCCGTCGCGGCCAAGCAGGCCAAGGCGATCGGCCGCACGCTGTTCGTGGTGTTCGACAAGGCCGACCTCGACAACAACGTGCCGGAGGGGGACGCCGTGCCGTTGACGCTGGTGGCGAACTTCCTGCACGAGGGAAACCAGAAGCAGCTCACATCGACAGCGACGGTGCGGGTCCGCAAGTAGGACACGCCCACCGGGCCCGGCGAGGCGGCAACACCCGCCTCGCCGGGCTCGATTCCCCGCCCGGTCGACGCGGGCACCAGAGCCGTCACCGACGGAAGGGCCACAGTAATGAGCACGATCGATCGACGCCGCCTGCTCCAGGGAACCGCCGCCCTCGCGGTGAGTGCGACCTTGGCGAACCAGGCCCTGTCCACCTCGGCTGCCGTTGCGAAGGGCGCGGCGCCGCTCGGCGAGCCTCAGTCCCTCGACGGCCGCCCTTTCCCCGCCTACGACTACTCCCGGGCCAGCAAGCTGCCGCGGGAGATGACCGGGTATTGGACGAAGTCGTTCGGGGACCGGACCGTGAAGGTCTACATCTCGCCCGAGACGCCGATCCGGTCCTACTTCACGGTGATCGCGGTGCCCGACGGCGTCGCGACGGGCGAGTTCCTGCAGCGAGCGGGCTGGGCCGGCATCGCCGACCGGCGGGAGGAGGGCCTGTTCGTCCTGGAGCCCGGTCCGGGCGGCTGGGGCGGTCCCGCAGAGGAGGCGGCGTACGTCGAGGCCGCGATGGCCTTCTTCCAGAACAACCGCTACTTCTCGATCTTCGGTCTCCACTATCTCGCCGGCTACGGCGCCGGCGCCGCGGCCTTGGAGGCCTGGGCGGTCGCGCACCCGTTGCGTGTCATCAGCCAGGCGTACGTCGACTCGCCCGGCCTCAGTGCGCAATTCCTGAACTCCTACGCCGGCCGCGAATTCGGCGGCGAGACCGACGGCTACACCCCGGTCGAGTTCCCTGAGGGCTTCGACCTGATCAGGTACGACGAGACGGTCCTGCCCACCCTCTACATCCAGCCCGACCGGAACTCGATCGACGCGAGCCTGTCCTACTGGAAGCGGGCCAACGACACCGAACGCCGCGCCCGAGATGGCGGCGTGTACCCGCAACGCCGCGACTCCCGCCGCTGGATGACGTCGTACGCCGGCCCGATCTCCCAGGTGGTCGTCCAGCAGCGCCCGGCCGGCACCCACCGCATCGTCGACTTCCTGACCCGCTACACCAGGTACGAGAACTTCTTCGCCTACGGCAACCAGCTCTTCGAACGCGCCGACTACGCGAGACTCGGCGTCCAGGTGCGCACGATGATGGTCGCAGGCTTCCCTCGTGAGTACCTCGTCCATGTCCCCCGCTCCGCCCGCCGGTTGTGGGGCGACCGGGCTCCGGTCGTCTTCGTCTGGCCCGGCAACAGCCAGACCGCGAAGGTCTTCTTCGACGCCACCCAGTGGTGGAAGGTCGCCGAACGCGAGGGCTTCGTCCTGGTCGTCATCGGCGAGCAGTACAGCGCCACCTCCGTCTCGGTCAGCCACCGCGACTCGAACACCTTCTACCGGCAGCTGCGCGAGCTGATCACCGACGAGCTCGCGGTCGATCCGGCCAGGTTCTACTCCACCGGGCAGTCCGCCGGCAGCGCGGTGACGCAGAACTTCGCGATCGCCTACCCGGAGTACTTCGCCGCGGTCGCCTCGACGTCGTTCACCACCGCCCCCGACGCCGCGGGCACGGTCGGCATCGACGGTGTTCAGGTCCCGGCCAGCGGCCGCAGGATCCCCAACTACCAGATCTACGGGTACGGCGACCTCGCTTTCCTCGCCGGTGATCTCTGGGACGAGACGCAGAACGCGCTCGATGGCTGGGCGCAGTACCACCTGCGCACCAACGGGCTCACGCTCGCCGACGTGGACACCGTCGCCGGGGTACGCCACGGCTGGCGTGACCGTTTCCAGACCTGGACCTGGCGCGACGACGACACCGCGATCCCCGTCCTGAAGCTGTCCAAGAACCTGTACCGCTCACACAACACGATGGCCGAGGAGTCGCCGCTGCTGTGGGACTTCCTCAAGCACTACAGCCTCGAGCCCGACGGCGTCCGCTACTACAGCAAGTCCGCCTTCCGGCGGCCCAGGGACAAGAAACGGCTCTGATCCGACCGCCTCATCGAGGCGGTTCGACGATGGGAGGACCACATGCCCGACAACCGATCGCTTCAGGTGCCGAGAACGGTTGCCGGGTTGGCGGCTGCCGTTCTGCTGGTCAGCCTTACGCCGGCGGCGAGCATCGCACAGCCGGCCCGCGTCATGGCTGGTGCGGACGTGACGGTGTCCGCGCCGGCCCACGCCCGATCGCTGACTGGTCCGGCCGACGTGGCGATCCCGGCGGTGACCGGTCCGGTGGCGCACGGGCTCGTCGGAAACGAGTCCCACGACTATCCGTTCGCATCCACGGATCCGGTATGGCTGTCCAGCCACGGCTACGTCCAGGACGAGTTCTTCGTCTCGGGAACGGCCGGCTGCTACGAGACACCCCGGCTACGGACCGGCACGGTCATCGAAAGCGGCAACCCGTACCACACGCGGATGATCGTGCGCCGCCCGCTGGATCGCACCAAGTCCAACGGCGTCGTGGTCGTCGAGTGGCTCAACGCCTCCAGCGGCTACGAGATCGACTCGACCTGGGCGGCGACCAGCTACGAGGCCTACATACGCGCGGGCGCCACCTGGGTGGGCCTGTCGTTGCAGAACAACGTCATCCAGCAACTGCGCACCTGGAGTCCCCACCGGTACGGCGCGCTCAACGTCGAACCACGCCCGGGCAGCAGCTGCCCCGCCTCGGCCGACACGCCGCTCACCCCCGACAACGCCAAGGTCAACAACCTGGCGTTCGACATCCTGTCGCAGGTCGGCCGGGCCCTCCGGCAGCCGGCCGGGGTGGATCCGCTGCACGGGCTCGCACGAACCACGCTTATCGCAACGGGTGCCTCGCAATCAGCGGCCCGGCTGGTCCCCTACATCAACTCGGTGCACCCCGTGGCGCGTGTCTACGACGGATTCCTCCTGGCCATCCCGATCTTCGACCACGTGATCCGCCGGGACCCGGCGTTCGACCGCCTGAAGACTCCAGTGTTCAAGGTCATGTCCGAATGGGATCTGACCGTCGGCACCGTGGAAAGCAACAACCAGCCGGACAGCCGTGCCCTGCGCACCTGGCAGATTGCGGGAGCGCCGCACACCACCTACCAGAACGTGCAGTACCGAATCCCTAACAACGCGCGCGACGACCTCCCAGCCATCACCTTCTGTACGGGCCTGCCGCCCGGCGCCGAGCCCATCTCGCTCATCCCCAGCCGCTACGTGTTCGCGGCAGCCGCCCAGCACCTGGTCCGGTGGATTCGCAAAGGCACACCGCCTCCCACCGCACCGCGGATCGGCACCGTCCCGGGGACCACCGAGATCACCCGCGATCAGTACGGCAACGCGCTGGGCGGCATCCGGCTCTCGCAGCACGACGTGGCCACCGCGACCAACAACGCGACCGGCTGCAGCACCTACGGCTGGCACCGGCCCTTCGACCAGGCCACTCTCGCCACGCTGTACCCGTCGCACCGAGCCTACGTCGCTCAGGTCGCCCGGGTGACGCAGCGCAACGTTCGAGCCGGTTACCTCCTGCAGCCGGACGCCCGCACCACGATCCTCGAAGCCGGGCAGTCCGGCATCGGCCGCTGACCGTGGCCCGGATCCGGAGGAGGATCGCCATCGCCGGAACCGTGAACAGGCCGGTTCTGCTGGGCTCGCCGCTGCGGGTCGGCCGGTTGCTGCTGCGCAACCGGATCGTCGCCGCACCGATGGAGCGCAACTACGGCACGCGCGACGGCCGGGTCACCGACCGCTACATCGCCTACCTGCGAGCCCGAGCGGCCGGCGGTGCCGCTCTGCTGTTCACCGAGGCGACCTATGTCCGGCCCGACGGGCGCGGCAGGGTGCTCCAGCTCGGCGCCCACGCCGAACACGTGGTGCCGGGGCTGCGTGCCCTGTGCGACGCGGTCCACGCCGAGGGGGCGCTGCTCGGCGTGGAGCTCAACCACGCCGGTCGGGTCGCTGAACCGCACGTGTCGGGCTACCAGCCGGTGGCGCCCTCGCCTGTCGCGTACGCCGGGCGCGTTCCCCGCGAGCTGTCCACCGGCGAAACGGCCCAGATCGTGCACGCGTTCGCCGATGCGGCGCGCCGCTGCGTGGATGCGGGCGCCGACGTCGTCGGACTGCATGCCGCTCACGGCTACCTGATACACCAGTTCCTCTCACCACGGACCAATCACCGCACCGACCGGTACGCCGACCCGGTGCGGTTCGTGAACGAGGTGATCGTCGCGGTCCGTGACGCCGTCCCGGACGCACCGCTCGTCCTGCGGGTATCCGCGATGGAGGGGGTACCCGACGGGCTCGACGCCGGGGCGACGCTCGACGCGGCCGCGCGGATGCGGTTGGACCTGGTCGACGTCATCGACGTCTCGGCCGGCAGCTACGAGGCCGGCGAGTGGATCGTCCAGCCGGGTGAGTTCCCGCGCGGTGTGCTGGCGCCGTACGCCGCGCCCTACCGGCGGTTCGGCCGGCTGGTCGCGGTCGCGGGCCGAATCTCCACCGGTGACGCCGCCGAGGCCGTGCTCGCCGGGGGCGCTGCCGACCTCGTCTCGATCGGCCGCGCGCTGCACGCCGACCCGGACTGGGCCCGCACCGTCCTGGACGGCGGCGCCCCCCGGCCGTGCATCGCCTGCAACCAGGGATGCATCGACGTCGTACACACACAGCGGCCGATCTGGTGCGTGGTCAACCCGGCAACCTCGCGGGAGTCCGAGCCCACCCCGCCGCCGGTCACGCGCCGGCGCGTGCTGGTGATCGGGGCGGGACCGGCCGGGTTGGAGGCGAGCCTGGGCGCGGCGGCGCGAGGGCACCGGGTGACCCTGCTCGAGGCGGCTCCCGTCGCCGGTGGCCAGTTCCGCCTGGCGGCCGGCCTTCCCAGCCGCCCGGAGTTCGGCCGGCTGACGGCCTGGTACCTGAGCGAACTGGCACGCGCCGGGGTGGACGTACGGCTGTCGGCACGAGCCGATCCGGCCGTGGTCGCCGACGTCGCGCCGGACGCGGTGATCGTGGCCACCGGCGGCATCGACGCGCTGCCCGCGGTGCCCGGCATCGACCTGCCGCGGGTCGCCGGCGTGCGCGCCTGGCTCGCTCGGAACGGCTCCGGACACGACGGTGCGACGGTGACCGTCTGGGGCGCCGACCGGGCGGGACTCGCGGTCGCCGACGCCCTTGCCGGCACCGGAGTCCGCGTCCTTCTGATCGGTGCCCAGCGGGAACTCGCCCCGGAAGCCGGCCGCCGCGAGAAGATCCTCGCCGTGCCGCGGCTGACCGCGAACCCCGCGGTCCGGATTCTGCTGGGTACCACTCTGGAGGGGATCGAGCCGAACCGCCTCCTCATCGGACGCGACGGATCCCGCGAATGGATCGACGAGTCCGGTCCGTTGCTGGTCTCACAGGGCACGGTGCCGGCACCGGTCGTGCTCGGATCCGGAAACTGGCAACGGTTCACGGTGGGCGAGGCCGGCTTCGGTGCCTCCGCCGACGCCGCCATCGCTCAGGGCGCCGCAGCAGCCCAGGCGATCCGCTGACCCGCCCCGGCCCGGCGACAGGGGGGATCAGCGGCCGGACCGCAGCAATTCCTCGGAGTCCGCGAGCATCGTTGCGGCATCCGCGGGAACCCCGGTGAAGTGCTCGAACGCGGCAACCGCCTGGTAGACGCTCATCCCGGCGCCGGGCAAGGTCGGTGCGCCGGCCGCGCGCGCCGCTTGGAGCAGGGCGGTGTCGGCCGGCCGGTAGACGATGTCGGCCACCCACATGTCCTTGCGCAGGTCGCCGGGCGCGACAGGTGAGCCCGGATGGTGTGCCATCCCGATCGGGGTGGTGTTGATGACGCCGTCGGCGCCCGCCAGTAGCCCGGTCAGGTCCGCGTGCGCGCCGACCGCGATCCGGTCGTCGCTGAACTCGCCGGCGAGCAGCGCAGCGAGCCGGTGCGCCTTGGCGGTGTCGACGTCGACGAGGGTGAGGTGGCCCGCGCCCAGGGTCAGCATGGCGTGCGCGACCGCGGATCCGGCCCCGCCGGCGCCCAGTTGCACCACCTGATCTCTGGGCGCGGCGGGAAAGTTCCGATCGAAGTTGCGTGCGAAACCGACGGCGTCGGTGTTGTAGCCGCAGGTGGCGCCGTCGGCGAAGACCACGGTGTTGACCGCCCCGAGGGTTCTCGCCTCCGCCGAGAGCTGGTCGAGGTGCCGGACGATCTGCTGTTTGAACGGGTAGGTGACGTTGAGTCCTCGATAGCCCAGTTTGCCGGCCCAGCGGAGCAGACCAGGAAGGTCGTCGGCGGTGAGGCCGTACGCGTCCGAGTCGATGATCGTGTAGAGGAGCCGGATTCCCTGCCGGTCCGCCTCACGCTGGTGCAGCAGCGGTGAGTGCGACGACCCGATGCCCGACCCGATCAGCCCGGCCAGGACATGCGCTTGTTGAGGGCTGGTCACCCGTACCTCTTCCAGGGCTTTGGTTTGGGGCCGGCGGATCGCCGGCCCCCTTGCCTCGGTCAGGCCGACGCCCGGATGCTCTTGTAGAGCTCCAGGTTCTCGCCGGTGTAGTGGGTGTTGAAGAAGGCTTCAGCCTTGCTGATGAACGCCGCCCGGTCGACCTGGTCGATCTCCACGACGGTGCGGCTGGAGTCACCGCGCCAGCCGTCGAGGACCTTCTCGGTCTCGTCGTCGACGCATTTGCGGTTCTCGGCGCGGATCTCGTGGATCGCCTTGAACAGCGCGTCCTTCTGCGGCTGGCTCATCTTGTCGAGGGTCTTGTCGGACACCACGACGTAGTGGGCGCCGACCTGGTGGTTGGTGAGGCTGGCGACCTTCAGGATCTCGTCGAACTTCTGCGCGTGGGTGGCCACCACCGGGTTCTCCTGGCCCTGCGCGATGCCCTGCTGCAGCGCGAGATAGAGCTCCTCGACGGCGATCGCCACCGCGTTGGCGCCGAGCGCCTCGGCGTTGGCGAGGAACTGCGGCGTGTTCGGGAAGCGGACCTTCAGGCCGGCGAGGTCCGCCGGCTTGCGGATCGGCTTGGTGGCGGTGAACGTCCGCATGCCGAAGTACCAGGCGTCGACGATGGTGGTGTCGGTCGCCGTGTTGAAGTCGGTGAAGAAGTCCTTGCCGTTCTGGTCGACCCACTTGAAGAAGTGGTCGATGTCGTCGAACGCGTATGCCGCGTCGAGCACGCCGATCTGCGGGAAGGCGGTGGACATCGCCGAGCCGCCCTGCAGGTCGATGTCGATGTCGCCGCTCTGCACGCCGGCATAGCGTTCGGCGTCCGGGCCGAGCTGGCTGTTGGGGAACATGTCGATGGTCAGGCCGAGGTTCTGTGCCTCGATCCGCTCCTTGAGCAGCTTCATGCCGCAGTAGTAGTTCGGCTGGCTCTCCGGCTGAGAGCTGCCGATCTTGATCGTCAGGGTGGGGTTCTCACCTTCGGCGGCAGGGGTGTTGCTCGAGGTGGAGCACCCTGCGGCGAGAACGAGCGCTATCGGAAGGGTGAGCGCCGCGGTGATGCGGCGCCACCCTGCTGAACGTTGGTGCATGGCGTTTCTCCTCCCGGTGTGGGATGGCGGGCCGGTGGGTCAGAATCCGAGGAGGCCAGGTAGCCAGAGCACGAGGCCGGGCAGCGCGGTGACCAGGATCAGCACGGTGACCAGGGGAATGAGGAACGGGGCGACGCCACGGAAGATGACGTCGACCGGTTTGCCGGTGACGGAGCTGGTGATGTAGAGGACGCTGCCCACCGGCGGGGTCAGCAGGCCGATCATCAGGTTGATGATCATGACTACGCCGAAGTAGATGGGGTCGATGCCGAGGTCCATCGCGATCGGCAGCAGGACCGGCACCGTCACGAGGATGATGGCCGTGGCGTCGATCAGGCAGCCGAGGATCAGCAGGATGATGTTGACCAGGAGCATGAAGACCCAGGGGTTGTCGGAGACCGACGTGAGGAACTCGGCGACGTCACGCGACACATGGGCCCTGGTGAGGATCAGGCCGAGCAGCGCCGCGGCACCGAGGATCAGGGTGATGCCGGCGGTGATGACCGCGGTCTCGCGCAGCGCCTGAAGCAGCAGCCGCGGCTTCGCGGTGCGGTAGATCAGGCCGAGGATGAGCATGTAGAGGACGGCGACGGAGGCCGCCTCGGTGGGGGTGAACGTGCCGGAGAGAATGCCGCCGAGCAGGATCACCGGCGTCAGCAGGGGACCCACGGCGTTCACCGAGGCGCGAGTGAACCGGTTGCGATCGAACGGCACCGAGCCGAACTGGGGCCGGCGCATGGTCCAGATCAGGATGTAGACGCAGAGTCCGATCGCCATGGCGAACGCGGGCAGGACGGACGCGGCGAAGAGGGCGCCGGTGGAGACGGTCGCGGTCGCCGCGTAGATGACGGCCGGGATGCTGGGTGGCATCACCGGGCTGATGAGCGACGACGACGCGGTGAGCCCGGCGGCGAATCCGGCGGGATAGCCGGCCTTGATCATCGCCGGGATCTGCATCTTGCCGAGTCCGGCCACGTCAGCGAGCGCGGATCCGCTCATCCAGGAGAAGCCGACCGCGGAGCCGACGTTGACGTAGGCGAGGTTGCCGCGCAGCCGGCCCAGCGCGGCCAGGCAGAACTCGTAGAGCCGGTCGGCGATGCCGAGCCGGTTGGCCAGCACACCGACGAGGATGAACAGCGGAACGGCGAGCAGCGGGAAACTGTTGAGGCCGTCGAAGGTGGTCTTCAGGGCGAAACCCTCGGAGCGGCCGTCGGCGAGGGCGTACCAGAGGCTGGGGCCGATGAAGGCGAGCCCGACCGGGACCCGGATGAGCAGCAGGAAGGCGATGGCGACGCCGACCATCCACAGTTCGAGGATCATCTCGCCTCCGCCGCGTCGAAGGGCACGTCCTCGCGGGCTGCGGTGAAGACCCTGATGAAGGCCCGCACAGTGCCGGAGGCGAAGCCGAGCATCGGGATGGCGTAGAGCGTCCAGATCGGGATGCCCAGGGCGGCGGTCGTCCGGGTCGGGTAGGCCTGGATCAGCGCCCACGCCTCCCAGACGAGCGCCGCGCAGATCAGGCCCGTGAAGGCGGCCGACACTGCTTTGACCACGACGAAGGCCCGGCCTTTGACCACGTAGTCGATGATCTGGATGGTGATGTGGCCGTTGTTGCCGATCAGGTAGCCGACCATGATGAAGGTCAGGACGATCAGTGAGTAGTTGGCGAGTTCGCCCACGCCCGGCCAGTTGAGCGCCGGCACGTAACGGCTGATCACCTGCCACAGGACGCTGAGGAAGATCGTCGTCAGCGCCAGGCAGGCGATCCACAGCTCGATCGCCGCCCAGGTGCGCAGGACTCTCGGTTCGCGCCACTGCTGCTCCGGCCCGGATTCCGGGGGAGGCTGCGGGCCGTCGGGGGAAACGACGGTGTCAGCGGCCATCGGCCATCGCTCCCAGCACATGCTCCGGCCGCCGGCAGCGCGGGCCGGCGATGCGGGACGGGGTGGTCAACAATGCGCCCTCGCTCTCAGATGTATGTCTGTCGCGACACGAGGTGCCGCGGGGTGGCCGCCACGACGGCGACCGGAACTGAACTTCGCGATCCGCCCGGGTGTTCTCGGATGTGCCGTCTCGGAGCGCCGTCCCAGGGACAGCTGACCGCTAGTCGGACCAAATGGACCACTGTGTGGACTAGGTGTAAAGTACGGGCGGCTAACGTTCCTGGCAAGGGCTTGAGTCCTGACCGTTACGGATATGTGAACGGCGGGCCCCGGAAGCGAGATCGTGGCGATGCAGGAAGGATGGTCAGCGGACCATTCCCGGGATACGAGGAGAGTGCAGCATCGTGGACGCGCCCCCCACCCCCCCTTCCGCGGCCAAGCCTTCCCCGGCGGAGGCCGCCGATCAGCAGGGCGTGCGAAGCGTCCAGCGCGCGCTGGGCATCCTCGGCCTGCTGACCGACGACCGGCCCCGGCTGTCGGTCCGGGAGATCGTGGAGGAGACCGGTCTCGCCAAGACCACGGTGCTCCGGCTCGTGTCGACTCTGGAACAGAGCGGCCTGCTCTGGGCCACCGGCAGCGGATACATGGCGGGACCGGGACTCTGGCGATGGGCGCATCTCGCCCGCCGGAGCTGGGAGCTGCCGCCGGAGACGCAGCGCGGGATGCGTGAGCTCGCCGCGCGCCGGCGGGAGACCGTGAACCTGTATGTGGTCCGCGACATCTACCGGGTGTGCGTCGCTCAGCAGGAGAGTCCTCAGCCGCTGCGGCACGTCGTCCAGGTCGGTGACGAGCTGCCGATGTGGGCGGGCGCCTCGTCCAAGGTCCTGCTGCGCGACGCCACCGACAGCCTTCTGCAGCGGATCGCCAAGCAGTCGCCGCACGGACCGCAGCATGCGGCGGCGATGCGCCGGTGGATCGACGAGACGGCCACCAAGGGGTACGGCGAGAGCCACGGGGAGCGCGAGGACGGCCTGTCGGCCGTGGCCGTCCCGATTCTCGGGCAATCGGGCAGTGTCGTCGCCGCTCTGGCTCTGAGCGGGCCCACAGTCCGCTTCACCCCCGATCTGGTCACCGAGTTCGCGGCCGACCTGCGGCAGATGGCTCAGCAGATGACCGAGCGTGGCTTCGGCAGGCCCTTCGACAGCCGGGGCTGACCACTCCCTCCCTGTCACGACGGCAACTCCACGGCCGAGCCGGTACGCGACGACTCGTAGACCGCCTCGACGATCGCCAGCGACCGGAGCGCGTCACGACCGGTCACGGCCGGCTCCCGGCCTTCGCGGAGTGCGGCGACGAAGTCAGCGATCTGCGAGGCGTGGTACGGCGCGAGGTGATCGTGGATCTCGGCCAGCGGGATGTCGAACGGCCGGCCGGCGGCGTACCCGCTGGCGAACGCCTCCTCGCCGGGCAGAGTCCGCACATCGGTGAAGCCGACGCCCTCGGGAAACTCCATCACGCTCGCCGTACGGCCGTGCGCGTCACTCACCCACACCTGCACGCCGAGCCCGGGCTGGAAGGTCGTGCCGGCCTGGATCGTGGCGACGCCTCCGGAGGCGAACTCGACGAGGGCGGCAGCGGTGTCCTCCACCTCGATGATCCCCTGGTGGACGAGGGTCGCGCATCGGCCCGTCACCCGCCGCGCGGGACCCATGAACCACTGGAGCAGGTCGATGTGGTGGATCACCTGGGTCATCAGGACCCCGCCGCCCTCCGTCGCCAGGCGGCCCCGCCACGGCTCGGCCCGGTAGTAGTCCGGGCCCCGGTTGAGGCGGGCCACGACAGCACCGCAGATCGGCAGGCCCATCCGCCCGTCGTCGATCGCCGCACGGATGCGTGCCGCGGGCGGCCAGAACCGGCGCTGGAAGAGGACACCGAAGCGCACCCCGGCGGCAGCGGTCGCGGCGATCATCCGCTCGGCCTGCTCGACCCGGAGAGCGACGGGCTTCTCGCAGAGCACGTGGGTGCCGTGACGGGCGGCCGCGAGCACCCCGGCCTCGTGCTCAGCGTGCGGGGTGCAGATGGTGACCGCGTCGAGGCCCCCGCCGAGCATCTCGTCCACGTCGCCGAACGACTGGCCGACGCCGTGTTCCGCGGCGAACGCGCGAGCGCGCGCCGCGTCGATGTCGGCGACCGCGGCCACCTCGACGCCCTCGACACCACGCAGCGCACCGACGTGGTTGCGCGCGATCCGGCCGCAGCCGATGATCCCTATCCGCACGGCCGGTCACCCCCGGACAGGTGAGTGGCCAGGCCGCGCATCCCCATCTCGTAGACCTCCGCGCCGAAACCGGCCAGGAATCCCCACGCCGCGGCCGCGGTCAGCAGATCCCGGTAGAGCGGTTCCCGGCCCAGCACGTTGGTCAGATGCACCTCGACGATCGGCTTGTCCACCATCCGCAGCGCGTCGTAGAGGGCGACGGAGCGCGTGGACAATCCGGCCGGGTTGACGAGGATCGCCGCCGACTCGTCGTATGCCTGGTGCACCCAGTCGATGAGCTGCCCTTCGGCGTTGGACTGGGCGAAGAACAGATCGAAGCCGAGTTCCTCGGCGACCACCCGGCATCGGCTCTCGATGGCGGCCAGCGTCACCCGGCCGTAGAGGTGCGGTTCCCGCCGGCCGAGCATGTCGAGGTTGGGACCGTTGAGGATGAACAACCGCTCCGCCACGGGCTGCATCGCCTTCTACATCCGGAGCCGGCGGACCGGACCGGGCACCCGGGTAATCACTCGAAGACGCCCTGGTAGATGTCCTTGATGTTCCAGTGCCCCGGAGTCGGCACCGGTTCGTTGACCATCGGCACGTCGATGACCGCCGGCCGGCGCGCGGCGAGGGCGGCACGCAGCGCGTCGCCGAAGTCGCCGGCGCTGGTCAGGGCATAGCCGTCGGCGCCGCAGGCGCGGCCGAGTGCGGCGAAGTCCGGGCTGTACGAGGTGCCGTCCGGCCCGGTGAAGTCGCAGCCGAAGCTCTGCCCGAAGTTGGCGGCCTGCAGGTCGCTGATGGTGCCGTGGGACCGGTTGTTCATGACCACGAAGATGACCGGGGCACCCTGTTCGACGGCCATCGGCAGGGCCGGCAGCTGGGCGCTCATACCGCCGTCACCGATCAGGGCGACCACGGTACGGCCGGGTTGCGCGATCTGGACGCCGACCGCCGCGGCCGGGCCGAAGCCCATCGTCGAGGCGCCGCCGGGCGTGATGAACCGCCCCTGCTCGGGCAGTTCGTAGCACTGGGCGACACCGTTCTTGTTCCAGCCCACGTCGGTCACCAGGACCGCGTCGGCGGGCAGGATCGCCCGCAGGTCGGTGAGGATGCGTTCCGGGCGCAGCGGGAAGTTGTCGCTGGTACCGCGTTCGCGGCTGTCGGTGAACAGGGTGCGGCGGGTGGCGGTGACGGTCTCCCGGAGTCCTTCCCGGCGCCGGGGCTGCGGCCGGCGGGCGCGGACGGCGGTGTCGATCGCCTGCACGGCGTGGGTGACGTCGGCGACCGCGCCGATGTCGACCGGGTAGTTGCGGCCGATCTCGGCCGGGTCGATGTCGATCTGGATCAGCCGGCCCGGCGGGAACTGCCAGGTGTAGCGGGAGTCCCAGGAGCTGGCGTCGGTCTCGGCGAACCGGGTGGCCAGGGCGAGGACGACGTCGGCCTCGCGGGTGTATTCGTTGGTCATCTCCAGACCCCAGAAACCCGGCATGCCGAGCAGCAGCGGATGGCTGTCGGGCAGCGTCCCCTTGGCCATCAGCGAGTGCACCACCGGGATGTCGAGATGCTCGATCAGCGAGCGCAGCGCTTCCAGCCCCGGCCCGCGGCGCAGGCCGCCACCGATGTAGACGAGGGGCTTTTCGGCGGCGAGCAGCATGTCGGCGATGCGATCCGCGACGTCGGCGGCCAGCGCCGGGCGGTGCGGTACGGCGAGCGGGAAGGCGCTGCCGGTCCCGCCCGGAACCTGCCGGGAGAAGTGGTCCATCGGCACGCTGAGCAGCACCGCGCCGGGCCGGCCGGCCGCCGCGGTCCAGAAGGCTCGTTCGGTGAACCGGGCCAGGTCCGCGGCCCGGTGCACCTGCCAGGCCCGCTTGACGAACGGCCGGTAGATGGCCGTCTGATCGGCATCGGCGTGCAGGTTCACCTCCTGATGCGGGTGCCGGCCGTGGTAGTAGGACGGGATATCGCCGGCGATCGCCACCAGCGGCACCGAGTCGAGAGCGGCCGTGAGCACGCCGGTGACCCCGTTGGTGAGGCCGGGACCGACGTGCATGAGCACCACGCCCGTGCGGCCACTGGCCCGGGCGTATCCGTCGGCGGCGTGCGCGGCGGCCTGCTCGTGGCGGGCGATGACGAACTCGATGCTGCTGCGCCCGATCGCGTCCAGCAGGGCGATGTTGGTGTGCCCGCAGGTGCCGAAGACGTACTCGACGCCATAGGACTCGAGCTGGGTGACCATCGCCTCGGCGGCGGTCACGGTCTTCTCATCCGATTCGATGGTCATCGAGCGTCCTCCTGGTCGCCGAAGAGGGAGATCCCGCGCAGCACGAGGGTCTTGACGACGGTGTAGTCGTCGATCATCCAGCGCGGTGCCTCACGGCCGAAGCCGGAGTCCTTGACCCCGCCGAACGGCACGTGGTCGAGCCGGTAGTTCGAGGAGCCGTTCACGATCAGCCCGCCCACCTCGAGCTCACGCCACGCGGTGACGATGCGCCGCACGTCGTGGGTGAACAGGCCGGCCTGCAGGCCGTAGCGGCTGTCGTTGCAGGTGGCCAGCACCTCGTCGAAGCTGTCGAACGGCTGGACCGCGACGGCGGCACCGAACACCTCCTCGCGGATCAGGCGGGCATCCGGCGGCGGGGACGCGACGACGGTGGGTATCACTGTCGCTCCGTCGCGGCGGCCTCCGGTGGTGATGGTCGCGCCGCCGGCCACCGCCTCGTGCGCCCACGAGACGACGCGTTCAGCCGCGCCGTCGTCGACCATCGAGCCGACGTCGGTGGCCGCGTCGAGGGGGTCCCCGACCGTGAGCTTCTCGACCTCGAGGGTGAACGAGCCGAGGAACTCCTCGTACCGGCTGCGGTGGACGTAGACGCGCTGCACCGAGATGCAGCTCTGCCCGGAGTTGCTGTAGCCGGTGGCGGCGCAGACGCGGGCCGCGGCGCCGATGTCCGCGTCCTCGCAGACGATCGTCGCGGCGTTGCCGCCGAGCTCCATGACCAGGCGTTTGGCTCCGGCCGACCGGGCCACCGCGGCACCCGTCTCCGGGCTGCCGGTGAAGCTGATGACACCGACCTCGGGTGCGGAGCTCAGGGCCGCACCGACCGGGCCGCCGCCGTGCAGCACCTGAACCGCCTCGGGCGGCATCCCGGACTCGAGCAACAGCCGCACCACCGCCGCGGACGAAGCCGGTGCTTGCGGCGGCGGTTTCACGATCGTCGTGTTACCGGCCGCGAACGACGCGGCCAGCTTGTGGGCGAGCAGGTTGGCGGGCGCGTTGAACGGAGTGATCGCCAGCGCGACACCGACCGGGGCCCGGTGGGTCAGCGCCGTGTTGCCCACTCCACGGGCCCAGCCCGCCACCGGCAGGACCTCGCCGCCGATGCGGCGCGCCTCGGCGGCGGACACGGCGAAGGTGTCGGCCACCCGGTCGATCTCGTTACGGCCGTCCTTGACGGGTTTGCCGAGCTCCAGAGCGAGCAGGCGGGCCAGCTCGTCCCGCTGGGCGAGGGCTTCGGCGGCGGCGCGTTCCAGCACATCGGCGCGCGCCGCGGGCGACATCCGGGCGACCGCGCGGGCGCCACGGCGCGCGTACCGCAGAGCGACCTCGACGTCGTGATCGGTGGCCTGCCGGGTGGTGCTGACGACGGCCCGGGTCCAGGGACCGACGCGGTCCGCCCGCTGCCCGTCGCTGACCCACTCACCGGCGATCAGGCATCCGACCGTGGCCGGGGCGTCATCCGGGACGGCACGGCCAGGGTTGTCAGTCATCGCCACTCCTTAACGTGGACCGCGTGGCAGTACATATGGACCGCTCTGTGGACTAGGTGTAACGTACGGGCCGCGAGGTCCCCGTGGCAATGCCTGGTTGCGCAGTTGTTTCGTGGATGTGAGAGTCGCGATGATCCGCCGCCTGACCGCCATGCCGGGCTCTCGCCCGATGACGACCGAGGGGCACGCCTCATGGATGACGACCGACCATTGCACGGCGTCCGGATCCTGGACCTGACCAACGTCCTGGCCGGCCCGTACTGCAGCTACCACCTGATGCTTCTCGGCGCCGAGGTTGTCAAGATCGAGAGACCCGGCGAGGGCGATCTGGCCCGCAAGCTGGGCCCCGAGCCGGAGTTGAACCGGGCGGCGATCGGCGCTTCCTTCCTCGCCCAGAACGCCGGGAAGAAGTCCGTCGAGCTCGACCTCAAGGACACCGCCGACCGCGCGACCTTCGAGTCGCTGCTCGGCACCGCCGACGTCCTGCTGGAGAACTTCCGGGCCGGCGTCCTGAGCCGGATCGGATACAGCTGGGAGGTGCTGCACCGGATCAACCCGCGCCTGGTGTACTGCGCCATCTCCGGGTTCGGGCAGACCGGGCCGATGCGCCAGGCACCCGCGTACGACCAGATCATCCAGGGCTTGTCCGGCATGATGAGCGTGACCGGCACGCCGGAGACCGCCCCGCTACGGGTCGGTTTCCCGGTCTCCGACACCATCGGGGGCCTGGTCGCCGCCATGACGATCGCCGCCGCGCTGGCCGGGCGGGCGAGAACCGGGAAAGGCGCGTGCCTGGACGTCTCCATGCTGGAGACCTCCCTGTCCGCGATGGGATGGGCCGCGTCGAACTTCCTGGTCAGCGGCGTCCCACCCGAGCCGATGGGTGACCAGAACGCCACCGCCGCGCCGTCCGGCACCTTCCACACCGCGGACGGGCCACTCAACATCGCCGCGAACCGGCAGGAGCAGTTCGCGACCCTCTGCCGGATCATCGAGCGCACCGACCTGCTCAGCGACGAACGGTTCGCCGACCGCGAGGCACGCAAACAGCACCGGGCCGCACTCAACGACGAGATCAACACAGCGTTGCGCCGCCGCCCGGCCATCGAGTGGGAACGCGCCCTGTCGGCGGCCGGCGTGCCGGCGGCCCGGATCCTCACCGTCCCGCAGGCGATGGAGCTCGACCAGCTGAAGGCCCGCGGTTTCCTCACCGACCTGGAGTTCCCCGGAGATCCGGACCGGACGTTGCAGGTCACCGGCAACGGGGTGCTCGTCAACGGCGAGGCTCTGCGCCCGCAGTCGCCGCCGCCACTGCTGGGTGAGCACAACGACGAATTCAGGACCACCGCGAACGAGGTGACGGCACCATGAGCCAGGATCTGCCCGAGCCGACTGTCCGGGACGTGTCCGACTGGTGGTCGACCAGCGTCTCCCGGATCGAGCCCAACCGCATCGAGCTGCGCGGGCGCCCGGTGCAGGACCTGATCGGCTCGATCAGCTTCGCCGGGATCATCTGGCTCATGCTCCGCGGCGAGACACCCACCCCGGGCCAGGAGCGACTGCTCGAGGCGGCCCTCGTCTCCTCGGTCGACCACGGGCCGCACGCACCGTCCATCGCCGTGGCACGCATGGCGGCGACCTGCGGCATCGGCCTCAACAACGCCGTGGCGACCGGCGTCAACCTGCTCGGCGACGTGCACGGCGGCGCCGGCGAACAGTGCATGACGCTGCTGGCCGACGTGCGGCGCCTGCACCAGGAGGGCGCCGACCTCGCCACTGCCGCCGAGACGACCGTCGGCGCCTGGCAGGCCCGCTCGAAATACCTGCCGGGCTTCGGGCACCGGTTCCACTCCGTCGACCCCCGCCGGGATCCGCTGGTCGGTCAGGTCGAGCAGGCCGTTTCCGGCGGCGTCGTGGACGGCTCGCACCTGCGTGCCGCCCAGGCGATCGAGCAGGTCCTCGCCGTCGGCCGCAGCCGGCCCGTGCCGATCAACATCGACGGCTGCACCGCTGTCGTCTACGCCGAACTGGGCTTCCCGCCGCCACTGGCCCGCGGGCTGTTCGTCCTGAGCCGCAGTGTCGGCATCCTCGCCCACGCCTGGGAGGAGACCGGGCAGGGCCGCCGGAACAAGGGCCCGATGCCGCCGTCCATCCTGCCCACCTTCACGGACGGCGCCTGACCACGCGGCTCTGCTGCCATGCGCCACGGCACCGGCCGGCACGGCTAGGCCGCGTCGGCCGGTAGCCGGTGCGCCGGTGCGCCGTCGAGGCGGCGGCGAGCCGCCGCGACCGCCAGGCGGGCGTGTTCCTTGGCCCCGATCTGCGCCACCAGCTGGGCCCGGGGGATCTCCAGGGCGTACGGGAGACCGGGCGGCAGAGCTGCCAGGATCCCGTCGACGTCGATGCCGCCCTCCCCCGGGTAGAGCCGTTCGAACCGCGCGGTGTGTATGAGTTCCTCCCTAGTGGGCGGCACTCCAGGCGGCGCGTCACAGACGTGGGCGAAGTGGAACCACTCGGCCGGCAGCTCCCGCAGATCGGCCACGCTGGAGCCGGATCGGGCGAAGTGCAGCAGGTCGATCAGGATGCCGGCGTTCGGCTGATCGGCCGCCCGGAGAACCCGGACCGCCTCGGTGAGATCCGGTGTCTCGGTCCACGACGGGAACTCCAGATCCACGGTGAGACCGAGCGGGTGGGCCATCTGGCACAGCTGCGCATAGCGGTCGATCTTGCGGTTGCGGTCCGGATCCGGCAGTTGGGCGATGACGTGGCGCGCGCCGAGTTCCGCACCGGCCTCCAGGACACGCTGCAGATCACCCGGGTCCTCGTCGGGGCCGATCCTGGCCAGTTCGATGTCGAGCACCTCGACCCCGGTGGCGGCCAGGCGTACCTTCGTCGTGCGCATCAGCGCCGGATCGGTGGCCAGCGGATAGTGCGGCTCGATCGGCGTGACCCGGGTCAGGCGCAGGCCCACGTACCGGTATCCGGCGTCCGCGGCGGCCTCGACCAGTTCGGGTGGGGACAGGCTCAGCGCCGTCAGGTGAGCCAGTGAATAGTCGTGCTCTCGACCGTACGTCTGCTGTGGGGTTTCCCTGAGCCGCCGCAGGCGACGTTGCCGGTGTGCGGCCATCCGCACCGGTGCGCTGGTCACGGCGCCGTAGCCGGCGTAGTCACCGATGCGCTGCACCACCTCGAAGAACAGGCGGGAACCCAGCATCTCGGTGTAGAAGTGCAGGTACTCCCCGCCGGCGTCGCAGTCGTAGAGGATCGAGTGCTCGCGCAGCGTCGCGAGCAACTCCGGATCCGGGGCGAGCCGGGCGTCGAGGTCGTCGTAGTAGTTCTGCGGAATGCGCAGCACCGGCGCGCCGAGCTCGCGCATGGCCTTGGCGGCGGCGATCACGTCACCGCTGGCGAAGGCGATGTGCTGCGGGCTCGGCACCGCGGGCGCCCAGGAGCCGCGGCGCAGCGGCGCCGTGTTGAGGGTGATCCGAACCGTGTGCTCGGTGTCGGTCGCCGACCGGCTGCGGAGCAGGCCGAATGGTGCGGCCAGTTCCGTCGTCTGGCCGGACCGCAGACCCAGCACCGTGCGGTAGAAGAGCGCGACCTGGTCGAAGTCGTCGACCGGCTCGGTGAGGGCGATGTGGTCGGTCCTGGTCACCAGGCCGTCGGTGCGGGCCTGGCTGCCGGTGGGCTCGAAGTCGGCCAGCCAGCTGTTGCCGTCCGCGCCCGCGCGGCAGAAGAAGACGGCCGTTCCGTCGGGAGCGGCCACCGAGCTCAGGTCGGCCTCCCCCGGTTGACGCACCCGGGGGAGCACCGGAGCGAGCAGCCGGTCGGCACGCTGGGCCGAGCTCGCCGGATCGCTGCTCTCCACGCCGAGGGCGCAGATCGCCGCGGTACCGGGCGGAACCGTCCGCTGCGGCGCGAAGTTGAGCAGGATCCGGGCGTCGCTCTGCTGCCACAGCTGCACCGGCTTGGAGCGGTGCTGCCCGGTCCGGGTGAAGCCGAGGGCGGTCAGGGTACGGGCGACGACCGGGCCGGACACCTCGTCGACCGCCAGCTCGGTGAACATGTGACCGCCCAGACGCGGAGCCGGGGGCAGGCCGGGTGACCGCAGCCGCCGCTGTGCGACCGGCGGCGCGCCGGCACTGACCGACTCCTGCAAGGCGAGCAGCGAGCGCATCCCGTCGATGGCGGCGTGCCGGGGATCGGCCTGGCGGTAGACGTCGTTGAACACCTCGAGCGAGAGCGGGCCGTCATAACCGGTGGCCAGGACCTGGCTCACCAGGCCGGTCAGGTCGAACGAGCCGAGGCCGGGAAAGAGCCGGTGGTGCCGGCTCCACTCCACCACGTCCATCTTCAGCCGGGGAGCGTCGGCCAGCTGCAGGTGGAACACCTTCGATCCCGGCACCACCCTGATCCCGGTGGTGTCGTCGCCCCGGGACAGCACGTGGAAGCTGTCCAGGCACAGGCCGAGGGCGGGGTGGTCGGCACGCCGCACGATGCGCCACGCGTGGGCGTACGTGTTCACGAACCGGCCCCAGGCCAGTGCCTCGTACGCGATCCGGAGCCCGCGCCCCGCGGCGCGCTCGGCCAGCTCCCGCAGCTGCTCGGCGGCCAGTTCGTCGTCGTCGACAGCGTCGGCCGACTCGGACGACGAGACCAGCATGGTGCCGGCGCCGAGCTGCTCCAGGATGCCGAGCTTGTGTTCCGCACGGCGCAGGTTGGCCCGGAACGTGTCCGGCGGGACGGCCTCGAAGTCGCGGAACGGCTGGTAGAGGTCGATGGTCAGGCCGCGGCGCGCGCACTCCTGCCGGACCCTCGCCGGCGACCATGCCGACGCGATGAGGTCGCTCTCGAAGATCTCGATCCCGTGGAAGCCGGCCGCCGCCGCGGCCGCGAGTTTGTCCTCCAGGGTCCCGGACAGGCAGGCGGTCGCGATCGTCAGGTGGGGTCCGGTGGACGGTCCGGCGGCCGGGCTCCGAGCAGCATCATGATCAGCGATGAGCATGGTGCACTGCCTTCCTCGATGGCTCCGCCCGGCGACGAGACCGGGCTCAGCGATGCGCCGATGGGACAACGGAAGGTGATTGCCGGCGGGGCTTTCGCACCAGGTGCTTGCCCCGGCCCGCAATGTATGTACTAGTTAGTTAGTTAGTTATACTCGCCGAGCCTCGGATGAGGAAGGGCCGCAAACCTCGGACTAAGGTGAATCTTCGATCCGAAGGAGGGTCATTGGCCACGCAGACGCCGGACTCGCCAGCAGCAGCGGCACCCGCCGCGCGCGACCCTGAGCGGACCCGATCCGAGATCCTCGCAGTCGCCACGCACGAGTTCGCCGACAAGGGTTTCGCCGGTGCTCGCGTCGACGAGATCGCGGCGAAGACCCGCACCACCAAACGGATGATCTACTACTACTTCGGCGGCAAAGAGGGCCTGTACATCTCGGTGCTCGAGCAGGCGTACACCGGAATCCGCGCCCTGGAACAGCAGGTGGACGTGGAGCACCTCGACCCGGCCGAGGCCATCCGGCAGCTCACCGCCCTCACGTTCGACCATCACGAGTCGCACCCGGACTTCATCCGGCTGGTCAGCATCGAGAACATCCACTACGCCCGGCACATCGCCCGGTCCGAGATCCTGGCGGGCCTGGCCAACCCGGCGCTGGACGCGCTGACCCGGATCCTCGACCGCGGTCGCGCCGCCGGCCGGTTCCGCGGCGACGTCGACCCGATCGACGTACACATGATGATCAGCGCGTTCTGCGTCTTCCGGACCGCCAACCGGTACACCTTCAACGCGATCTTCAAGCGGGACATGCTCGACCCCGCCCGCCGCGACCACTACCGGGCGATGATCGGTGACCTCGTGCTGGAGTACCTGACCGCGTCCCGCTGAGCGCTGTTCTCTCAGGGCGGCGCGAAGAACAGGAACGTCGTGGCCGCCAGCACCGGCAGCATGATGACCATGGCGATCAGGGCATAGGCGAAGAAGTGCGGCATCCGCACGCCCCGGTGTTCCGCGAGTTCCTTGACCATCAGGTTCGGGCCGTTGCCGATGTAGGTCAGGGACCCCATCATCACCGCACCGCAGGCGATCGCGAACAGCAGATCGTTGCCCGCCGGGACCGCCACCAGCGAGGCGAGATAGCTCGGGTCGTCGACGCCGATTCCCAGCTGACCGGCGGCGACCGACGTGAACGCGAGATACGTCGGCGCGTTGTCCAGCATCGACGACAGGGCGCCGGACGCCCAGAAGTACTGCCACGGGGCCTCCAGCCCGATCTGGGCGGCTCGGGCGTTGAGGATGAGCAGCGGCTGCGTCATGGTGACGAAGACACCGGCGAAGATCACCGCGACCGACGCGATCGGGCCGAATCCGAATTGATTGGCCTCGTGGATCGCGCCGGGTGTGACCCGGTAGGACACGTAGGCGATGGCCAGCAGGGTCGCCTCCGGCACACCGAACGGCAGCGGGAACGCCCCCTTCGCGAGCAGGACGAGGACGACAGCGGTCAGCAGCACCACGTTGCGGCGGCCCCCGATGCGCAGGGGCTGGTGTGCGATGAGTTCGTCCATCAGGCCGGTGCTGCGGTCGCGCCGTTCCTCGCGGTTGACGAGGAACTGGTCGACCAGGTTGAAGAGGAGGATGAGGGTGCCGTTGACGAACAGCCACGGCGCCCAGAGGCGGAAGGTCCACTCGAACGGCACACCCTTGAGGAAGCCGAGATAGAGCGGCGGGTCGCCGATCGGGGTGAGCAGGCCGCCGGCATTGGCGACGACGAGGATGAAGAAGATGACCAGGTGAGCCCGGGAGTCGCGACGGGCGTTGGCGCGCAGGAACGGGCGGATCAGCAGCATCGCGGCGCCGGTGGTGCCGATGACGTTGGCCAGCACCGCACCGACGGCGAGCATGCCGGCGTTCGCGAGCGGTGTGCCGGCCAGCGAACCGCGCACCTCGATGCCACCGGAGATGACGAACAGGGCTGCGAGCAGCGCCACGAACGACACGTACTCGGCGACGGAGTGGACGAGCGCGCCGCCACCCCCGGAGGCGAGCAGGTGGACCGCGGCGGGAACGGCGAGGGCGGTGGCGACCAGTGCCTTGTTGGTGAGGCGGCTCCACCAGCCGGCGGCGAAGACTTCCAGCACAGCGACCGCGGCCAGCATCAGGACGAAGGGTGCGACGCTCCACAACGGCAGCCGGCCACCAAGTGCCTCCATGCCGGGATCAGCCGCCGATTCGCGGCAGCGCGGCGGAATCGGCGAGCGGCGGCGCGGGTGGAGGTGAGCAGTGCGGTGCCGTCGTTGTCACCGTGCCCCTTTCGCATCGTGAACCACTAGCCGGACTAATCGGACCACCTTGTGGACTGCATTAACGTACGGGCGTCCGCCACTTCTGGCAAGGACATCGGGGCCGGGCGCTTTCGAAGCGGGATTCGGCGTCGTTTGCGCGGAGACGGCATTTGCCCGCTCAGTGAGCGAGGCGAGCACGTCGGCGTGGGCGGCCGGGACCTCGACGTCGAGGTGGGCGCACGTACCGAATGCAACTCCTTTTCCGTGAAAATGCTCGCACCGGGCTGGATCGGCAGGTCAGCGGCCCGCCGGGTCGATCCATTAGGGTCGGCGGCATGACATCAGCCCTCGACACCAGCGCCTTCGCATCGCTGCGCCTCGATGCCGTGGCCGACGAAGAGACGCTGCGCCAGGCCTACGAGATGCCCACCGACGCGGCCGTGCGCAAGCAGATGACCGAGCTCACCGAGCAGACCCGGCGGTTGATCGAATGCGCGTCGCTGGTCCTGGTCGCCAGCGCGGACGCCGAGGGCAACTACGACGTCTCCCCCCGCGGCGGCCCCGCCGGGTTCGTCACCGTCCTGGACTCCCGGACGGTGGCGATACCGGACGCGACAGGCAACAAGCGGCTGGACACCCTGCAGAACGTGATCGCCACCGGACGGGCCGGGCTGCTGTTCGTCATCCCGGGCCGCGCCACGACGCTCAGGGTGAACGGCCGGGCCTGCGTCTCCACCCGCCCGGAGTTGCTGTCGCAGCTGACCGCCGTGGGCAAGCCACCGGCCAGTGCCCTGGTGGTGGGCATCGACCAGGTCTACCCGCACTGCCCCAAGGCGTTTCTGCGCAGCGGGGCCTGGAAGCCGGAGCAGTGGCTGCCGGCGGACGCCCAGCCGACCTCGGCCGAGGTGACACTGGCCCAGCTGCGGATGCCGGACCTGACCATCGCCGAGATCGAGCAGAGAGAGGCGGACGCGCTGAAATACCGGTACGAGTGACGGGCCGCTCAGCGAGGGAGAAGTTCAGATGTCACGCTCCGCCGCCATCCGCTGCAGCTCCGCGCGTGAGGTGATGCCGAGCTTGGGGAACATCCGGTACAGGTGACTGCCGACGGTCCGGTGCGAGAGGAACAGGCCCTTGGCGATGTCCCGGTTGGTCAGGCCCTGCGCGACCAGCGAAGCGATCTGGGTCTCCTGAGGAGACAACAAATCCCAGACATCGGCGGTACGCGCTTCGCTGCGCTCGCCGGCTGCCCGCAGTTCCTCCCTGGCGCGCTCGGCGAGCGGTTGGGCGCCCAGGTTGTCGAAGCCGTCCCGCGCCATGCGGAGGAAATCGCGGGACTCGCGGACACGCCTCCGGCGGCGCAGGGACTTGCCGTAGGTGAAGAGCAGGCGGCAGCGCTCGTACGGCCAGACCGTCATGTCGATGGCCAGGGCCTCGGCGAACCGTCGCTCGGACTCGTCGTCGCCGGCCAGCACCGCCCTCGCGATGCTGAGGTTCATCCGGCCGGTGGGTGAGGTGGTCGCGCGTACCTCCGCGGGCAGCCCCGCGACGAGCGAACGGCCGGCGGTGACCTCGCCGCAGGCCACGGCGGCCTCGGCCATGCTCGCCAGCGACCACAGGGCGTGTGCCGGGTGGTAGGCGCTGTTGGCCGGATCGTGCAGTTGGGCGAGGAACGCGAAGGCCTGATCGTGATTGCCCCGCCCGGACGCGACGGCGGCCCGCGCGACAAGTGTCACGGCGTCGATGGTGGCGAACCGGCGGGGGTTCACGTGCTCGGCACCGGCGATCAGATCCGCGGCACCCGCGAAGTCGCCCTTGAACGCCGCGACCGCCGCGTGGGCCACGAGCGCAGCCGCCTCCCAGAAGGGCTGGCGGGTCTCGGCGCACAACCGCGCACTCTCCTCGGCGGCGGCCACCGAGCTCGGCCAGTGCCCGCGGCGCAGGGCGCTCCACGCGAGCAGCGACAGCGTCCTGCCGAGGGTGTACAGGTGACCTTCGGCGCGAAGGCGTTCCGCGGCGTCGACGAGCAGGCCCTCGGAGACGTCGAACGCCCCGGCACACGCCGCCGCGTGTGCGAGCCGGTAGGTGGTGGTCGCGTCCCGTCCGGCCGCCGGCACCCGGGATATCAGCGCGCGTACCGTGTCGTCGCTGTCGAACGGCGAGCCGTAGGCAAGCAGCTGCGCGCGGCTCGGGACGTCAGCGATCCCCAGCCGGCCGGCCGCGGCGATCACCTGCTTTCCCACCGGGCGGCCGGGACTCAGGTTCCAGCAGCGCATGGCCGCGGCGCGCAGGAAGTCGGTCGCCAGGTCCTCGTCGCCGACCACGGTTGCCCGTTCGGCCGCGTTGATGAGCAGGTGGATGCGCTGTTCGCCGGCCTGGTCCTCGTCGGCCAGCTCGTTGAGCCACTCGTACCGGAGACTGTCGTTGTCGCCGTCGGCCAGATCCCGGTAGCGGCTCCGCAGTCGTTCTCCGGCGGCGGGCTGCCCGACCGCGTACGCGAGTGCGGCCGCCCGATAGGTACGGTCGGCCCTGTCACGACTGTCGGCGGAGAGCTGGGCCGCTCGCTCCAGGACCCGTACCGCGTCCGTCGAAGCACCGCGCTTGATCGCCTGCTCGGCGTGCTCCTCGAGATCGGCCGCCAGTCCCGCGTCCGGTCGCAGCGCCGCAGCCGCCCGGTGCCACAACGATCGCTCCGGGCGGCCCGTCGTCACCTGTGCCAGCGCGGCGTGGCAGACCCGGCGCCGGTCGGGGCCGAGACGCTGGAGGATCGCTGATCGGATGAGCGGATGCCGGAACCGGACGGTGGCGCCGTCCACCACGATCAGACCGGCCGACACCGCCGGATCGAGGGACGGCGCGGAGTCCCCACTCGACAGCCACTCCGCGGCTGCCACGATCTCGGCGAGATCGTCGGAGTCGCTGAGCGCCGCCATCTCCAGAACGGTCGTGGTCGGCGGGTCGAACTCGCCGGCGCGGGCCAGGAACGAGCGTTCCAGCCGCGCGGTCAGGGGCAGCTGGACGGTGCTCACGTCGGAGTGCGCGTTCACCGCGCGCGGCAACTCCAGCAGGGCGAGCGGGTTGCCGCCCGCGACACCGAGCAACAGCGACCTGGTCACCGGGTCGAGTGCGCCGGCGACACCGTCGAGGAGCACGGCCGCGGACTCGGTGTCGAGGGGAGCCAGGCCCAGCGCGGGGACGGCCGCGTCGAGCAGATATCCCGGCTCGTTCTCGCGGTGTGTCGCGAGCAGCACGATACGGTCCGCGGCCACCCGGCGTGCCACGAACGCCAGCACCTGCTGACTGGCCGCGTCCATCCACTGCGCGTCGTCGGCCAGCAGCAGGACCGGCCGCTCGGCTGCCGCCTCCGCCAGCAGTTCGAGAGCCGCTGTCGCCACGGTGTACAGCTCCGGCGACGCGCCCGACGCACGGCCGAAGGCGACATCCAGGGCGATCCGGTGATGTGTGGTAAGCCGGTCGCTGTGTTCCAGGACCGAGCGCATCATCTGGTGCAGCGCGGCGTACGGCAGACCGAACTCGGTGACCGACCCGATCGCGCGCAGCACCCGGAACCTGTCACCGGTCGTTGCGGCTGCCCACTCCAGCAGCGCCGACTTGCCAACACCGGGTGTGCCACAGACGACCAGGGCCCCGCCGACGCCCGCGGCGCTGTCCAGCAGCCGGCCGATGGCCGCCTGTTCCGGCGCCCGCCCGACCAGTGAGGGATGTGCGTTCAGGGCCGGCGCCGTGATCGCGTCGGTCATGTCAGGAAGCATCTCGTGGACGCGTCACGGCCGGCATCACCCGAGTTGAGTAATCCTTATTCCCGCGGGCCGGTGGCGCCGTCGCGGAGCCGTTCCGAGGCCAGGCGGGCGAGTTCGTACCGGGAAGTGACGTCGAGTTTCGCGAAGGCCCGGCGCAGATGGGTGCTGATCGTGTGGGGTGACAGGAAGAGCTGCGCGGCGGCGTCCCGGTTGGACAGACCCCGGGCGACGAGGTTGACCACCTGCAGTTCGGAAGGGCTCAGCGACTCCCACCCGCTGGCCGGGCGATCGTCCGGCAGGACGCGGCGGCGCACACCGAGACGGCGCAGCCGGGCGCGTACCCGCTGCGCGTCCCACGTGGCACCGGCCGGCAGGTACAGCTCGAGCGCGGTGTTGAGGTGGGCCACCGCCTCCTCGGCCGCGCCGGCGGTCAGCAGGTGCTTGGCCAGGTCCTCCTCGAGAGAGGCGCGGGCCATCGGCCGGGCGGTCTCCCGGTAGTGCTCCTGTGCCGTCCGCAGCGCCTCGATGTCGCCGCGCCAGAGCCCCTCCGCGTGTGCCGCGGCCGCCACGACATCACCGACGGCCGGATTGCGCTCCGCCCGCTGCCGCGCCTGGCGCACGGCCACGGCGCCCAGTTCCTCGTCCCGTGCCGCCAGCGCGAGCCGCACCAGGTGCGTCTCCGCCCCGACCTCCCTCGTGAGCACCGGCAGCACCTCGGGCGAATCCGGATCACGGTTCGCCGCTCGCAGCTCCCGGCGCGCGCCGGCCGCATCGCCGCGGGCCAGGGCCTGCCCGGCGAGCACCGACACGAGCTGACGCCGGGCCTCGTTGTAGTACTCCTGCGCCAGCGACTCCCTGGCGAAGTCGGCACACCAGCCGGCCAGCGTCAGGTTGCCGGTGTGTATCGCCACCCGGCTGAGCGCGGCCAGGCCCGCGGCGTCGGGAATGGCCAGAGCCGACGCGACCACACCGGACGCGAACGCACCCTCCAGTACGGCGCCCGCGTCGGTCACCTGCCCCTGCTGCAACAGGATCCAGCCGCGCCAGAAATCCCACCTCGGCACGATCCACCCCTGCTTGTCCCTGGTCGCAACGCGCAGACCGTCACTCGCGACGGCAAGCGCCTCGTCCAGGCGCCCGGTGTGGGCGTAGATCGTGCTGCGGTACCACTCGGCGGCCTGCGCCGGCACGAAGTCACCGGTGTCGGCGGCGAGGGCGTGGATCCGGGCGAGCCGCTTGGCCAGGCGGTCGTAATGGTGGGCGGCCTCGTCGACGGCCAGCAGCCCGAACTCGACGTAGAGACGGGCGACCGCGTCATCCGCCTTCGCGGCCGCGGCCTGCGCGTCACGGGCCACCGCGATGGCGCGTTCGACCTGTGAGGAGGCCACCAGACTGACGATCATGACGGCCAGGTGCCGGGCCCGCTGTACCGCGTCGAGACCGGGCAGTTCAAGCGCGGCCTCACCCATCTGCAGGCGCATGTCGCCGGGCAGCGAGTACATCCGCGCCACGCTGAGCCGCACCTCAGCCTCGGCCTGCGGGGACAACAGCCGCCGCATCTCCTCGTTGGCGAAGTCCCGGGCGGCGGCGTCCCGGCCACCGACGTGCAGCAACACGGCTGTCTCGGCGACGAGCGCGATCCGGTCCGGGTTCGCGGCGGTGGACAGGGTCAGGGCACGCCGGGCCAGGTTGGCCGCCGTCACGGGGTCGGTGGCGGCCAGCGCCCGCGCGGCGGCGTGCAGCACTGCCGCGGCGGCATCGTCCCCCGGCTCAGCCGACTCGAGCAGCCGGCCGGCCACCTCGACCGGCATGGCACCGTTGCGGAGCAGGACGGTGGCGGCGTGACGGATGAGGGCACGGCGGGCGGCGTACGGAACGCTGTCCAGGACCGCCTCCCGGATCAGGTCGTGCCGGAACATCACGGTGGCCGCGGCGCTGTCGAAGATGTGCGCGCGGGTCAGGATGTCCACGCTCGCCGACAGCTCGACAGGACCGGTGTCCAGCATCGCCGCCAAGTCCACCGTGCGGGACGATCGCCCGAGCGCCGCGGCAGCACGGGCGGTGCCGACCGCGGCGGCACCCAGCGCCTCCAGACGACGGCGCATGCTCTCGCCCAGCCGGGCCGGCAGCCGGCGCTCCCGCAGCACCGCCGCACCGTCGCGCACCGCGACGAGCTCCTCCTCCCGCAGCCCCTGCAGCAGCTCGGTCAGCAGGAACGGCACGCCGTGGGTCTCGGCTGCCAGTGCCAGCAACGGCGGATCCGGGCGCCCACCGAGCGTGTCGGCCACGATGTCCTGCACGTCCGGCAGGGGCAGCTCCCGCAGAACGACACGGGTCGCACCCGCACGCGCGAGCTGATCGACCGCGTCGGTCCACCGCGAGGTCGCCTCCCGCGGGCGATAGGCGAGCACCCAGACCACCGGGACACCGGTGACCACCGGTAGCAGCGCCCGCAACGCCTCCACCGTGGACGGATCCGCCCACTGGAGATCGTCGAGACACACCATGGCCGGAGCGCCGAGCTGCTCCAGCCTGCTCTGCAGGTCGAGCACCACCCAGTAGCTACTGGTGCGAACCTCCTCGGGCGACGGCAGGTCGTTGCCCGCGAGCGGCGCCCCGGTCCCGCCGAACAGGGCCGCCAGCAGGCACGCCAGCGGCGACAGCGCCACATCGACGTCACCCCGGCTCGCGCCGACCCGCAACCCCCGGGCCCGGGCCAGCTCGGCGGCCTCCTCGAGGAGCCGGGTCTTGCCCATGCCGCCCGGACCTTCGACCAGCAGCACGCCGCCACGCCCCTCGAGCGCGTCATCAACCGCCGCACGCACCGCGGCCAGCTCGGCGTCCCTGCCGCGAACCGGTGGCCTCACCATGACGGCTCCCCCCAGCGGATCAGCGCTCGACCACATCCGGCGATGCTGATCTCCGGACAGAGAGTAATCGCCGTGAGCGCTCAGCGTTCCGGCAGACCGGCGCGGCGCCCACTTTGCCCACCTGGCATCGAGCACCGCCGGGAGCGGGCGGCCCCGCCACGGTGAAAAAGGTCAGTGGTGAGGGTTGCCCGCGGTGAGCCGGATGGTGAAACCGTCGGCGTCGCGGTAGAGGGCCACGTGGTTGCAGGACTGGTGGGCGATCCAGAGGCCGAGCCCGCCGTCGAAGCCGTCACCCGCCGGAAGCAGACCGGCGAAGGGATCCTTCGGGCCGGGCCCGGCGTCGGTGACCGAGACCACGATGCGGTCCGAGCCGCTCCACAGGCGCATCCTGACCGGGGTCCGGCCGTGCCGGTACGCGTTCGCGACCACCTCGCTGACGGACACGACAAGGTCGTCGACGTCGTCGGCGGGCACCTGGCCCACATCGGCGTCGCGCACGGCCCGGCGCGCCTCGGCAAGGCTGGGCGAGGCGAAATCGGCGAGCGGTGCGGCGTACTGAATCGGATCCGGCAGCGGGACGCGGCGCTCGCTGAGATAGATCATCGGCTCGATGTAGTCGTCGTTGCGGACGTGACTGCCGTCAGGCATCGCGCTGCGCGGATGCGTGCGCAGCACGTCGGCGAGCACCGGTGCCGGTGTGGTCCCGGTGTTGTAGGCGCACATGCTCCACAGCGGGAACTCGTCGTAGGCGTGGTTGATGGCGGCCTCGTACCGCGACCAGGAGTCCCAGGTCGCGCCGAACGTCTCCGGCGACAGTTCACCGATGATGCGGATCTGCGCGGCGCCGCCGGCGACATGATCGGCCAGCAGCTCCCGGTACGACCGGATGGCGGCGGCCGGGCGCGCATACATCGAGCCGCCGGACAGGAACTCGACCGGCACTCCGGAGGGCAGTGCGCCACGCACCAGTTCGGCGTTGCGCCCGCCGAGCGCGACGACGGTGGGCTCGCCCGCCGTCACGCCGCCGAGCAGAAACGGCACGACCACCGCGAGGAGGTCGTCGTCGGAGGAATAGCAGACCGCCTCGTGGAAATATCCGCGATGCCCGGCTGCGGCGCCGGTCCTGGTCATCGGGTCACCTCCACTCGCACGTTCGGCAGATCCAGCAACTGGGCCAGGCGGGCTGCCGCACTGGTACGGGTGCGGAGCACAGCGGTCAGCCCCTGCGACTCGGCGTACCTCTCGACGGCGAGCAGTGAGCGATGGTCGATGAACGACAAACCGGCGGCGTCCACCACGATCTCGCCACCGGATGCCGCCAGATCAGTACGGCGAAGGGCCGTGGTGAACAGCTCCCCGGCCGACCCGTCGACCTCGCCGTCCAGCACCGCCTCGGCGCTCGTGGCGCCCGGGTGCAGCTGAAACGCCACATCCGCCCCGCTGCTCGACTCGTGCAGGCAGGCCAGCTCGGACACGGCGAGATTGCCGAGCTCCCGCCGGTCGTAGGCGCACACGGCCCGCATGGGCGCGGTGCGCATGTAGCGGCCGACCAGGTATTCGTAGCGGGCGAAGGCGTCGCGCTGCTCGTCGGTCCGCACCAGCTCGGTGGCATCGGCGACGACCCGCAAACCGGTGAACCCGGCGTCCAGGGCGTCCTCGGTCGCGGCCGCGTAGGTGGCCACCTGGGTGGCCGGATCGATGGCCTCGTGGCCGGAGTAGGCGGTCTGAAAGGAGAGAACCCGGATGGCTTCACCGCCCGGCAGGGCGCCGGCGTCGAGGCGGGAGAAGCGGCCGGGGATGTACCAGACCCGCTCGCCGGCGGCGAGCCCGGCGAGGAGAACCTCCCGCGCATACGTGTCGAAGAGATGCTGGTCGTCGTAGGACCAGCACTCGTGCCCGGCCGATGTCACGCCGCAACAATAGCCAGCGCCGGAACCTTCAGCCATCCGGCTGAACCGGCGCTGAGCTGCGTCGATCGACCCAGCGCCCGGCCGGCCGCTCAGCGGGCGGGCCGCGCTCAGCGCGGCTACCGGCCCGACATCCGTTCCTGCGCCTCGAAGAGCTCGTCGCCGTACCGGGTGACCCACTCACCGAGCGCGCGCATCGGCCCGTCGACGAAGGTCCGGCCGAGCGACGTCAACGCGTAGTCGACCCGGGGTGGTGCCTCGGCGAACGACCTGCGCTCGATCAGGCAGCCGGCGACGAGCCGGTGCAGCGCTTCGGTGAGAGCTTTGTCGCTGATGCCGCCGATACTCACCCGAAGTGCGCGGCGACGTTGCGGGCCCGTGGTCAGCGCAGCCAGGACCACCGGATCCCACACGTGGGCGAAAAGGTCGGTTCCCATCCGCACCCGGCAATCCGCCACCAGATCCAGGCAAGCACCAGCGGTATCGCGAGACATCCGGTCATCGTGACACGGCCGATACACACCCGGTGGTGCGTATCGGACCTCCTAGGGTCCGGCGTCATGCGTATCGGCATTCTCGGCACCGGAACCCTCGCCACAGCGCTCGCTGCCGCCTGGACCCGTGCCGGACATCAGGTCACCATCGGCGGTCGCTCACCCGAACGCGCGGAACTTGCGGCCGCAGCATCCGGCGCCCGGGCCCGGCCCCTCCCCCAGGTCGGTACGGACGCCGACGCCATCCTGCTCAGCGTCCACTGGGCGGGTGTCGCTGACATCCTCGAGGCAGCCGGCGCACCTGCCGGGTCGCTCGCCGGCAAACCGCTCATCGACCCGACGAACGCGGTCGAGCACGGCATCGGGGTACTGCGGACGCAACCCGGGCGTGCGATCGCGCACCACGTCGCCGACCACGCCCCCGGCGCTCACGTGGTCAAGGCGCTCCACCTGTTCCCGTCGTCGCTGTGGGCGGCGCCGGACTCTTCACCGCCGACGGTTGCGATGTGCGGGGACGACCCACAGGCACTCGAACTCGTGGGTTCGCTGGTCCGCGATCTCGGCGGCGTTCCCGCCGTCCTTGGCGGGCTTGATCGCGCCCGGCAGTTGGAGGAGGTGGCCGGATTCGTCATCGGGCTCGCGTTCGCCGGCCACGATCCGCAGTCGGCGATCCCCGCCGTTCCGGCCGCGGCGGCGGGAAGCACCCGCCCGTGAACACATGGGCGCCAGACGCCCGCAACCCGACCGTGCGCTTCTACCCACGCCGGGGCAACAACCAGCTCTCACACAACCTCACCGTGCGCGCCTACTGGTCCAGGCACCCGTCAGGGTGGAGGTTCGCCTGCGGGCCGGCCCAGGTCCGGCTGGGCGTGAGTGCCCCGCTGCGAAAAGGATCTAGCCGGCCAGAGCCTTGACGACCAGGGTGCGGTCCTTGTTACGGCCGAGGCCGAACGCGGTCAGCGTGTAGGTGTGTGATTGGTAGGTGCCGGGAGCGGCCTCGCACGGGAAGGGCAGGGAGTCCGATCCCGCGGGGCCGTACTCGGCGTAGAGGCCCGGGCCGTCGACGCTGAGTTGGATCTTGTCGGCGCCGGTGACCTTCCATTCGAGGATCGCCGGTGCGCCCTCGGTGACGGCGCCGTCCTTGACCGACCGGCACTCGGGCTTCCGCTTGACCCGGAAGTACTCGATTCGCGGCACGATGGGCTGGGCGGTCACCACTGCTCCGGGCGGCAGGGTGCGTTTCTTCGTCGTGGATGGCGTCGGCTGGAGGCTCAGCGCCGGCGAACTCGTGGGTGCGGTGTCACCCGCGGGGTCGTCGCCGGCGCTCTCCTGCGAGCCGGCCTCGGCGGCGTCCTGGCCAACGTCAGCCGGCCCGGCTTCGGCGGCGTCCTGGCCGGCGTCGGTTTGACCGGCATCGGCCTGACCGGCGGCGTCCTGGCTGGCATCGGCCTGGCCGGCGTCGGCGGCTACCGGCTGGGTTTTGTCGTTTCGGGCGCCGGCCGGGCCGCAGCCGCTCACGGCCGCCAGGGCAAGTCCGGCCGCCAGGGCAAGTCCGGCCGGGACGAGCCGAGGCCGCCGCCTTCTCGCCGATGATGATGATGAGGTGTGAACAGCGGACACGAACCCTCCTGAAGCTGCTGGCGCGCGGATGGGCCCGCGGCGCCGTCCGGGCTAGAAAGAGCTGAAGCTGTCCACGTCGATCAAGGTGAGCACCTCGGTACGGACAGCGGGGCATTCCGCCTTCGTAGCCGCGTCCAGTACCGCGCCGTTCTCCGGCTTGCCGTGGGACTCGAAGAAGGTGGCCAGGTTGCCGGCCAGGTTGGCGTGCCGCCCCACCGGGCTGCCGATCTCCTTCAGCGCGGGGATCTCGCCCTCCAGGTAGGCGCAGACGTCCTTCGCCTCGTAGGAGCCGCCCGCCTCCGCGGGTGGATTGCCGTTCGCCGGTGCTGCTCCGTCGCCGGCCGAGGTGGCCGCATCGGTGCCGCCGCATCCGGCCACGGCCAGCAGCACAGCGATCGACAGAGTGAACAAAAACGGTCTGGTCATCATGCCTCGTTCTTGTTGGTCGTCGTATCGATGCGGGCACCGGCGTCCGGCGCGGTCGTCATCGAACGACTGAGGATTGACAGAGCGTCACGGCAGGCAGGCTGCACCTGGAATGCCGCAGAGCAACCTGCCGGCGGCGGTGTCGTCGCCGGCCAGGCCGGTGTCGATCGTGAGCAACGCCGCGAGGTGCCGGCGAGCGGTCATGGTGTGCTGGTCCCGCCGGAGTGAGCGGTGATCAGCCAAAGTCCGGCCGGCAGCCGGTAGCCGGTGCCGGCTGTGCGGAAACGTTCGAGCAAGCGTGCCGCCCCGGCTCGGGCGTACCCCTGGGTGGTGAGCTCGGCGTCCCGGTACGCAGCACCGGCGGGGCCGATCTCAATCAGCCATTCGGTGACCGCTTCCGGGTCGTCCGGTGCGTCGAGCACTACGTCGTACGCCTGAATGTTGATGGTGGTGAAACCCGCGGCGGTGAAAAGATCGGTCACCCGGGTCGCGTCGGCGAACGCGAAGGGTCCTGGCTCGTCGCCGATCGGAAGCGGCGGCAACGGTCCGAGGTGTGCCGCCGCGCCCAGCATCGCCGCCGGCAACCACGGATTGACCCGGCCGTCGCGGAACGTCGTGGCGGCCAGCCGGGCGCCGGCGCGCATCGAACGCCGGACCGCGGTGAGGCCGGCGACCGGATCGGCGAGCAGCATCAAGGTCATCCGGGAGTAGACGGCGTCGAACGGCGCCCCGGGAACGGTATCGAGCGTCTCGATGTCACCGGCGACGAACCGCGGTCCCCCTCCCCCCGGCCCGGTGAAACGGTCGCGCGCCTTCGCCACCATCGCCTCGGCGAGGTCGAGACCGATCGCGCTGCCCTCCGGTGCGACGGCCCGCGCGATCTCGGCGGTCGTGCCGCCACACCCGCAGCCGACGTCCAGCACCCGTTCGCCGGGCTGGGGTCGCAGCCAATCGAGTGCCGCGGCGCCGAGCGGACGGCCAATCTCGTCGTGCCGGTCGGCCTGATGGATCCACCCGGGAGCCGTCCGGGCCCAGAAGTCGGCGTTGCGGGCACGCAGGGTGGCGGTGTCGGCCATCAGAACGGCATCTCGGCGCCGTCGACGGTGGCTGACCGGAACGAGGCGGCCTTCGCCGGGTCGAAGCCGTCCTCCTGGGCGGCCAGGCCCGCGGCCCGGACCAGGCGCTCCGACTGGAACCTGCGGAACGCGGCCTCGTCGGCCCAGACGTTGATGATCCGCCAGCCCTCGCCGGACGGTCCGGCCACGTGGGCCAGCAGTCCCGGGGGCCGGTCCGGGCCGAGGTGCTTCTCCACCTGCCGGTATTCCTGCTCGCTGACTCCTGGCATGTCTTGAACGACGCCGTACGGCATAGCTGTCCCCTGATGTTCAGTCGATAGAGTGAAGCTCTATTGAATAGTGGACTACGCTAAGGGCGCCGCTGTCAACCGGCGCCACGTCACAGCTGAAACCCGGTCCGGCGGGCGCAGGCGTGCTCTGGCAGCGTTTCGACTCGTCCGCCGCACGCAGGCTGCTGCCGTTGCACACACATCAAGCGACGAGCCGGCATCTGTACGAGGAACGGCTCGCTCGCCTACGGGCAGCTATCCGGGAGACGTCGACGTGCCAGGAGGGGTGGTCAGCCAAGTTGCCGAAGCGCTGCCGGGGAAACCGCTGCGCGAGCGGCTCAGAAGTTGTCGATCTTGGTCAGCGTGGTGACCTCGCCGTTGGCGGTGGCGACCGCGACCAGGCCACCCGGCTTCCCCGCCAGCCACTTGGTGAACTTGGCCGCGGAGATGGAGCGACCGGCGCCGGCGCGCACCGAGACGATGCCGTCTCCGCCACCGGCGTTCACCCATGACGTCAGCTTCGGCGCGGACCGGACCGGGATCGTCACCTTCGTGTGGCTCTCGACGATCTGGAACGGGTCGCTGCACTTGATGTCGTCCGGGTCGATCTTGAACTGCTTGCAGTAGTCCGCACTGGCCATCACGAGCACCGGCTGGACCACCGCGGAGTGCGCGACCGGATCGTACGAGTGGAGCTCCACCATCGACTGGCTGGAGCCGGTCGCCGGATCGGTGAAGTCCGCCGGCGGATCCACCACCGGCGACCGGAGATCGACGTTCGCGAAGGCCACCGTGGCGTCCCCCTCGGACGCTTCGTTGAGCGCCCCGAGTACGACCCGGCCCGCGACGAGCTGCGGGTCGGTGACCGGCATGCTCAGAGCGGGCGCGCCGTCGACCGTCACCTGGGCCGTGCTGTCGTGCACGGTGATGCCGATCCGGTGGGTCTGCCCGGCCTGGAACGCGCTCACGGTGACCCGCTGCTCCGAGTTGAACCCGTTCCCCGAGCTCTCGTCGATTCCCAGCCGGATCTCGTTCTCGCAGAACGAGGCTACGTAACCGTGCTTGTCGACCAGCCGGAACCAGATCACCGCGCAGGCACCCTTGGTGACGATGCCGACGTCGGCCGCGATCGTCTGGTCGCCGGCGAACGAGTCCTTCGGCCCCTTGCACTGGTAGAGGGTGGACATGTGGGTCGTCGCCAGCATCCGCTGGTCGAAGGTGCACCATCCGGCGGCACTGCCGGAAGTCCGGTCGGCCTTCCACAGGCCGCGCCGGTCGAGATGGTCGGACACCCCCGGCCCTTGGATCCGGGGGTTGCCCGAACCGGTCACCGCCGACTGGGGTGCGGCCGGTGCCACGGGCAGTGACGCCGACGGCGATCCGCTGGGATCGAACGACGCCAGCGCCTCATCCAGTTGGTGGCGCGACAACGCGAACCCGATGCCGGCGCACACGACGGTCGCCGCCGCGGCCACGGCCACCAGGCTTTTCACCCGCCGGTGAACGGGCGCGGCCGGCTCGCGTACGCCGGAGGGCCGCACCCGGCCCGTGTGCTGTGCCGCCTCGGCGGCCATGAGCAGCTCCGGCCGCTGGGCGAGCGCCCCACCGGTCTCCGCCTCCAGCAGCAGGTCGAGAAGCTGATGAGCGGTCGGCCGCTCGGCCGGATCCTTGGCCAGCGTGCGGCACACCAGGTCACGTAACGGCCCGCCGAGCCCGGTCAGGTCGGGCGGCTGGGTCAGAATGCGAGCCGCCGTGGCGGCCGGCGAATCCGCCCGGAACGGGGTGCGCCCGGTCGCCGCGTAAGCCACCACCACACCCCACGCGAACACGTCCGCCGCCGGCCCTACCGTGCGATCCGAGTCGCTATCGAACCGCTCCGGCGCCATGTACGACACCGTGCCGACCATCTGGTCGGTCCGGGTATGCCGGCTGGTCACCTCGAGCGCCCGCGCGATCCCGAAGTCGATCACCTTGGGCGTACCCAGCGAGAACAGCACGTTCTGCGGCTTCAGGTCCCGGTGGATGACCCCGACGCCGTGGATCGCCGCCAGCGCCGTTGCCACCCCCACCGCCACGCTGTGCAGCGTGCCGCCGTCCAGCGGCCCCCGATCCCGGATCACCTCGGAGAGACTCGGCCCGTCGACATACTCGACCACCAGATACGGCGTCTCGTGATCCGGGTCGGCATCGAGCACCGCCGCCGTGCAGAAGCCGGGCACCTCGCGGGCCCGGTTGACCTCGCTGCGGAAGCGCCCCCGGAACTCGGTGTCCCAGGCGTGCTCGGCCCGCAACATCTTGACCGCCACCAGCCGGCCATCCGGCGAACGTCCAAGAAAGACGGTGCCCATGCCGCCCTCGCCAAGACGACCGAGCAGCTCATAGTCACCGAGCCACCGCGGATCGTTCGGCATCATCGGATTGGTCACACGCGGCAGGATAGCGGCTTCCCGCTCAGCCCCGACGACGTCATCGAGGGCCACCCCGTCCGGTTCGGCGATTGCCGGATTTGATGTTCATGGCTGCGGGTCCCGTGACGTGGGCGAGCTATACCGGCGGGCGGTGCTCGTTCATTCACCATCAGCGCGCCCCGGATGCCATGACAAGCGGACCATGGCGGCGGATGTCAGCGCCAACCGGACTCGCGCGATTCGATTATTCCAAATCCCCCGTAAACGGGGCGCGTCGCGCCGAGCGACGCATGTCCCGGCCGGAATTCGCAAAAGAGGTGAGCTTTGCGCTGCGCTGCTGTCACCCGTACGACTTTCGGAGGCCTGCGGCCGTGCCAGGATGCCAATGACAGAACAGGAGAGGTGTCCCGCTGTCTTGTGTGCACGGAAGACAGCGAACAATGAGACAGGATTTATGAGATGGCTTACAACAATGAAGGTCACTTCTGGCTGGCGAATGGCTCGTCGACGTGGATCCTGCGAGCGGTCGGCGGCGTCGATCGGGGCGCGCAGTTTGCGATGGCCATACCGAAGCCTTTCGATACTTTCCCCACGCCCTCTGGTATCACGCAACTCGAGACGGGCCACCACCAGGTGCGGGTCACCTACACGAATGGTGGCACTCTTTGGCAATATATTTGCCTTGTCGAGAACACTGCGAGCCCTGGCTGGCTTTCCACATGGTTCAGCATGTCGGGCGGCGGCCTAGGCTGAGACAGGAATCTATCAAGATAGGAAGAGAGTCATGGCAAAGAGGGCTAGAAATTTGCTCGTTATTACCAATGAATCGAGGGAAATAGTCGCTGCTCAAGTGGAAGACCGTTCCGCAGGGGCGGACACGACCACGGTTATTCTACCCGCTGATCCTGGGCACACACTCTACATCGTCAGGGACGTGCCGGCCGAAATCTATAACATCGCGGACCCGGCCGAGTTCAAGGACGTGGCGACTGTTCATTTCAATTCGGAATACGCGAAACTCACACGGACGAGTGCGGCGGAGCTCGGCTTCACACTTCCAGCTCGCGACAGCTGATATCGAGCCAGAAGAATGAAGCGAACCCGGGTGGAGCCATCGCGGGCCGATAGTGGGTACGTGGGAAGCGAACTTGCTTGGTCCAGTCGCGGATGCCGGCATCAGCCGCACCTGGGCCGGCCCGCAGGCGAACCGCCACCGACCTCCACCCCGACGGGTGCTGGAGCAGCAGGCGCGCACGGTGAGGTTGCGTGAGAGCTGGTTGTTGCCCTGACGAGTGTGGAGCGCACCGTCGCGTTGCGTGCGCGCTCACCATCGCTTGCGCCGCCCTGCCGCCCGCGCCACCCGCTCATCCCCGCGAGAGCCCGCGAGAGCCCGCGCGCAGTGAGCCGCTCAACAGTTCTCCGTCGCGCCGCAGCAGCCGGCAACCCGGCGACGTATGCGGTCACCGCACTAGGCGCGGCGGCAGCGGCGGAAGAGGTCGCCCGGCTGGCCGGGCAGGCCCCGCACTGCCATCATCGACTGATGCATGTCGGACCGGTCATCGCTGTCACTGAACTCGCCCCCGCCCGCGACTTCTACGAAGGGGCGCTCGGGCTTCAGGGCCGGGAGACCCCGGGCGGCTGGGTGGTCGAGGCGGACGGCGGGACACTGCTCTATCTGCTTCCCGGCGTTCCGGACGCCGGTCGCGCCAGTTGGCCGGTCGCCAGCTTCCGGGTGGACGACGTGCACGCAACGGTCCGCCGGTTGCGCGCGGCGGGCGTACCGTTCCTCGGGCCTGACGATCTGCCGTTCACTCTGGATGCGGATGGCATTTCCGCCGACACCACGGGCCTTCAGGTGGCGTGGCTGAAAGATCCTGACGGCAACATTCTGACCGTCTTCCAGCCGGGTCAGCCGTCATGACGCGGAAGGTGGCGTCCGGAGGATGACATCGGCGAATCCCGTGCGCAGGGCCTGCGGCAGATCCGCTCGGGTCAGATTGTGCCGATGACGATCTCCGCTGACGACTCCGGGCCGGTCCGGATCGTGACGGCCGTTCTTCGCGACGGCGATCGGGTGTTGCTGTGTCATCGAAGTCCGGGACGCCGTATCTATCCCGACGTGTGGGACCTGCCGGGCGGTCATGTCGAGCAGGGCGAGGATCCGAAAGCGAGCCTTGTCCGCGAGCTTCGGGAGGAGTTGGGAATCACGGCAGCGGAGCCGTCCGGGCCGCCGATGCATGAGATCCGGACCGCGACGTTCGACATGCAGATCTGGTTGGTCGACAGGTGGATCGGAACACCCGTCAACGCCGCGCCGGAGGAGCACGACGCTGTGGCGTGGTTCGAGACGTCCGGCCTGGACAGCTTGCGGCTGGCCCATGAGTCGTATCTCTCGATGCTCACCGCCGTGCTCGTCACGTGACGTCGCTGGCGAAAGCCAGGGTTTCACGGCTGCGATTCCGGTGAACCAGGCGAGTGTTCAGCCCGCCTGGTTCGAGGCGTCGAGCGGCGCATCCGGGAGATGAGACCTCCGTGTGAGCCGGTCAGAGGCGGGAGTGGAAGCGGGTGGTCAGGGTGGCTGCGCCCAGCAGGAGCGCCGGCGCGGCGGCGGCGACCCCGATCTGCAGGGCCGCGACTGCCAGGGTCGATCGGGCGGAGGCGCCGAAACCGCCCTCCATCTCGAAGGACATCTGGATCAGCAGCACGTTGACGGCGAACAGTCCGACGGCCATGGTCACCCGCTCGTCGACGGCCAGCCAGAGCAGCCCGGCGCCGCCGATGCCGAACACGACCACGGGCGCGAGGACATCCAGGAGGCCGGAGAGCGGTGTGCTCATCCCCGTGTCGATGCCGACCAGCAGCAACGGCACCAGCGGGAGATGGCGGAGCAGGCCGGAACTCGGCTCGCCACGATGCCGCACCAGCGGCAGGAGCACCGCGGCCGCGAGCGGGAGCAGCCAGAACGTGCCGTCGCTGGGCCTGACGAGCGGCCACATGCTGACCAGCAGCAGGAACGCCGCAGTGGACGCGGCGACCGCTGCCGGGTAGCGATGGCGCAGCACCGCGACGAGGGCGCCGGCGCTGAGCACCACGACCCCCGCCATCGCGTACGGGAATGAGGCACGGAACACGACATGGTGGCCGATCTGAGCAACCGCGTCGGCCATCGCGTAGACGATCAACATCAGCGCGGCAGTTCGGAAGGCGGTCAGCCAACTCTGACGAGCGCTTCGGCGGGCGCCGTAGCCCGCGTGGGCACGCAGTGCACCCAGGATCAAGGCACTGGTCTCGCGCGCCGACGGACGGCTCCGGCCCTGATCGGCAGCCACTTCCAGCAGCGTCTCCAGCAGCTCGGAACCGCGTCTGCGGCGATAGGCCGCCGGGTAAAGGCGAAGCAGGCGCACATACCGGCGCTCGGCCGGGGGAACCTGGGGGCTCACGCGAGGCCCGCCGCGGGCCGTACGGCGGTGGACATCCGGTCGGTGACCACCCGCGCGGCGGCGGCCAGATGGGCGGCCTCGGCGTGCAGGGCGGCCCGGCCGTCCGGCGTGAGGTCGTAGTAGCGCCGCGCTCGACCGTTCACCACCTCTTCGTTCACGACCTGCACCAGCCCTTCGCCGGTCAGCCGGTCGAGGGCGGTGTAGAGGGTGCCGGTTGCCAGCCGCACGCGCCCCTGGGAGAGCTCGTCAGCCTGTTTGATGATCGCGTAGCCATGCCGGGGACCGCTGTGGAGCGCAGCCAGGATGAAGTACGTCGCCTGTCGCATTCATCAACTATATATGTAACTCAACTACCTATGGAAGCCCCGCCGCAAGCAGGTGCCGGGACAGAGCAAGCCGCCGCGCGAGGGAGCAGCGGATCTGCACTGCGCTCAGCCCTCTGAACCCGCGTCCGGGTGCAGCAGCCGGCTGAACCGCGCCGCGTCGGCGGCGCGGGGCAGGTTGTTGAACATCACATACGCCGGGCCGGCACCGGCGATGGCGGCGAGCTGGGTCAGCTGGGCATCCGTGTACACGTGGCGGGCGCCGGTGATGCCGTGCAGACGGTAATAGGCCGTCGGTGTCAGGCTGGGGCGCAGGAACGGGTCGGCGGCGTGGGTCAGGTCCAGTTCCTCGCACAGGCCCTTGACCAGCTCGTCCGGCCACGGGCCGCGTGGCTCCCACAGCAGCCGGACACCGGCCGGCCGGGGCGCTCGGGTGAGGAACTCGCGCAGCCGGGCGATGGCGGGCTCGGCCGGCCGGAAGCTCGCGGGGCACTGGAGCAGGATCGCTGTCGCTTCCAGGATCGCGGCGCAGTTCAGCGTGGTCTCCCAGGCGCGCGCCACGACGGGCGTCCACCGGAAACCGCCGACCTCGGTGCGTTCCTCGGCGCTCAGGGGGGTGCGCAGCCGCCGGTACGTGGAGCTTCTCGCCTCGTGCGTGATCAGCTGCCACGCCTTGATGGTGAATTCGAACGCCGGTGGGACGGCGGCCCGCCACCGCCGCAGCGTCGCCGCGCGGGGTGGCTCGTAGAACGTCTGCTGCACCTCCAGCACCCCGAAGCGCTGCGCATAGGACGGCAGCGCCATGCCGGCTCCGCACAGGCCCACCCTCACCGGCGTCATGCGGGGGTCCATACCCCCGATCCCGGGCGAATCACCTCGCAGGAGAACGCCGGGCTCAGGCCGCCCGGTGCCGCTCGCGCAGGCGGGTGTGCAGTTCCGTGGTCTCCGGTGCCGGGCGGGTGCCGAGGTGCACGTCGAGCAGGCGGACCAGTTCGTCGTACTGGCGCAGGGCGCGGCCCTGTTCGCCGAGGGCGGCGTAGCAGCGGATGAGGGCGCGGTGCCCGGCCTCCAGCAGCGGGTCGTGGGCGACCAGGCGGGCGAAGACGTCGGCTGCCTCGGTGAAGCGCTGTTGTTTGGCGAGCCGGCCGCCGAGGCGGCGTAATACGTACTCGTACTCGCGGCGCAGCTCGGCGCGGTGCGACTCGGCCCAGCCGCCCACCGGCATGTCGGCGAGGAAGTCGCCCGGGTAGCGCTCCGCGGCGGCGGTCAGTGCCTCGATGCCGGCTGACTCGTCGCCGGCCGCCGCCTGGAACTCGGCCACGTCGTAGTGAAGGGCACCGATCGGTTCCAGCCGATACGTGCCGCCGGTGAAGCGTACGGTCGCGGCCTCACCGACGGCCTTGCGCAGCGCCTTGAGGCAGGTGTGGAAGCTGTTGCGCAGTTCGCTGTTCGACGCCTCCGGCCACAGCGCCAGCCCGATCTCCGCCTTGGTGCTGCTCGGCTTGGTCAGCAGGTAGTACAGCAGCTCGCGCGGTTTGGCGTAGGTCCAGTCCTGCAGGCTCAGCGTGCGCCCGTTCACGTCGACCGCACTGCGGCCGAAGGCCCGAACGGACAATTCCGAGCGCGGGGGCCGCGCGGCCGGGGCGACCGGCTCGGCCGTGGCGAGGGCGACCGCCTGTTCCAGCGTGAGCGCCCGGCCCTCCGTGGTGGCGCGTTCCCAGTCCGCCCGGCTCAGCGCCGCACGCACCGCCCGGACCCGCTCCTCGTGGGCGGCCCGGTCGGCCGGTGACAGCGGGGTGCCGATCTCCTTGCGGAGGCGCTCGGCCGCGGCCAGCAGCCGGGCACCCGTACCGGCGTCGGCGCAGATCCCGGCGAACTCGTCGAGGACGACGGCCGTACGCCAGCGGTCGCCGAGTTCCACCTGCACGGCGAGACTGCGGCGCAGCAACGTCGCCGCCTCGGTGCGCTCGCCCCGCGCCACGGCGATCAGCGCGAGCTGCTCGTTCACCCAGGCGCTGGACTCCAGGAGTCCGCCGCCGTCGGCGATGGCCAGGCATTCCCACAGCAGCGGCAGTGCGGCGTCCGGGTCGCCGCCCCGGCAGATCGCCACGGCCAGGTGGATCTGAGCGCCTGCCGCCCCTTCGGTGTCGCCCAGCTCGCGGAACCGGCGCACGGCGTCGGCGCAGAGCTCGGCCGACCTGGCGTAGTCGCCCTCCAGCCAGGCGGTGAAGCCCATCCCCTGCAGCTCGCGCGCCATGCCCACCGGTTCGCCGAGCCGGTGCCACACCGCGAGGACCTCCTCGTGGCAGGCCCACGCCTCGGGGTACCGGCCCTGTTCCCGGGCGATACCGCCGAGCCTCTGCAGCGCCGCGGCCACTCCCCGATCGTCACCAGCGGCTTCGTACAGGTCCCGGGCCCGGCGCAGCCGGTCGGCGGCCGCCCGGTATTCGCACTGCAGGAACTCCAGCGTGCCCAGGGCGGTCAGCGCCTTGGCCAGCTCCCCCGGCGCGGCGTGGTCGCCGGGCACGGACGCCGTTGCCGCCTGGAGCCACTGCCGGCCCTCGGCGTACTGACCGCTCAACCGCCAGTACCGGCCCAGGGCGCCGGCGAGCCGTACGCCGAGCCCGCTGTCGTGGGTGCGGGCCCAGCTCAGCGCGGCGCGCAGGTTGCCGTGGTCGTCGTGCAGACGGTCCAGCCAGGGCCGCTGCTGAGCCGTGCCGAGTTCGCGCTCCGCCTGCTCGGCCAGCTCCACCATGTACCGGGCGTGCGCCGCCGACAGGGCGGGGCGCTGGTCGCCGAGGCGTTCGGCGGCGTACTGCCGGATCACCTCGAGCAGGGAGTAGCGCTCCTCGTCGGCGTTGGTGTGCGCCTGGACCAGCGACTTGTCGACGAGCCGGGTGAGCAGGTCCAGAGTCTCCAGAGCGGGCGCGCCGGCACCGGCGACCGCCGTGGCGTCGGCGACGGTGAAGCCGCCGCGGAACACCGACAGCCGGGCGAACAGCTCCCGCTCCGGCGCGGGCAGCAGGTCGTGGCTCCAGTCCAGGGTGGCCCGCAGCGTCGCCTGCCGCGGCGGAACGTCGCGGTTGGTCGTCACCAGCAACGACATGGCGTCGTCGAGCCACTCGATGATCCGCGGCAGCGGCAGCACCCGCAGGCGCGCCGCCGCCAGTTCCAGCACCAGCGGCATGCCGTCGAGCCGGCGGCAGAGCCGGGCGACGTCCGCCGCGTTGGCGTCGGTGACGGCGAAGGCCGGCTGGACGAGCCGGGCCCGGTCGGTGAAGAGCTGAACCGCCTGGCTGCCGGCCAGGTCGGCCGCGGCCGGCGCCGCCAGGTCCGCCGACAGCGACAGCCCCCGCACCGGCCACGTCGTCTCACCGGCCACGGCCAGCGGCTCCCGGCTGGTCGTGACCACCCGCAGGCCGGGGGCGGCCCGCAGCAGGTCGCCGGCGAGCGCCGCGCACGAGGCGACGAGATGCTCGCAGTTGTCCAGGACGAGTAGGCCGGTGCTGTGCCGCAGCCGGGCGGCCACCAGGTCGGGCAGCGACCGGCCCGGCACCTCGGCGACGCCGAGCACGTCGGCCACCGCCGCGGTGAGCTGCGCCGGCCGGTTCAGGTGGGCCAGCGGCACCCACCAGGTATCGGCCGATTCGGCGGCCCACCGGTCGTGAATCACCCCGGCGAGCCGGGTCTTGCCGCTGCCGCCCGGCCCGACGAGGCTGACCAGCCGGGTCCGGCTCAGCAGGCTGAGCAGTGCGGACACCTCCGTCTCACGCCCGACGAACCGGGTCAGCGGTACGGGCGAGGCGAAGGTTCGTGGTGGCGTCGCGACCGGCGCAGCAAGCATGGCGTCTCTCTGTTACCGGGACAGGATGGCCGGCTCCACCAGGGATCGACCGCAGTCCCAGCTTCGAAGCAGCTGCCGGGCAGGTCAAGGCGAGTGTCGGCTTACCGCCCCCCGCACATCCCCCCGCGGCACCCCGCGCTGCCCCCCGCACCCGCGGCGCAGGCTTCGGTCATTCGTCCGGAGCCCGAGAGACGGGACCGGGACACAGCCAGAGGGAGAACCACTGATGCACAGCAACACACTGCTCCGCCGTCGCCTTCTCAAGCTTGCCGTCACCGCCGCCGTCGTACCGGCAGCCCTGCTGCCGCTCGCGTCGGCGCCGGCCTCCGCCGCCGCCGTGGCCCCGTCCTTCACCAAGATCGAGGGAGCCGCCGCGAACGCCGCGGGCCTGCAGCCCACAGTGGACGCCTACCGGGCGCTGCTCGGCCAGCCCAACAACGGCAGCACGCCGGGCAGCCAGCCCGCCGGGCGCCGGGAGATCAACTGGGACGGTACGCCGGACGCCCAGTCCGCACCGAACGCCCTGCCCCGCGACTTCTTCAACACCACCGCGCCGCGCGGCGTGGTCTTCTCGTCCTCGACGAACAGGTTCCAGGTCAGCGCCGACAGCGACAACCCTACCTGGACCCCGGTTCGATTCGGCAACGTCAACAGCCAATACCCGAGCATTTTCGGTACGTTCAGCGCCGAGCGACTGTTCACGCCGGTGGGCACCAACCGCATGATCATCAAGTTCTTCGAGCCGGGCACGACCAAGCCGGCGACGGTGAACGGCTTCGGCGCGGTCTTCAGCGACGTGGACAAGAGCAACGTCAGCAAGATCGAGCTGTACGACCGATGGGGCGCTCTGCTCTGGCAGAACGCCGTGCCGAAGGGCACCACCGCCTCCAACAGCCTCTCGTTCCTCGGCGTCACGACGACCGCCCAGGTCGCCGAGGTGCGCCTGACCGCCGGTGACGCGCCGCTGAGCAGCACCAACTCGGACACGTCCAGCCGCGACGTGGTCGTCATGGACGACTTCCTGTACGGAGAGCCGAAACCTCTCTCCTGAGCACCATCGCAAAACGGCGTGGCCGGGTCTGCTGTCAGCCCGGCCACGCCGCGATGCTGTTCTCACGGCCCCACCCGAACGAAGGAGAGCTCCCGTGAACTATCCCGTCGTCGAGAACCCCGTCACCGGCGAGCGTGGCATCATCCGGCGTGCCCCCGGCGACGACCAGGCCGCCCTCGTTGCCGACCTGTACGCCAAGCCGGGCGCCGCGGTCACCGGAGAACATGTCCACCCGCACTCGACCGAAGCCTTCACCGTCGTCCGCGGCCGGCTCGGCATGCGCATCGACGGCACCGAGAGCGAAGCCGGGCCCGGCACCCGCGTCGTGATCCCGCCGAACACCCGCCACGACTGGTGGAACGTAGGCGAGCAGACCGCCTGGGTCATCGTCGAGGTCACGCCGGGCGCACGGTTCGAAGCGATGATCCGCAACCTGTTCGGCCTGGCCACCGACGGGCGCACCGACGCGAAGGGGCGCCCCGGCCTGCTCCAGGCGGCGCTGCTCGCCCGGGAGTTCGACGACACCATCCGGTTCAGCAGCCCGCCGCGTGCCGTACAGAAGCCGCTTTTTGCTGCCCTTGCCCCGCTTGCTCGTCTGCGTGGCCTGCGCGGTTCCTATCCGCACTATGAGCGGCACACCGGAGAGACCGTCGAACGGCTGGAACCGTTGCCCGACGAGATCGCCACCCTGATTTCGTCGCTGCAAGGTCTGTGAGGTCTGTGGGGCGGTCCGGAGCGGTCGTGGCCGTCCAATGTCATCGGTGGGTGGAGAGCGACGCCGGAGCGGAACCACCCCTACGGCTCAAGTTTCTGGCTGACAAGAGCGCGCCCTTCACTGTCATGTTCGAGCCGCTCGGGATGACGTATGACGCCCAGCTGGGTTAAGCCGGGTCGCCCGGCTGGCGCTCAGGGGTGCCTCGCGCAAGGCCGCGAAGTTAAGGGGTTTTGGTGGGTGGCAACACTCGTCCGGTGGATATGAGTGCATAAGGAACGGGAC
>NZ_JBHTDO010000027.1:62639-152271 GCF_042666575.1 Actinoplanes sp. GCM10030250 | reverse complement strand
GACGGGCGGCGGGGCGTGCGGGGGGTGGGGTCAGGGTTCGGGGGAGTCGTTGACGGCGGCGAGGACCTGGTCGCCGAACTTGGCGAGCTTGCTCTGGCCGACGCCGCTCACCGTCCCCAGCTCCTCCATCGTCTTGGGCGCCATCGCCGCGATCGCCCGCAACGTGGCGTCGTGGAAGATCACGTAGGCGGGGACGCTCTGCTCCTTGGCCACCGATCCGCGCCAGGCGCGCAGCCGTTCGAACAGCGGCGCCGCCGACTCCGGGAAGTCGGCAGCCGCCGCGGCCTGCCGGGACGCCGACCGGGACGCCTTGGACGCGGACGCCTTGCCCGCGCGGGGTGCCGCCACCTCCCGGCGCATCAGCAGCTTCCGCTCGCCGCGCAGGACCTCCCCGCTGCGCTCGGTCAGGGCGAGCGTCCCGTATTCACCCTCAACGGTCAGGTATCCACCGGCCAGCAGCTGCCGGACCACCCCGCGCCACTCCACCTCGCGCAGGTCGGTGCCGATGCCGAAGACCGTCAGCTCGTCGTGCCGGAACTGCGAGACCTTGTCGGTCCGCTTGCCGAGCAGGATGTCGATCGACTGCCCGGCGCCGAACTTCTGTCCCCGCTCCTTCTGCAGCCGGAACACGGTGGAGAGCAGTTTCTGCGCCGCGACCGTCCCGTCCCAGGACTCCGGCGGTGACAGGCACACGTCGCAGTTGCCGCAGGTGTCGGCGGCGGGGTCCTGGCCGAAGTAGGAGATCAGCTGCGCCCGCCGGCACGTCACGCTCTCGCAGAGGGCGAGCATCGAGTCGAGGTGGCGGGCCGCGTTGCGCCGGTGGGCCATGTCGCCCTCCGAGCTGTCGATCATCTTGCGCTGCTGCACGACGTCCTGCAGCCCGTACGCCAGCCAGGCGGTCGACGGCATCCCGTCACGCCCGGCGCGGCCGGTCTCCTGGTAGTAGCCCTCGACCGACTTGGGCAGGTCGAGGTGGGCGACGAACCGCACGTCGGGTTTGTCGATGCCCATGCCGAACGCGATGGTCGCCACCATGACCAGGCCGTCCTCGCGCAGGAACCGTGACTGGTTCCGGAAGCGGATCCGAGAGTCGAGGCCCGCGTGATAGGGCAGGGCCGGGATCCCGTTGTCGGTCAGGAACTGGGCGTGCTTCTCGACCGATGCCCGGGACAGGCAGTAGACGATGCCGGAGTCGCCGGGGTGCTCGGTGCGCAGCAGCTCGAGCAACTGCTTGCTCGGCTGGTTCTTCGGGACGATTCGGTATTGGATGTTGGGTCGGTCGAAGCCGGCGGTGAAGTGGCGGGCGTCGGAGAGCTGGAGCCGCATGGCGATCTCGTCGCGCGTGGCCGGGGTCGCCGTCGCGGTCAGGGCGATCCGTGGCACGTCCGGCCAGCGCTCGTGCAGCATCGACAGGCCGAGATAGTCGGGGCGGAAGTCGTGGCCCCACTGCGCCACACAGTGCGCCTCGTCGATGGCGAACAGCGAGATCGTGCCGCGGTCGAGGAGCCGCTGCACCCCGGCCGTGCCGAGCCCTTCCGGTGCCACGTAGAGCAGGTCCAGCTCGCCGGTGACGAACTCGGCCTCGACGAGGCGCCGCTCGTCGTAATCCTGGGAGGAGTTGAGGAAGCCGGCCCGCACACCGAGGGTGCGCAGCGCGTCGACCTGATCCTGCATGAGCGCGATCAGCGGGGAGATCACCACCCCGGTGCCGGGCCGGACCAGGGCCGGGATCTGGTAGCAGAGGGACTTGCCGCCACCCGTCGGCATCAGCACGAGGGCGTCGCCGCCGGCGATCACGTGCTCGACGATGTCGCCCTGCTGCCCGCGGAACGACGGGTAGCCGAAGACCCGGTTCAGGGCATCGGTGGCGCTGGACACGGGAAGCGGGGGAGCCGAAGTCACCCCGCGATAGTAGTGAGCCGAGCCGAAGATCGTTTCAGCCCTGTGGATGAGCGGACAGGCCGACGAGGTCGAGGATCTGCCGGGCCGGGCTGCCGGCTTCGGCGTACAGGGTGAGCGGCGCCTGTCCCTCGCTGTGGCTCTCGGCGAGCAGGTAGAGGGCGGAGACACCCGCGCTGGCCAGGTGCGTCACCCCGGTCAGATCGACGGTCATCGCCACCGTGCCGCCCCGGCTGCGGCGCAGCAGCTCCTGCCGGACGTGGGCGGCGGAGGCGGCGTCCACAGGTCCCTCGACCAGGGCCCGGGCCTCGTCGCCGCCGGGCATTTCACCGATCGTGAGCTCGGCGGCGGGCCGGCGCAGCACCGGCGCCTCGTCGAACCGGGAGAGCAGCCGGGCCGGGCGGGTCAGCGGATGCCGCAGGGTGGCCACGGTGCCGGTGGCGCCCGGTTCCACCCGCAGGCTCTGCACCAGCTGGGCGGTGAGCGCGAGGCCGCGGCCGCGGGTCGGCTGCCGCTGCGGCACCCGCCAGCCACCGTGGTCGGTCACCGTCGCTTCGACAGTGCCGGAGTCGCCCAGCACAGCCCGTACCTCAATGGTGTCTTTCCCGAAGTTGCCGCCGAAGGCGTGCTCGATGGCGTTTGTCGCCAGCTCGCCGATCGCGTGCTGCAACACGAAGACGTCGTGCTCGGCCGCGCCCGCCGCGGCCAGCCATTCACCCAGCCGCGCACGGGCTCCGCGCAACGCCGTCGGCTCGGCGGGCATGTCAAGAGCAAGCTCCGGTACGGGCGAAGTCCGTTGCGCCGCGAGCAGAGTGATGTCATCCGCGTGCCCGCCCGAGCGGACCAGCAGTTCGAGGCTCTGGGCGCAGACCCGTTCCGCTGCCGTCGCGGCCGGGTCGTGCAGCGCCCGCCCCGCCGTCGCGTCCGCGGCCACCTGCGCCAGTTCCGCGGCGCTGTCCGGGCCGGCACCCGGCCGCTCCAGAATCCCGTCGGTGTAGAGCAGCAGCAGGTCGCCGATCTCCAGGCGCCCGGTGCGGGCCGGGAAGCTGCCCCCGGTACCGAGCGGGATCCCGCCCGTCACCGGCAGATAGCGCACACCGCCTCCGGCAGGGATCAGCAACGGCGGCGGGTGACCCGCGGTGCAGTACTCGAGCTCACCCGTCGCCGGGTCGAGCAGCACGAGACAGACCGTCGCCGCGTGCGCGGCCCGCACCCGGCCGGCCAGCCGGTCCGCGGCCGCCAGCGTCTCGGCGATGCCCGCGCCCGCGTCGAGTCGTTCCTGGAGCACCGCCCGGAGCTGGCCCATCACACCGGAGGCGCTGACGCCGTGACCGACGACGTCGCCGACGACGAGCGCGACCCGGCCGTCCGGGCGCGACACCGCGTCGAACCAGTCGCCGCCGGCCGACGTCTCCGCGTCGGCCAGCAGGTAGCTCGCCGCCACCTGCACGCCGGGCAGCACCGGCAGCCCGGACGGCAGCAGTTCCCGCTGCAGGGCCGTGATCACGTCACGGCTCTGCTCGTAGCGGCGCCGGAGCTGGTCCGCCTCGGCCTCGGCGGCCTGCCGGTTCAGCGCCAGCTCGGTGACGTCGAAAGCGGCTCCGATCACCCCGCGCAGCCCGCCGGCGGCGTCGAGCCACGGCACGATGGTGAACGTCGCGAACATCTCGTGCACCGAGCCGTCCGGCTGGTCCAGATGGGCCCGCCACTGCTGGCCGGTGATCGGGATCCCGGTGCGGTAGACCTCGTAGTACGCGTCGACGAACTGCTGCCCGGCGAGGTCGCTGATCACCTCCCGGATCGGGCGGCCGATCACCTCCCGGCCGGGCAGCACCGCACGGGTCGCCGCGTTGCAGGCGACCATCTCGAGGTCGGGTCCCTCGCACACCGCCACGATGAACGGCAGCTGATCGACAGCCGCCACCATCGCGTCCAGCTCTCCCGCACCCGGAAGGTTCACGCCCGTCACCACCCCATCGTGCCGGAGAGAGCGCCACAAGGCGCCGGAGGTCACTCGGCCAGGGGCAGTTCGATGGTGTGCGCGGTGTGCGAGGCCTTCACGCTCAGGTACCGCACGTTCGCGGCGGACAGGTGCACCCCGGTCGGGATTCGCTGGGTCACGTCGATACCCAGGCCGGTGAGCTGCGCCGCCTTGTCCGGGTTGTTGCTGAGCAGCCGGATCCGGTCCACACCGAGAGCGTTCAGCATCTGCGCCGCCGCGGTGTAGTCCCGCTCGTCCTCGCCCCGGCCGAGCGCCACGTTCGCCTCGTAGGTGTCCAGCCCCTCGTCCTGCAGCGCGTACGCGTCCAGCTTGGCGTACAGGCCGATGCCGCGGCCCTCCTGGCGCAGGTAGAGCAGGAACCCGCCCTGGTCGGCGATCCGCTCCACCGCCTCGCGCAGCTGCGGCCCGCAGTCGCAGCGCTGGCTGCCGAAGACGTCGCCGGTGAGGCACTCGCTGTGCGGGCGGACCAGCGGCGCGCGGCCACCGGCCGCGGACTTGGTCAGGGCCCGTTGCCAGTCGCCGAGGCCGAGCGCGAGGTGCTCCTTGCCGTCGGCCAGCCCGCTGAAGGTCATCACCCGTGCGCTTGTCGCAAAGCCGTCAGGGAAGCGCAACGGCACGGTGACCTGCCGCCGGATCGTCGCTTTGGTCGCCATCCCCGCTTGGGCCTCGAACATCGGTCCTCCTCGTTGTTTCCCGCCGTACCCAGCATCACCGATGATCTGCCCGGAGATCCGTTGCCGCACTCCGGGGACTATCGTGGGGCGGTGGCTGAGCGTCCTTACATCTTGCTGAGCTGTGGGATGTCGATCGACGGATATCTCGACGACGCCGGTGACGAGCGGTTGCTCCTCTCCAACGACGCCGACTTCGACCGGGTCGACGAGGTGCGTGCCGGCTGCGACGCGATCCTGGTCGGTGCCTCGACCATCCGGCAGGACAACCCGCGGTTGCTGGTGCGCTCCGCGGACCGCCGTGCCGCCCGGGTCGCCCGTGGCGCGGACGCGAATCCGGTGAAGGTCACCGTAACCAGCAGCTGCCACCTTGATCCCGAGGCGTCCTTCTTCACCGCCGGGGAGTCCGCCAGGCTGGTCTACTGCGCGTCGCCCGCCGCCGAGGCCGCCGGGAAGCTGCTCGGCGATCGGGCCACTGTGGTCGACGGCGGCGACCCGGTGGACGTCCGGACGATCGTGGCCGACCTGGCCGCGCGCGGGATCGGCCGGCTGATGGTCGAGGGCGGCGGCCGCGTGCACACCCAGTTCCTCACGGCCGGCCTCGCCGACGAGTTGCAGCTGGTCGTGGCGCCGTTCTTCGTCGGCGACGCGCGGGCGCCGCGGTTCGTCCACGACGGGGAGTTCCCGTGGGGCCCGGGCAACCGGGCCACCCTCGCGGAGGTGCGGCAGATCGGTGACGTGGTGCTGCTGCGCTACGCCCTCTCGGAGCGGTTCGTCGGGAGCTGAGCAATCGGTGGCCCCTGGCGGGTCGATCAAGCTAGGACACCGCCGCCGGAGTAGGCGGGCTGCCGGACCACTGTGGTGCGGCGGACCAGCGGAATCGGCGCGGGCACGATGATCGGCCGGGCCGCCATGACCGGCGCCGGCGACACCGGCGCGACAGCGAGCACGGCCGCCTGCGACGGCACGGTGAGCACAGCCGGCGTGGCGGGAACGGTGAGCAGGGCCGGCGTGGCGGGCACGGTGAGCACAGCCGGCGTGGCGGGGACGGCCACCTGGCGGGAGCGCAGCACGCGGGCCAGCACGATGATCGCGCCGGGAGCGGCGGCCACGAGGGCGAGGATGCCGTACGCCACAGCGATCGTCAGGCCCTGCGCCGCGCTCAGCCCGGCCGCGCCGAACGCCCAGGCCATCACGCCCTCGCGGGGTCCCCAGCCGCCGACGTTCACCGGCAGGCCCATCGCGAGCAGCGCCAGGAGCAGCAGCGGGGCGAGCTGGAGCAGGGAGGCGGCACTGCCGGCGGCGCGCGCCGCGATCAGGAACGTGGCGAGGTGCCCGGCGAGCACCGCGGCCGAGGCCAGCAGCACACCCGGGCCGCTCTGCCGGGAGAACAGGCCCGAGCGGATCTCGGCGAGCCCGGTCCGGGCGGCACCGGCGGCCTTGGAGCGGCCGTTGCGCAGGCGGCGCACCACGCCGACAGTCAGGCCGCCGGCCACCGCGAGACCCAGGGTCACCGTGGCGATGCCGGCTCCGTGCTCACGGGCCAGGGTCAACACCGGCGACGGTACGGTGAACAGCACGATCGCACCGACGATGAGCAGGACCAGCTGTCCCGCGGTGCGCTCCAGAACCACCGCCCGGACGCCGCGGCCCAGGTCACCCTCGCCGCGACCGTGCCGGACCGCGCGGCCGACGTCGCCGAGCACACCGCCCGGAAGCGCCGCGTTGAGGAACAGCGCCTGGTAGTAGTCGGCGATCGCGTCGCGCAGCTCCAGCCGCATGCCCAGGCCCCGTGCCACCAGGCACCAGCGCCAGGCACTGAGGACAGTGGTCGCCGCGCCGATGCCCAGTGCCGCCAGCAGTGCGCCCGCGTCGAGCACGCGCAGGCCGTCCAGGAACGCGCCGGTACCGAGTTTCCACAGCACCAGGGCCAGGATGGCGGCGCCGCCCAACAGGCGCAGCCAGGCCCAGATCGATCGCGTCACTTCTCGTCCCCTCGTCGCTTTCAGGGACTAGTACGCCCGATCTGCCGGGCAGGGTTCACTTGAAGATCGCTAAAAGATCCTGATGTCCCACGGAAGCGGTCGGCAGGGTCGCCGTCCGGCGGGTCAGATAGGCGTCCACGGCCAGGTCAGGGCGCTCTTCGTGTGCCGCTCCGGCCCAGCCGCGCAGCCACTCGGCGGTGAGGTCGGACAGCGCCGGGCCGAGCCGCCACGGGCTGGGCCGGGTCAGCACCCGGGCACCGGCCTTCTCGAACGCGGCAGCCGCGTACGCGGGCGCGTCCGGGCCGAGCAGCCGCCGCCCATCGATCTCCCGCCGCTGGTGCGCGTTGAACGCGTCCTGGACGGCCCGGTCGAGCGGGTCCTCCGGGGTGAGCGTCACCTCACCGGTCACCGACAGCGTGAACAGCGCGTGCACCCGGGACTCGGCGAGGACCGCGACCAGGCGGTCGATCTCCCCGGCGGTGAGCAGGTCGAGCAGCGCCGAACAGGTGACCAGGTCGGTGCCGGCGAGATCCTCGGCGGTCAGCTCGGTAACGTCGCGCAGGTGGGTGCTGACGGCCACTTCTGACGGCATCCCGTCGGCAGCGAGCCGCAACAGCGCCGGGTCGCGGTCCGTCATGATCCAGTGTTGCGGCGCGGGCAGCTGCGGCGCCAGCCAGCGGCCCAGCGAGCCGGTACCGCAGCCCAGGTCACGAACCACCTTCACCGGCCGGGGCACCTCGCCGACCAGGTCGGCGGCGCGGGCGACGGCGTCCGCGGGCTCACGCAGGGTCAGCCAGTCGGGGCTGAACTCTCCGGTCACGGCGTCGTCGGGCTTTACCTCATCGGGCACTACCTCATCGGGCTCTACCTCATCGGGCACTGCGTTTCCGGTCACTGGTTTTGCGGTCACTGTCTGCTCCTGTGGTCGTCCACCGGGGAGTCGTCTCGGTGGAGGGATAGCCGTTCGAGGATGTCGGCGATGCGGGCGGCGGTGTCGTCCCAGCCGGTCAGGTTCTCTCGGCGGGCCCGGGCGCGGTCGCGCCAGCGCTGCCGCAGGGCGGGGTCGGTGAGCCATTCGCGCAGGGTCTCGGCGAGGGCGTCCGGGTCGCCGGGCGGCAGCAGCCGGCCGGGCCGGGCGGCGTCCACCGAGCCCAGTGCCTCCGGCACGCCGCCGATGTCGCTGGCCACCACCGGCAGGCCGCGGGCGAGCGCTTCGGTCACGACCATGCCGTACGTCTCCGCGCGCGACGGGAGCACGAAGAGGTCGGCCTCGGCGTAGGCGGCGTCGAGGGCGGCACCAGTCAGCGGGCCGGCGAAGCGGACCCCGGGGAGTGGCGAGGCGGGTATCGGGCCGGGGCCGGCGAAGGTGCAGGTCCAGTCGAGGTCGGTGAGCTTGGCGAGGGCAGCGAGCAGGACGTCCTGGCCCTTGCGGTGACGCAGCGACGCTACGTTGAGCAGCCGTCCGCCGCCGGGGGAGGGCTCGGTCAGCGGGGCCGGGTCCACGCCGGGGGCGGCCACGTGCACGCCGGTGAGGCCGTGCATCTCCTCGACGTGCCGGGCCGCCTGGGTGCTGGTGGCGATGACGGCGGAGGCGAGGCGGAGGGTGCGTCGCTCGAGGGAGCGCAGGTCCGCGGCTTCGGCGTCCGAGAGACCCGTCTCGTCGCTGAGCGGGAGGTGGACCAGGACGGCGAGGTGCAGGCGCCCGGCGTGCGGCTGGAGGAGGCCGGGGACCCCGCACGCGACGAGACCGTCGATCAGGACCAGGGAGCCGTCGGGGAGACCGCCGAGGAAGCGTGACAGGCCGGTTTGCTCGGCGAGGCGGGGACGGGGCCAGCTGCCGGGGACGGGCTCTTCTCGTACGGAAAAAGGGGTTGATCCTGGGTTGGAAGGTGTTGAAACGCCGGCGGCCAGGCGCCGGAGCACCTCACGGTCGTAACGATTGCCGCCGCTCGGCGCTGCCGGGTCGTCGATCCCACCCGGCAGCACCGCGAACAGCGGCGAACTCACAGGGTGCGCTCGTAGCTCGCCCAGGCGATGTGCGACTCGTGCAACTTCACCTCGATGCCGGTCAGCCCGGAGGCGCCGGGGCCGAACTCGCCGGCCTTGATCCGGACGGCCAGGCGGTCGGCGATCGTCTTGGCCAGGAACTCGGTCGACGTGTTGACGCCGGTGAACTCGGGGTCGTCGTCGAGGTTGCGGTAGCTGAGCCCGGCGCACACGGTGTGCAGCTGCTCGCTCGCCTTGCCGATGTCGACCACGATGTTGTCGTCGTCCAGATCGGGACGGCGGAACGTCGCATCCACCACGAAGGTGGCGCCGTGCAGCCGCTGGGCCGGTCCGAAGACGTCGCCGGAGAAGCTGTGGGCGATCATGATGTGGTCGCGGACGGTGACGCTGAACAAGGGCTCATCTCTCCTTCTGGGGTTCGTGCGGGTACTACGGGTACCCGGTCCGGATAGATCAATTCCTGCCTTGTGCTCGCTCTTGGCCCGCTTGGTGGTCGATCACGTGGCCTCTTGGTGGTCGATCACGTGGCCTCTTGGTAGTCGATCACGTGGCCTCTTGGTGGTCGATCACGTGGCCTCTTGGTAGTCGATCACGTGGCAGAGGGCGGGGAGGGTGCCGTCGGCGAGCCGGGGCAGGACTTGCGGCAGGTCCTCGAAGGCGTCGTGTCCGGTGATCAGCGCGTCGAAACGGGGATCTTTGAGCAGGTCGAGGGCCACCGTGAGGCGCTCGGCGTAGGAGCGGCGGCGGGACGGGGCGATGCCGCCGACCTGGCTGCTGCGGATCGTCAGGCGGCGCGAGTGGAAGTTCTCGCCGAGCGGGACCGCGATCCGCCGGTCGCCGAACCAGCTGAGCTCCACGACGGTGCCCTCCGTCGCGAGGAGCTCCAGGGCGCGGTTGAGGCCCTGCTCGGTGGCACTGGCGTGGATGACGAGGTCACGCTCCGTCGCGGCGTGGTCCGGATGGGCGAAGCCGATGTTCAGCGACTTGGCGATGCTCTCCCGGCCGGGGTCGGTGTCGACGAGCTGGACGTCGGTGCCGGGGAGGCCGGCCAGGACGGCGGCGACCGACGAGCCGACCATGCCGCCGCCGACAACGGTGATCCGGTCGCCGATCTGCGGGTGGGCGTCCCAGACGGCGTTCACCGCGGTCTCGACCGTGCCGGCGAGCACCGCGCGGGCGGCCGGCACACCGTCCGGGACCACGGTGACGGCGTCCCGCGGTACCACGTACCCGGTCTGATGGGGATAGAGGCAGAAAACGGTCTTCCCGATCAGGTCGGGTGCTCCGGCTTCGACCACGCCGACGTTGAGGTAGCCGTACTTCACCGGGGCCGGGAAGTCGCCGTCCTGGAACGGGGCGCGCATGGTGGCCCACTGGTTTTCCGGGACCCGGCCCTGGAAGACCAGGGTTTCGGTGCCGCGGCTGATGCCGGAGTGCAGTGTGCGGACTCTCACCTCGGTTTCGGAGGGTTCGGTCACCCGTTCGGGGCGTATCTCTCCGCTTCCGGGGCAAGTCAGCCAGAACGCCCTGGTGTCCAAGGTCTTCCTTTCCAGGCAATCGCAGGCTTCGGAATCGCAGGCTTCGGAATCGCAGGCTTCAGATCGCAGGCTTCAGATCGCAGGCTTCAAATCGCAGGCTTCGGAATTGCTGGTGAACCGAAAGTCCTCGCCGAGCGTGTCAGTGGGGGACAGCGGCTAAACCCTACGTGCAGGAGGAACGGTGACGTTCAGTACCGCCACGACCACGACGAGTCCGGCACGAGCCCCGCTGGCCGGATTCGCGGCCCAGCTCCTCCTGCTCGCTGTCCTCGCCGGTTTCGTGGGACTCACCACCGCGGGGTGGGTGGCGGGCGTCGCCTTCGGAGCCGCACTGTGCGGCCTGCTCGCTCTGGCGTTACGCCGGGCCGGCATGCACGACCTGGGCTGGGCGAACGGGATCACTTTCGGACGCGCGATCCTGACTGGCGGGGTCACCGCACTCGTCGCCACCGTGCTGACCGGCTCGCCGGTGCCGACCGCGCTGCTGGTCACCATCGCCGCTGTCGCCCTGGCCATGGACGGTGTGGACGGCCAGGTCGCCCGCCGCACCGGAACGTCCACCGCGCTCGGCGCGCGCTTCGACATGGAGGTCGACGCGTTCCTGATCCTGGTGCTCAGCATCGCCGCCGCCGTCGAGTTCGGCTGGTGGGCGATCGCGATCGGCGCCTTCCGGTACGTTTTCGTCGCCGCCTCCTGGGTGCTGCCCTGGCTGAACGCCCCGCTGCCGCCCCGCTTCGGCCGCAAGGTCGTCGCCGCCCAGCAGGGCGTACTCCTCGCTGTGGTGGTGAGTGGGCTGCTTCCCGCCTGGCTCTCGGTGGCGACCCTGTTGATTGCTCTCGGCTCGCTGACCTGGTCGTTCGGGCGCGACATCGCCTGGCTTCACAAGGCGTCGCAGGTGCGGGAGGTGGCTCTCAGCCGCTGGTCCGCCCCTCAGCCGCACGCCCTCGCCACCCACTGAACCGCTCCCGCCTCGTCCGGCTGGTCGTGAAGGGTGCTTCGCGGCCGGAAGGGCACCTCTGGGAGCCAGCTGGTTCGCTCGGCTGGTGGTGAGGGGTGCTTCGCGGCCGGAAAGGCACCTCTGACAGCCAGCTGGGGTTTGTCAGGCTATGCGGGAGATCGTTGCGGGTGGGGGAGCCGGCACCGCGTCCGGGTGCAGGATCGCGGCGATCGCCTCGACGCCGTCCACCAGGCGAGGGCCGGGCCGCACCACCAGGCCGTCACCGTCGATCGCCCACACCGCGGCGCCCGGGAAGTGCGGCACGACCGCCCCGGCCTGCTCGATCGCACCGTCCAGGTGGTAGCCGCACGGCGTCACGAGCACCACCTCCGGCTCGGGCGCGGCCAGCTCCGCCCAGGTCACCGCCACCGAGCGCTGTCCCGGCCGGCACGCGACCGGTTCCCCGCCGGCCGCCACGATCATGTCCGGCACCCAGTGCCCCGCACCGAACGGCGGCTCCACCCACTCCACGACCGCCACTCTCGGCCGTGCCCGGCCGGCGACCGCGGAGGCCACTCGCGCCAGGCGTTCCTCCAGTGAGGCGATCAAAATCAGACCCTTTTCCGGTACGCCGGAAGCCCTCGCCACCTCACCGATGGTCCCCAGCACGTCCTGGAGCGTGTAGGGGTCGAGGGACAGCACGTCCGAACGGCACCCGAGACGGGCGAGCGCGTCGTCGACGTGTCCCGAGGGCAGCGCACAGACCCGGCACAGGTCCTGAGTCAGAATGAGATCCGGGTTCAGCCCGGCGAGAGCATCCGCGTGCAGGGTGTAAAGGTCACCGCCGGCCGCCATCTCGGCACGCACGTACTCGTCGATCTCGCCCGGGCTCATCCCGCGGGTGTCCCGGCCGCCCACCACCACCGTCTTCGTGGCACGGGCGTCGGCCGGCTCGTCACATTCGAACGTCACACCGACGAGGTCGTCGCCGAGGCCGAGGGCGTACACGATCTCGGTCGCGGAAGGCAGCAGAGAGACCAGGCGCATGCCACCATCCTGCCCGGCGAACGGTTGCTCCCGCATCGGGTGCCGCAGCCTCAAGCGCCGCAGCCTCAAGCGCAGCCTCGGGTGCCGCGGGCGCGGTTGCCGGGACACCGTTGGATCCGCCGATCGGAGGCTGACCCGGCAGTGACCCGGCTTTCGCTGCGGCGGGAGTCAGCCTAAAGGTGTATGCGGGCCTTCGCGGATAGCACCTTGGATGGATGCGCGTGACGGGTTCCTCCCGCGATGCTGGCGGCAACGCCGACTTCGGGAGGGACCATGACCGCACCGCTGGCGCACACCGACACGCTGGTGCTCGACTACCTGGCCACACTCTGGGCGGCGAGTGAGGACCTGCCGCCCGAGGCACGTGACGACCTCATGCAGACGGTGGCCAACTACATCACCCTGCGCCAGGACCTCGCCGAGGACCCCGCCCTGGTCCTCGGCCGCCTCGGCCCGCCGGAACAGCTCGCCGCCGCCGTCCGCCGCGGCGGGATGCCGACCCACCTGCGCCTGCCCGCCTCGTTCGGTCCCGCCTCGTTCGCTGCCGGCTCGCTCGGCGCAGGCTCGCTCGGTGGCGGCTCGCTCGGTGGCGGCTCGTTCGGTGGCGGCTCGTTCGGTGGCGCAGCCGGGCTGGCGTCCGCACCGAGCACCGGAGGCGGCCCGGAGCATGCGGCGATCACGCTTCTGCTGGCCGGGACGTTCGTGCTTCCGGTGGTCGGCCCGATGGCCGGGCTGCTGGTGGCCACCGGCTCCGGGAAGTGGACGCCGGCACAGAAGGCGGCGGCCTGGATCCTGACCACCGGCTCGGCGGCCGGGGCACTGCTGTGCGCGCTGGTGCTGGCCGGCTTCGGAAGCGGGGGCGGGCTGTTCTTCCTGACGCTCTATCTGGGCTGCTGCGCCGGAGCGGTCGCGGCGGGGCAGACCCTGCGGATGGGACTGCGCGTCAGGGGGTGAGGTGAGCCGCGATCGGGAGGTGATCGCTGCCGGTGCGGGGGAGGGTTCGCACTTCGGTGACGGTGAGGGAGCGGGCCAGGATCTGGTCGATCCGGGCTACCGGGAAGGAGGCGGGCCAGCTGAACTCGAAGGTGGACTCCGCGGTGCGGAGCTGGGCGGTGATCGGGGTGAGGCCGCGGTCGTCGGTCGTGCTGTTCAGGTCGCCGAGCAGGATCGTCTGCTTCAGCGGCTCGGATCGCAGGGCTGAGCCGAGCAGCCGGGCGCTCTCGTCCCGGCGTACGGCATCGAGTCCACCCGGACCGAGCCGTACGGACGGCAGGTGGGCGACGTAGACCGCCACGTCCCCGGCCGGGGTGTGTGCCACGGCGCGAAGACCGCGGTTCCAGTCGGTGCCGAAGGCGGCCGGCCGGATGTTGAGCGCACGCGCCTCGGTGAGCGGATGCCGTGACCAGAGGGCGACCGTTCCCTGGACGGTGTGGTGGGGATAGCCGGCGGCGAGCGCGGCGGCGTAGGCCGGGTAGGCGGCCGGGGTGATCTCCTCCAGGCCGATCAGATCCGGGTTCGCGGCGGTCAGCGTGCGCACGGTTCCGGCCGGGTCCGGGTTCTCGTCGCTGACGTTGTGCTGTACGGCGATCAGGGTGGGTGTGACGTCCCGGGCCGGTACGAAGTGACCGCCGAAGACGGTGAGCCAGGCGGCGAGCGGGATCACGGCGGCGACGATCGCGGGCACGGTGCGCAGCCAGGCGGCGAGGGCGGCCGAGAGCGGGATGATCAGTCCCAGCCATGAGAGGAAGGTTTCCGCCAGGCTGCCGGCGGAGCCCGGTATCAGGCGGTGGAGGAGGAGCACGCCCGCTGAGAGAACGCCCGCGACGAGGACGGCCGGGGCGAAGACGGCGCGGGTGCCCCGGACAAGGGCGGCCGGGGTGAAGGCGGCGCGGGTGCCCCGGACAAGGGCGGCCGGGGTGAAGGCGGCGCGGGTGGCCCGGAGGAAGGCGGCCGGGGTGAAGGCGCGGGCGGCACGGGCACGGGCACGGGTGAAGGCGGCGCGGGTGGCCCGGTTCGGCGGGGTGGTGCGGATCGGCACCGGGCCGATGATGTCAGGCGGGTGCACCCAGGATTTCGGTGAGGACCCGGTCCCAGACGGCTCGTGGCGGGAACTCGTGACCGACGCCCTCCAGCCAGACCAGCCGGGCGCCGGGGATCGAGCGGGCCAGTTCCTCCGGGTGCTCGGACGGGAAACGCTGGTCGAGCGTCCCGTGGAGCACGACGGTCGGCACGGTGATGGCGCAGAGCCGGTCGCGGACCGAGGGGCCGTACCCGGCCAGCCGATGGTTGTGGCGGGACGCGGCCAGGTCGCCGCTGCGGTCGAAGACCCGTTCGGCCAGGCGGCGCAGGTGCTGTTCCTCGGCGGTGAACGGGCCGCCGCGGGCGCGTACCTCGGCGATCAGGCCGGCGACGGCAGCCTTGCGGTTCGACCAGTCGACCTCGGTACGGGTACCGGCGATCGTCGCCGTGCCACCCGCTGCCCGTGGCTGCTCGGTGTCACCGCTGCCGGGGCTGGTCGAGATGAGGGTCAGGCCGAGTACCCGGCCGGGATGGCGCACGGCGATCTGCTGGGCGAGGGCCCCGCCGAGCGAAAGCCCCACCAGGTGCGCGGCCGGTATCCGCAGCGCGTCCAGCACGCCGAGCGCGTCGTTCATCAGGTCCGTACCGGAGTAGCCCGGCACCCCGATCGGGAAGCACGTCGACCGGCCGGTGTCCCGGTGGTCGTAGCGGATCACGAACCGCCCACCCGCCGCGAGCCGCCGGCAGAACTCGTCGTCCCACCAGTCCATCGAGCTCGCCTCACCCGCCAGCAGGAGCATCGGGGGCTCGTCCGGTTCGCCGAAGGTCTCCACACACACCTGGATGCCGTTGACCGGCATCATCGTCTCGGTCACCACGCGTTCATTGTGGCGAGCCTCACTTGCGGGCACGTTAAATGGACATCACACCTTCGGTCGTGCTCGCTGAGAGGTTGCCCGGCGAGCACGACCGGTTTAGCACGACCGGATGGACTAACTGCGAGCCGGCGCCGCGGCCTCCGACCGTGCCCGAACAGCCCGTGCCCGAACAGCCCGTGCCTGAACCCGGACCACCCGCAGTGACGCCGCGGTGATGCCCAGCGCGATGACGAAGAGGGCGAGGTGCAGGAGCGGGTCGACGATCGGCACGAAGCCGATGATCGCGACCGGGACCTGCACGGCGGCGACGAGGGCGGCCAGTTGCCACCGGTTGCCGCCGCTCCACAGCAGCGCGGTCCACACCGGCGCGGTGACGACCAGGAGGGTGAGCCCGTCGAGCACAGCGTGCAGTGCCGGGTTCTGCACCCGGGTGTGTGCGAACGCCTGCGCGGGGGCGGCGATCAAGAGGCCGGCGAGGGTGAGGGCGAGAACGACAGCGGCACGACGCATGGGATCCTCCAGCGTGTTCAGACCGTTGCTGCGAGTAATCACCGTAAGGGTCGCCGCGTGATCGGGTCCAGCCTCACGCCGATTCATTCGCCCTTGTGGCACAGTCACTCTGCGTTGTCTCGTTTCAACCGAACGGCCAGCTGCATACTTTCCGTCATGATCGTTAACCTGCTGCTGTGCGAATGATCGAGATGGCGATGGCTGCTGCGGTGACGTTGAGTATTTCCGGTGCTTCTTACGCTGCGTTGAACCCGCAGAAGGTGGAGGCGTCCGCGCGGGTCGTCGCCGACCAGGCCACCTGCCGGACCGTGGACTCGGCGATCGTCGCCTACGTGGGTGAGCACGGCGAGGAGCCGCGGTCCGTGTCGCAGCTGCGCGGCTACGTGAAGGGCGACATCTCCCGCTACCGCATCGTCAAGGGCATCGCCGCCGGCCCCGGCTGCTGACCCCCTGACAGCAACGCTGAGGCCCTGCCGGGCGAGGAACCGGCTGGGCCTCAGCGTTGTCATGTCCCGGTTCGGGCAAGACCCGGAGCCACCTGAGGGAGGCAAGGCCCGGAGCCACCTGAGGGAGGCAAGACCCGGAGTCACCTGAGGGAGGGGAGAGGCGGGGAGAAGAGCCGGCTGAGGGAGGGGCGGGGTGGAGAGAACGAGAGCGGGTGCCCGCGGGAGTACGCCTCCGTCCTACGATCGGGGCGTACCACCGGACATGACGGAAACGGGTGACGATGGAGACGTTGGAGTTCCAGGCCGAGGCGCGGCAGCTGTTGCAGTTGATGGTCCACTCGATCTATTCGAACAAGGACATCTTCCTGCGCGAGCTGATCTCGAACGCGTCCGACGCCCTGGACAAGCTGCGCCTGGCCAAGCTGCAGGACGGCCTCGAGGCGGACACCTCCGACCTGCACATCGAGGTCGAGCCGGACGCCGAGGCGCGGACGCTGACCGTCCGGGACAACGGTATCGGCATGACCCGCGAGGAGGTCGTCGAGCTGATCGGCACGATCGCCAAGTCGGGTACCGCCGAGTTGCTGACCAAGCTGAAGGAGGCCACGGAGGCCAAGAGCGGTGACGCGGGGCTGATCGGCCAGTTCGGCGTCGGGTTCTACTCGACGTTCATGGTCGCCGACCGCGTGACGCTGGTGACCCGCAAGGCCGGCACCGAGGGTCACGGCACTCGCTGGGAGTCGGCGGGCGAGGGCACGTACACGATCGACGACGAGCCGGACGCGCCGATCGGCACGACGGTGACGCTGCACCTGCGTCCCAAGGACGAGGACGACAAGCTCTACGACTACACCGACGAGTGGAAGATCCGGGAGATCGTCAAGCGGTACTCGGACTTCATCGCGTTCCCCATCCGCAAGGGTTCCGGCGAGGACGCCGAGACGCTCAACTCGATGAAGGCGCTGTGGGCCCGGCCCCGCAGCGAGGTCACCGACGAGGAGTACCACCAGTTCTATCGGCACATCAGCCACGACTGGACCGATCCGCTCGAGATCATCAACATGAAGGCGGAGGGCACCTTCGAGTACGAGGCGCTGCTCTTCATCCCGGCCCGCGCCCCGCACGACCTGTTCCAGCGGGATGCCCGCCGTGGTCTCCAGCTCTACGTCAAGCGCGTCTTCATCATGGACGACAGCAAGGAGCTGATCCCGGACTACCTTCGCTTCGTCAAGGGCGTGGTGGACGCCGCCGACCTGTCGCTGAACATCTCCCGCGAGATCCTCCAGCAGGACCGGCACATCCAGATGATCCGCCGGCGGCTGGTCAAGAAGGTCCTGTCCACGATCAAGGACCTGATGAGCAGCAACCCGGAGAAGTACGCGACGTTCTGGCGAGAGTTCGGCCGGGCGGTCAAGGAGGGCCTGCTCAGCGAGCCGGACAACCACAAGCCGATCCTGGAGATCGCCTCGTTCGCCACCACGGCGGGCTCCGAGCCGACGACGCTCGCGGCCTATGTGGAGCGGATGAAGGAGGGCCAGGAGGAGATCTACTTCCTGACCGGCGAGAACCGCTCCCAGGTGGAGAACTCCCCGCACATGGAGGCGTTCCGCGAGCAGGGCTACGAGGTGCTGATCCTCACCGACCCGGTCGACGAGATCTGGGTCGACGCCGTGCCCGACTTCGACGGCCGGAAGCTGCGCTCCATCGCGCGCGGCTCGGTCGACCTGAAGAAGGACGAGGACGAGAAGGAGCCGGAGGGTGACTACGCGCCGCTGCTCGGCTTCCTCAAGGACCGGCTGGACGAGCAGGTCAAGGAGGTGCGGCTCTCGCACCGGCTGACCACCTCGGCGGCCTGCCTGGTCAGCGACGCCGACGACATCACTCCCGCGCTGGAGAAGATGTACCGGGCGATGGGACAGGAGGGCCCCCGGGTCAAGCGGATCCTCGAGCTGAACCCGAACCACCCGCTGGTCTCCGGCCTCCGCGCCGCCCACGAGCGTGGCGCCGAGGACCCGGCCCTGCCCGACACCGCCGAGCTCCTCTACGGCACGGCCCTGCTCGCCGAGGGCGGCGACCTGGAGGACCCGGCCCGCTTCGCGAAGCTCCTCGCCGACCGCCTCGCCCGCACCGTCTGAGCGGCCGATCCGCCGGCGCGCGTCAGTTCCGCGCGCCGGCGGGCCCGGCCAGGTCCAGGGCGCGACGGCGAAGGCGCGGGCCTGAGGAGTCAGCCGGGCAGGTGCGCCGGCGTGGGCCTGAGGAATCAGCCGGGCAGGTGCGCGAGCCAGGCGCGGGGTCCGGCATGGGCGACGCGGACGGCGGCGACGCTTGCCGCGTACCCGATCGCGGTTTGCAGGTCTGAACCTCGCGCGAGCCCGACGGCGAGCGCGCCATGAAACGCATCGCCCGCGCCCGCGGTGTCGACAGCCGTCACGCGCGGCACCGCGATCTCGCCGGACCGGCCCGCGTCGAACCACCGCACCGGCGCCGCGCCATGCGTGATCACCACCTGCGGCGCGCCGATCGCCGCGGCAGTTCGCGCATCGATCGAAGAGGCCGCGGAAGCCGCGGAAGCCGCGGAAGGGGTGAGAGGGGCGGACGCCGCGGGGTGGCGGAAGTCGGCGGAGCAGGCCACCACGTCCGCATGCGGGAAGACCTCGGCAAAAATCGGGCGCCAGCTTCCGGCATCCACCAGCAGGCGTCGCGCCTTGCGCGCCGCGGCCAGCGCAAGCGCGGGGTGATGTCCGTCGACCAGCGTCAGGTCAGCGTCCGGCAAACCCCTTTCCGGTACGCCTACCGCACTGTCCCCCGCGTTCCTGCTGACGATGGTCCGTTCGCCCGTCCCGGTCAGTACGGTCACCGCCGACACCGGTGGTGGATCCTCCGAAGAGGGCGCCGCGTCGATCAAAGTCACCGCGTGCGCCGCCAGATCCGCCCTGATCAGGTCGCCCAGCGGATGTGACCCCACCGCCGTGACCAGCGTGACCTTCGCTCCCAGCGCGGCCGCCGTCACCGCCGCGTTCGCAGCCGGGCCGCCCGCCGCCACCTCCACCGACTCCGACTGCACCTTCTCGTCGGCGCCCGGCAGCCGCCCCACCCGCTGCACCAGATCAACGGTCACCAGGCCGGCGAAAAGGAGGCTCGGCATGTCAGCCCGCGGCGAGGTCCGAGAAGAAGGTGCCGATGTTGCGGAAGATCGTGGCCACGCCGTCGCCGAGGCTGCGTGCCACGTCTGCGGCCGGTGCGGGGTTGGTGCCGATCCAGAAGACCAGCAGGAACACCAGGATCCAACCGAGGACCTTCTTCAATTCAGCTCCTTCGCGGTGCCGCGATGCCGGGACGCCATCCAAGATCGTGACACAGGGCGGCAAGCTCCGCAGAAGGCACGCCCAAGCCGGGACCGCAAGAAGTCGCTCACGCTGCTGCGGCAGGGCCTTCCGCCGGGCTGAAACCGGTCTCGCCGGTCTCGCCGGTCTCGCCGGTCTTGCCGGTCTTGCCGGTCTTGCTGGTCTCGGCGAGGGCGGCGAGGGCGGCGCGGGCCGCGTACAGGATGCGGTCGGACAGGTCGGTGCCGGCTGTCGCGCGGGCGAGGATCATGGCGCCGACCATCGTGCTGAGGGCGGCCAGGTCCGGCTCGCCGCCGGGTCCGAGGTGGGTGGCGAAACCTTCAACCCCTTTGGCGTACGCCGCGCGCGTCCCACCGCCACCGATGGCCCGCGCCACGTCCCCGCCGAATCCCGCCGACGGGCATCCGCCGCCCGGATGGTCACGGTGATCGGGCGAGAGGTACGCGTCGAGCAGCGCCTCGCGCCCGTCGGGCAGCGCGCCCGCCTGCTCGCGGAACGCCCGCCCGACGGCCTCCGCGACCAGCGCGTCCTTCGACGCGAAGTGCTTGTAGAAGCCGCCGTGGGTGAGTCCCGTCTCGGCCATCACATCCGCCACGCTCACCCCGGCGATGCCCCGCTCGCGGAACATCCGGGCCGCCGTGGCGACGATGCGTTCCCGGTTCTGTGCGGCCTGCGCCTGCGACACCCGTCCCATGCCTCCCACTATAGATGAGGGGTGTCATCTATCACCTGGCGCGGATTAGATGATGCTCGTAATCTAAGTCGCATGGAACTTCTGAACGCAGTCGCCGTAGTCACCGGAGCCAACCGCGGGTTCGGCCGCCACCTCGCCTCCCAGCTGCTCGAACGCGGCGCGAAGGTCTACGCCGCCGCCCGCTCCCCGCAGAGCATCGACCTGCCGGGCGCGATCCCGCTCCAGCTCGACGTCACCGATCCCGAGTCGGTCGCCAAGGCCGCCGTCGCCGCCTCCGACGCCACCCTGCTGATCAACAACGCCGGGGTCGCCGCCGGTGGGTCGCTGCTCGACGGCGACCTCGGCGACATCCGCCTCGACATGGAGACCAACTACTTCGGCACCCTCGCCACCACCCGCGCCTTCGCCCCGGTCATCGCGGCCAACGGCGGGGGAGCGGTGCTCAACGTCCTCTCCGTGCTGTCCTGGCTGCACCCGGGCGCCTTCGGCTCCTACTCGGCGGCCAAGGCGGCGGCCTGGGCGCTGACCAACGCGAGCCGCCAGCTCCTGGCACCGAGCGGCATCACCGTCACCGGGCTGCACGTGGCCTACATGGACACCGACATGGCGGCCGCCGTCCCGGCCGACCAGAAAACCGATCCGGCGGTGATCGCGGGCCTCGCTCTCGATGCTGTCGCCCGCGGTGACCAGGAGGTTCTCGGCGACGAGGTGACCCGCGGCGTCAAGGCGGGACTCGCCGGCTGAGCGCGCTTGCATCGGAGAGCTTTGATGGATCCGGGTGGCCGCCGACTCCGCGGGCCGCCCGGACTCTGCCGCCGGACCCGTGAGGTGTGCCATGCGACGCAAAGCCGTACCGATGCTCTTCCTGCCTTTGTTATTGCTCTTTCCCGCCGTCCCGGCCGCCGCCCATGGGGCCGCTCCGGCACCGGCCGGATCCCTCGCCTGGGGTCCGTGCGACCCCGCGGAGGAAGCCCCGGAGCGCGTGCTCTGCGGCAGCCTCGACGTGCCGGTCGACTGGGCCAACCCGGCCGGGCCGAAGTTCCGCCTCGCCCTCGCGAAGCTGCCCGCCGCCGATCCCGCCCGGCGCATCGGCTCGCTGCTGATCAACCCCGGCGGGCCGGGCGGCTCCGGCGTGGGCTTCGCCTACCAGGCCGCCGACGCCTTCTCGCCGGCGATCGTCAACCGGTTCGACATCGTCGGGTTCGACCCCCGCGGGCAGGCGCGCAGCAACCCGGTGCTCTGCGACAGCGACGCGGTCGCCGCCCAGGAGGCGCTGCTGTACCCGTCGAGTTCCGCGGAGTACGCCGATCTGCGCGCGGCCACCGTCACTCTCGCCGAGAGCTGCCTGCGCCTGACCGGCCCGCTCGTGAAGTTCGTCGACACCGCGAGCGTGGCCCGCGACATGGACGCCATCCGCGCCGGCCTCGGCGAGCAGAAGATCAGCTACTACGGCGTCTCGTACGGGACGATGATCGGCCAGCAGTACGCCGAGCTGTTCCCGGGGCGGATCCGTGCGATGGCCCTCGACTCGAACATGGACCACGCGCAGAACGTCCTGGGCTACCAGACGTGGGAGTCGGTAGCGATGGAGCAGTCGTTCGAGCAGTTCGCCGCCTGGTGCGAGCGCACCGAGGCGTGTGCCCTGCACGACGAGGACGTCCTCGCCTTCTGGGACACCCTCTACGCGAAGGCCGAGGCCGGTGAGCTGATTTTGGACGGCTTCCCGATCACCCCGGAGATCCTGATCCAGGGAATCTTCGGGTACCTGTACGACCCCATCGCCTGGTTCGGGCTGGCCGAGGACCTGAAGCTGCTCGACGGCGACGCGCCCACCCGCGCGGAACGGTTCCGCGGCTCACCCTGGGAGTACGGCTACCGGCCCGTGATGTGCTCCGACTTCCGCTTCGACGTGCGCGCCTACCCGGCGGTCGCGGCCCTGGAGAAGGCGCAGAACGCCGTCGCACCGCACACCAGGTACAACCCGCTGGCCTGGTCGGACCTGACCGGCTGCCAGAACTGGCCGTACCCGGTGACCAACCCGCCGCACCGGCTGCGCGCGTCGGGCAAGCTGCCGCCGATCCTGATCGCCAACAGCCGGTACGACGTGGCCACCCCGTACCAGTGGGGCCGCAGCCTCGCGGGACAGCTGCCCAGTTCCACGTTCCTCACGTACGACGGGGTCGGGCACGGCACCTACTGGCTGAGCCCGTGCGCGCAGGCCGCCATCGACACGTATCTGGTCGACAGGCGTACCCCGAAGAAGGGCGCGCACTGCCCGGCGGTCTTCCCGGAGACGCCGCCGGCGGCCACCACGCTCAGTGGCACCGGCCTGGTGAACCCGCTGCCTCAGCTCGTCGGATCGGCGGGCCGCTGAGCCGCGCCTCGGCGGCGAGAAATCGACGGGGATTGAAAAGCGCTGCTCGTGGGTAACGCCGCCCCATGTCGACCATCGCCGCCGAGGCCATCACCGACGCAGGTACCGGCCAACTCGTCCTAGCCGCGGTGCTCGGCATCGCGGTCGTCGTCCTCCTCATCGCCTGGGCCAAATGGCACCCCTTCCTCGCCCTGATCGGCGGGTCGGCCGTGCTCGGCCTGGTCGCGGGCGCCGCGCCCGCCGCCACCGTCAAGTCGTTCACCACCGGGCTGGGCAACACCGTCGGCAGCGTGGGCCTGCTGATCGCGCTCGGCTCGATGATCGGTGCCCTGCTGGCCGAGTCCGGTGGTGCCGACGGCATCGTGAACCGGATCGTCAACGGTGTCTCCGGCGCCGCCCTGCCGTGGGCCATGGCCGGTGTCGCCGCGCTGATCGGGTTGCCGCTCTTCTTCGAGGTCGGCGTCGTTCTGCTCGTCCCGATCGTTCTGCTGGCGGCCCGTCGTACCGATGTCGGTCTTCTCCGTCTCGGTATTCCGGCCCTGGCCGGCCTCTCGGTGTTGCACGGCCTGGTGCCGCCGCACCCGGGCCCGCTCATCGCCATCGCGAGCCTCAACGCCGACCTCGGCCTGACCCTGATGCTCGGCCTGGTCTGCGCCATCCCGACGGTGATCATCGCCGGTCCGGTCTTCGGCAACTTCATCGCCAAGCGAGTGCCCCTGGAGGTGCCGGCGCTGCTCGCCACCGCCGGTGACCGTCCCGGCTCCGGCCCGGCGGGCGGTCAGGACTTCGTGGACCGCGACGATCTCGCCAACCCGGGCTCCGGCGGTCCCGCCGCCCTCGTCGACCAGCAGATCACCGGCCGGCGCCGCGACCCCGGCTTCTGGCCGGCCGTGCTCACCGTGCTGCTGCCCGTCGTCCTGATGCTGGCCCGCGGCATCGCCGAGCTGGCGCTCCCCGAGGGCAGCAACCTGCGCAGCGCCCTCGAGGTGGCCGGTGACCCGGTCGTCGCCCTGCTCGCCGGCGTCATGCTCGCCATGTGGACGCTCGGCCACCGGGCCGGCTTCGACCGTAAGGAGACCTCGGCGGTCCTCGGCGGCGCGCTCCCGCCGATCGCCGGCATCCTGCTGATCGTGGCCGCCGGCGGCGGGTTCAAGCAGGTCCTGATCGACGTCGGCGTGGGCAACGTGATCGCCGACGCCGCGCAGGACGCCAACATCAACGCCCTGGTGCTGGGCTTCCTGGTCGCTGTCGGCATCCGCCTCGCGACCGGCTCGGCCACGGTCGCCACGATCACCGCGGCCGGCATCGTGGCCCCGCTCTCGACCACCCTGGACCGGCCCGAGGTGTCGCTGCTCGCGCTGGCGATCGGCGCCGGGTCGCTGTTCTTCTCGCACGTCAACGACGCCGGGTTCTGGATGGTCAAGGAGTACTTCGGCATGACCGTCGGCCAGACCATCAAGACCTGGTCGGTGATGGAGACGATCATCTCGGTGGTCGGCTTCGCCTGCGTGATGCTGCTCAGCCTGATCGTCTGACCGCGGGGCCCCTGCGAACAGTTCCGCCGGGGCCCTTCGCACTCCTACTTGTTCGTCGCGTCGCGCCAGGCCAGCCACTCGCGCAGCGGGCCCAGGTCCGGCTTCGGGCCGCCGACGCCGACGGTGAACAGGCGGGCGCCCAGCCCGTGCAGCCGTTCGGCGGCGTCCTGCGACGCCCGCCCGACCTCGACCGACACCTCGATCTCGGCGGGGTCCCGGCCGACCGCGGCGCAGTGCTCCCCGAGGATGCCCAGCTTGCGCTTGAGCACCTCCTCGTCGGCGAAGCTGTGCCAGATGTCGGCGTGCTTGGCGACCAGGCGCAGCGTCTTCTTCTCGCCGCCGCCGCCGATCAGCACCGGGATCTTGCGGGTCGGCGCCGGGTTGAGCTTGCCCCACCGCGACTCGATCCGGGGCAGGGCCGTGGCCAGGTCGTCGAGACGGCCGCCGGCGGTGCCGAACTCGTAGCCGTACTCGGTGTAGTCGCGCTCGAACCAGCCGGAGCCGATGCCGAGGATCAGCCGCCCGTCGCTGATGTGGTCCACCGTGCGCGCCATGTCCGCCAGCAGCTCCGGGTTCCGGTAGCTGTTGCAGGTCACCAGCGCGCCGATCTCGACGCGTGAGGTCTGCTCCGCCCAGGCGGCGAGCATGGTCCAGCACTCGAAGTGCAGGCCGTCCGCCTCGCCGTAGAGCGGGTAGAAATGGTCCCAGTTGAACAGGATGTCGGCGCCGAGTTCCTCGGCCTCGGCCGCCGTCCGCCGGATGGTGGCGTAATCCATGTGCTGCGGCTGCAACTGCAGCCCGATCCGAACGGGCCTATCGATCATGAATCGAAGCCTAGCGTCCTGTTCCAGGCACGGCTCGGTGATCACTGGCCGCAGGTGGCGTCCAGCTTCTGCCCGATTGTCACGAACTCGCCGTTGAGGAACGTCTCCGGGTCGCCGGACTGCGAGGCCCGGGTGAGGTCACCCGCGATCGCGTCGGCGGCCGCCCGCTGTGCCGGATCGCTGCTCTGCTCCCCGGCGGTGGTGATCTGCCCGGCCATGTCGGCGAAGGTCTGCTGCATGCCCTCGCGAGCCTCGGCGCCGTCACCCGTCGCGTACTCGGCGAGCCGCACGCCACCCTGCAGCAGGATGGCCTGGACCGCGCTGCACACGTACTTCGGCTGGCCGGCCGAGGCCGACGGCGCCGGTGCGATGCTGACCGGGATCGGCAGGGAGCCCGGCTCGGCCTCGATCTCGCATCCGGCGGCGAGGACGCCGCTCGCGATCAGGCACGCGGCCAGGGCGAGGGACAGGGTGGTGCGGCGACGCTGCGGCACGACATTTCCCTTCATCGATCAGTGGTACGCGGGGCAGCATAGTCGGTGCCGGACAGTTGGTCCGCCACCTTCCGGGGGAGCCGGAAGTTAGCTACCAACGTGGCCAATAACCCCAGAAAAGGTAAGTCGGTGGTGCGCCGATCCCTGGTCGCCGGGATCGCGACAGTGCTCGTCGCGGCCGGCGGTACGGCGTTCGCCGAGATCGTCTCCTCCGCTCCGGTGACCTCCCCGTCGTTCAACGGCCCCGTCTACTCGGTTGCCTACCGCGGTGACACCGTCTACGTCGGTGGCAACTTCACCAGCGCCGTGGTGAACGGGAAGAGCATCGCCCGTACCCGGCTCGCCGCGTTCAACGCCCGCACCGGCGCCCTCCTCGACTGGAAACCGGCCGCCGACGCGAACGTGCGCGCGCTCGCCGTCGACGGTGACGTCGTCTACGCCGCCGGCGACTTCGACCGGGTCAACGGCGAGGCCCGCGACGCGGTGGCCGGCATCGGTGCCGCGGACGGGCGGCTCACGGCGATGCGGCACACCGTTCTCGGCCAGCCGAACGCCCTGGCCACCGGGCACGGGCGGCTCTACCTCGGCGGCCGGATCACCTCGGTCGACGGGGTGGCGCGTACCAACCTGGCCGCGTTCACCCTGGCCACGGGCGCTCTGGACACCTGGGCGCCGAGCACCGACGACACCGTGAACGCGCTCGCCGTCTCCGCCGACCGGGTCTACCTCGGCGGCCGGTTCCACCGCACCAACAGCTTCAGCTCCACCCTGCGGCTCAGCGCCGTCGACCCGGCCACCGGCGTTCTCGACCGGGGATTCGTACCGAGGCCGGTGTCGCAGGTCTTCGCGCTCTCCGCCCACGACAACGGTGTGTACGCGGCGCTCGGCGGGCAGGGCGGGCGGGCCGTTTCGTACACCCGTACCGGTGAGACCCGCTGGACCCGGGTCTTCGACGGCGACGCCCAGGCGGTGACCGTCCTCGACGACGTCGTCTACGTCGGCGGCCACTTCGACAAGGCGTGCACCACCACCAACAACGGTGCCCGCGGCATCTGCACCGACGGTTCCGTGGTCCGCGGCAAACTGGCCGCCGTCGACCGCGAGGGCAATCTGCTCGAGTGGTCACCGCTGGCCAACGGCGTCGCCGGCACCCGGCAGCTGGCCGCCAGCAAGCCGCTCGGCGCGGTCAGCGCGGTCGGCGACTTCACCACGGTCGGCGGGGTCGGCCGCAAGCGGTATGCGGCGTTCACCGGTGTCACCCCGCGGCAGGAGGCGCTGGTCCCTGCCACACCCGCCGGCCCTGCCGATCCTGCCGCACCCGCCGGCTCGGATGCTTCCTCGGGCCCGGTGGCTGCCTCGGCGTTCGTGGCGTCCTACAACTTCGACACCACGATCGCGGACGGCACCTTCGACGACGGCTCCGGGCACGGCCACCTGCTGCGCGCGGTCACCCGCAACGGCGGCACGCCCTCGCTGGTCGCGCACGGCAACGGGCAGGCGCTGCGCTTCCCGGCGAAGTGCGCCGGCACCACCTGCCCGCGCCTCATCCTCCAGGCCGGCGACACCACCGACCTCAACCCGGGCACCCGGCCCCTGCGATACGGCGCGGGCGTCCTGCTCTCCCCGGCGGAGACCGGGCGCGGCGAGAACATCATGCAGAAGGGTTACTCGACCGGCGGCGGCCAGTACAAGCTCCAGGTCGACGGGCTGTCCGGTAAGCCGAGCTGCGGGATGAGCGACAAGACCGGGGGCACGGCGTACGTGGCGCGCAGCCGCACCTCGGTCGCCGACGGCAAGTGGCATTCCCTGGAGTGCCGCCGCACCGGCCCGACGCTGTCCATCCTGGTCGACGATCGCCTGGAGGCGGGTGTCGCCGTCCCCGCGGAGCTCGCTGTCGGCACGACCCACCCGTTCACCGTGGGCGGCAAGGGCGTCGGCGCCGACAACGACCAGTTCCACGGCACCCTCGACGACATCTGGGTGCACATCGGCTGATCCGCGCAGATCTCGCTGCTGCCCGCGGATTCGTCCGGCGGGGGTGGGGTTGCGTGTGCCGGTCGGAGGTCCGGCACACGCAGCCCTTCGTGTCACCGGGGAACGTCCGGTGACCCGTGGTCCGGCGCCGGCGGGGAGTGGGCACAGCGAGGCGGGATTACCGGCGAGGACGGTGCCGGTGTCCTCGCGGTGAACCCACGAAGGCGCGGAATTGATGGTCATCGTTGCAGCCATGTTGCCTCAGTGCAACAGTCAGCCCACATTCCGTTCACCGATGTTTCCGCCCCGCGTCCACCCCGCGCCGGCTCCCAGCACCGCCCCAGCCGCGAAAAAGCGCCGCTGAGCGCCAGCCGGGCCGGTCGGCTGGGCGTGAGCGGTGCCCCAGCCGCGAAAAGGCGCCGCTGAGCGCCAGCCGGGCCGGTCGGCTGGGCGCCAGCGGCGTCCCGGGCGGGGAAAGGCGCCGCTCAGTGCCAGCTGAATTCGTGGGCTGGGCGTGAGCGGTGTGTCCGGCGCGAAAAGGCACCGCTGGGCGCCAGCTGAGTTAGGGGTGGCGGGGGAGTAGGGCGGCTACTACGGCGCCGGTGGCGATGATGGCGGCGCCGGTGAGGACGGCGGGAGTCAGGCCCTCGACGAAGGAGGCGTGGGAGGTGTAGCCGCCGAAGGTGCTGAAGATGGAGGAGAGGGCGGCGACACCGGCGGCGACGCCGAATTCGCGGATCGTGTTGTTGGTGCCGGAGGCTACGCCGCGTTCGGGCTCGGTGACGCTGGCCAGGGTGACGGTGCTGATCGGGGCGAAGGTCAGGCCCATGCCGATGCCGGCGAGGAGGAAGGCGACCACCAGGCGGCCGTAGGTGACGTCGGTCGAGGTGGCGAGGCCGATCCAGAGGATGCCGGTGGCGAGGAGGACCTGGCCGGCGAGGATCAGGTTGCGCATGCCGAGGCGGGCGCCGAAGATGCCGGCGAGCGGCGCGACGATCATCGGGGCGGCGGTCCAGGGGAGGGTGCGCAGGCCGGCGTCGAGCGGGCTGAGACCCTGCACCACCTGGAAGAACTGGGCGAGCAGGAAGACCGCGCCGAAGGCACCGGCCGAGAACGTCAGGGTGACGACGTTGACCAGGCTGAACGCGCGGGACTTGAAGAGATGCAGGGGCAGCATCGGCGTACGGTTGCGGGCCTGCCAGAGAAGGAACCCGGTGATCAGCGCGGCGCCCGCGGCCAGCATGAGTGGCACCCGGCCGGTGGTCCACCCGTGCTCGGGGCCGTCGACGATGCCCCAGACCAGCAGCAGCATGCCGCTCGCGGAGAGGACCAGGCCGAGCGGGTCGAGGCGGCGGGCGCCGCCGCGGGACTCGTCGAGCACGACGGCCGCCAGGATCAGCGCGACGACGCCGATCGGCACGTTGACCCAGAAGATCCAGTTCCAGTCGAGGCCCTCGGTGACGGCGCCACCGACGACCGGGCCGACCGCGACGCCCAGGCCGGTGATGCCGCCCCAGATGCCGACCGCGGCGTTGCGCAGGCGGTCGGGGACGGCGGCGGCCAGCAGGGTCAGTGACAGTGGGGTGATCGCGGCGCCGCCGATGCCCTGCACGGCGCGGGCGGCGGTGAGCTGCCACGGTTCGGCGGCGAGCGCGGCGGCGGCCGAGGCGATCGTGAACAGCGCGATGCCGGCCAGGAACATCCGCTTGCGGCCCAGCCGGTCGCCGAGTGCGGCCGCGGTGAGAAGGAAGGCCGCGAACGGCAGCGTGTACGCGTTGACGAACCACTGCAGGTCGGTGATCGAGGCGCCGAGGTCGGTGCGGATCACCGGGAGGGCGGTGCTGACGACGAGGTTGTCGAGTGAGCCCATGAAGGTCGGGATGCCGACGGCGGCGAGCACGAGTGCCAGCGGCCGGGTCCGAGAAGCGGGACGAACGGGTGCGAGAGTGGCCACGACTTCCCCTAAGTTGTTATCCACTGATAACTAAGCACGGTAAGCATCGACTGATAACCTGTCAACATGACCCGGACCCGTCTCACCGCTCAGGAACGCCACGTGCAGCTCGTCGCGGCCGCCGTCAAGGTCTTCGCCGAGGGTGGCTACGCGGGGTCGACCACCGATCAGGTCGCCCGGCTCGCCGGTGTCTCCCAGCCCTACGTGGTCCGGCTCTTCGGGACGAAGCAGGAGCTGTTCCTCGCCACGCTGCGCTACGCGGGCGACCGGATCGAGGAGAAATGGCGGGCCGCCGCGGGTGCGGAGCCGACTCTGGGTTCCCTCGGTCACGCCTACAAGGACCTGCTCGCCGAGCGGGAGCTGCTGGCGGTGCTGCTGCACGGCTACGCGGCGGCGGGCGACCCGGTGATCGGCGACGCGGTGCGCGAGTGTTACGGGCGGCTCTACACCGTCGTGCGGGACCTGACCGGCGCGGAGCCGGCCGAGGTCCGGGACTTCTTCGCGATGGGCATGCTGATCACCGTGCTCGGCTCGATGCGGGTGCTCGGCTCCGACCCCGTCCCGCTGCCGCCCTGGGCCGTCGAGCTCCTGCAAACGATGCCGGAGGGCTGAACCGGGCAAAAGGCCGCACTGACAGCCGGGCAATACGGCCGGGCAAAGGGCGGAAGGCCGGGCTGATCAGTCCATGTTGTGCCGGGTGTAGGCAGGTTCCCGCCACCCCAGCATCGCCTCGGTCATGCGGATCGCGTCGTGTGCCGCGCGGACATCGTGCACCCGCATGATCCGGGCGCCGCGCAGAATGCAGAAGACCACGGTGGCCAGCGTCCCGGCGAGCCGCTCCCGCTGCGGCCGGTCCAGGGTCTCGCCGATGAAGTCCTTGTTGCTCAGTGCCGCCAGCATCGGGTAGCCGATCGCCGCGATCTCGTCGAGCCGCCGGGTGATCTCCAGCGAGTGGTACGTGTTCTTGTTCAGGTCGTGACCGGGGTCGATGATGATCTGGTCCGGCCGGACGCCCCGGGAGAGCGCCAGCCCGACCCGGTCCCGCAGGAACGCGCTCACCTCGGCGGTGACGTCGCCGTACTGTGGACGGGGGTGCAGGGTGCGCGGCGCCGCCAGGCTGTGACAGATCACCAGCTGGGCGCCGGTACCGGCGACCGCGTCGGCCATCGCCGGATCGCGCAGGCCGGACGTGTCGTTGACGACTCCGGCGCCCGCCTTGATCACTTCGCGGGCCACCTCCGGGCGGAACGTGTCCACGGAGACCACGGCCAGGTCGCGCGCGGCCTCGACGACGGGAAGCACCCGGTCGAGCTCCTCGGCGACGGAGACCTCCGGGCCGGGGGCGAACGGCACGCCGCCGATGTCGATCCAGTCGGCGCCGTCGGCGGCGGCCGCCCGGACCGCCTCGGTGGCTCTCTCCAGAGCGAACGTGCTGCCTCTGTCGTGGAACGAGTCGGGCGTGCGGTTCACGATCGCCATCACGACGACCCGGCGGGAGAAGTCGAACGTCCGGCCGCCGATGACCCGCGCGCCGCTGTGCTCACTCACGGGGGGACCTTAACAAAGGCCCCGGAAGGCCAATGGTGAAAGTGGATCGTGCGCGCGCGCCGTACCCCTGAACTGCGATTTTATGGTTCTGCGTTTTTGCGTTATTAGTCACAAGCGGAGAGGAATCAACGCAGATCAACAGGGTAGCTGAGGGGGGTGAGCACAACGGCCAGAGCCAACACCCCTTACGGAGGAACCCATGAGTGACCGCGCCACAGATCCGGTCGACGTGCCGCCGCAGCCCGCCTACGGCACCGAATACCCGACCACGCCCGCATACCCGGTCACGGAGACTCCGCGCCACGCCGCCGGTGGCGCCAGCGAGACGTCGAAGCCGCGTCAGGTCGCGGGTCAGGCTCGCGAGTCGGCCGGCCAGGCCGCCGCGGACGTGAAGGACACCGCCAAGGAGCAGGCCCAGCGGGTCGGCGCCGAGGCGCGCACCCAGGCCCGCAACGTCGCCTCCGAGGTACGCGGCAAGCTCGGCGAGCAGGCACACGGCCAGAGCCAGCGCCTTGTCGGCAGCATCCGGCAGACCGCCGACCACCTCGACGAGATGCGCGCGGACCGGGACGACTCCCCGGCCGCGGCGGTCGTCGCCCGGGTGGCCGAGGGTGGCCGCCAGTTCGCCGACTACCTGGACCGCAACGGCCCCGACGGCGTGCTCCGCGAGGTCGAGGACTTCGCCCGCCGCCGCCCCGGCGCCTTCCTCGCCACCGCGCTGGCCGCCGGTTTCGTGGTCGGACGGCTCGGCAAGAGCGTCGCGAAGGCCGACGGTGACGCCGGCAAGCCCGGCACCGACGCGTTCGTGAGCCGGCCCGAGACCACTCCGGCGACCACGACGGGTGGGTACGGCACCGCCGCCTACGGCACGGGCGCCTACGACACCACCGACAGTGGATACGTCACCCCGGCGACCACGGCGTACAGCGCGACCGGCACCGGTACCCCGGCCGTCGTGGAGGAGACCTACCTGCCGGGTGACCCGGAGCGGCGGTCATGAGCACCCCGTACCGCGACGAGCAGGTCGCCGAGACCTCGATCGGCGAGATCATCGGCAACATCAGCAACGACCTGTCGGAGCTGTTCCGGCAGGAGGTCGCGCTGGCCAAGGCCGAGATTCAGCAGGAGGCCACCAAGGCGGGCAAGGCCGCCGGGATGCTCGGCGGCGCCGGGTTCGCCGGTTACCTGTCCGTGGTGCTGCTGAGCTTCGCGATCGTCTTCGGCCTGTCCAACGTGATGGATTCCGGCTGGGCCGCGCTCATCGTCGGCCTCGTCTGGGCCGCCATCGGCGCCGTTCTCTTCGTCAACGGCCGCAAGAAGCTCAAGACCGTCGACCCGGTGCCGCGCCGCACCGCGGAAACTTTGAAGGAGGACGCCCAATGGCTGAAGAACCCGACCGGCTGAGGCAGAACATCGAGAACACGCGTGCCTCGCTGACGCGTGACGTCGACCTGCTCGCTGAAAAGACAAACCCCCGCCAGGTAGCCCGGCGGCGCTGGACCGCGGTGAAGGAGAAGGTCATGGGCACCACGCAGGACACCGGGTACGCCGTGCAGGACAAGGCGTCCAACCTGGCGAGCACGGCGAGCGACAAGGCGTCGGGCCTGGCGAGCACCGCCAGTGACAAGGCGTCGCAGCTCAGCGACAAGGCCGGCGAGGCGGCACACGGCGCCGCGGACGCGGTACGGTCCGCGCCGCAGGCGATCGCCTCCCAGGCGCAGGGCAACCCGATCGCCGCGGGCATCATCGCCTTCGGTGTCGGCCTGCTGGCCTCCTCGCTGATCCCGGTCACCGACGCCGAGAAGCGGGCCGGCCAGCAGATCAAGGAGCACAGCGGCGACCTCACCGACAAGGTGAAGGACGTGGCGAGCGACCTCAAGGAGGACCTCGGCGGCACCGTGCAGCAGGCGGCCGGCGAGCTCAAGGAGACCGCCCGCGACGCCGCGCAGACCACCAAGGAGACGGCGCGCTCCGACGCGCAGGACGTCCGCGACCAGACCAAGCAGGCCGCGACCTCCTGATCGACCCGCAGGTGTAAGAAGGGCGGCCGACGGCCGCCCTTCTTGGCGTCCGGAAGCGTTTGTGCCGGTGGAACTCGGGAATCGCGTGCACCATGAGAATCGGATACAAACTGGCGGCCGAGGCGTTCGGCCCGAAGGACCTGATCGACCAGGCCGTCCGCGCCGAGCAGGCCGGCTTCGACTTCGTCGAGATCAGCGACCACTATCACCCGTGGCTCGACGTGCAGGGGCACTCCCCGTTCGCCTGGAACGTGCTGAGCGCCATCGCGGTCAAGACCCGTACGCTCGGCCTCGCGACCGGCGTGACCTGCCCGTCGGTGCGCTACCACCCGGCGATCATCGCGCAGGCCGCGGCCACCCTGGCGATCATCTCGGACGGCCGGTTCACGCTGGGCATCGGCTCCGGCGAGCGGCTCAACGAGCACATCGTCGGGTCCGGCTTCGGCAGCGTCAGGCAGCGCCACGAGCGGCTCACCGAGGCCCTGGACATCATCAACCTGCTCTGGCAGGGCGGCTACCAGTCGTACGAGGGCAAGCACCTGCAACTCGACGACGCCCGCGTCTTCGACCTGCCGGAGAAGCTCCCGGCCATCGCGGTCGCCGCCGGCGGAAAGTCGGCCGCGGAGCTGGCCGCCACCCACGGCAGCGGCCTGTTCGCCACCGAGCCGCGCGCCGACCTGGTCGAGACGTTCACCGCGGCGGGCGGCACCGGGCCGAAGTACGCCGAGGTCCCGGTCGCGTGGGCGCCCACCGAGCAGGCCGCGATCGCCGAGGCGCACCGGACCAGCCGCTGGATGGTCACCGGCTGGAAGGTGATGTCCGAACTGCCCAACCCGGTCAACTTCGAGGCGGCCTCGGCCACGGTCACCGAGGACGACGTCCGTGAGCTGGTCACCGCCGGCCCCGACCCGGCCCGCTACGTCGAGGCGATCCGGGAGTACACCACCGCCGGGTACGACCACGTCGTGCTGATGAACGCCGGCCCCGACCCGGACGGCTTCTTCGACTTCTTCGCCAAGGAACTGCGCGACCAGCTGGGCGACCGGTGACCGACCGGGTCACCGTGGTCGTGGCGACCCGGAACCGGCGGGACCGTCTCTTCGAGACCCTGCCGGAACACCGGGCGCCGGTGATCCTCGTCGACAACGGCTCCACCGACGGCGGGCCGGACGCGGTCGAGGCCGCGTTCCCCGCCGTCGAGGTGGTGCGGCTCGGCGAGAACCGGGGCGCGGCGGCCCGCAACGAGGGGGTACGGCGGGCCACCACGCCGTACGTGGCCTTCGCCGACGACGACTCGTACTGGTCGCCGGGTTCACTGGACCGCGCCGCCGCCCTGATGGACACCCACGACCGGCTCGGCCTGGTCACCGCGCGCGTGCTGATCGGGCCCGAGGGCCGCACCGACCCGGTCTCACAGGCCATGGCCGCCGCGCCGATCGGCATCCCGCCGGGCGCACCCGGCCCGTCCGTGCTGGGCTTTCTCTCCTGCGCCGTCGTGGTCCGGCGCGAGGCGTTTCTCGCGGCGGGCGGTTTCCAGCCACGTCTTTTCGTGTACGGGGAGGAAGCTCTCCTGGCGATGGACCTGGCCGCCGCGGGCTGGTGGCTGTGTTACGACCCGGCCCTGGAGGTGCGGCACTTCCCGCTCCCGGCCGGCCGTGACGGCGGCGCCCGCCGGCGGATCGAGACCCGCAACCGGATGCTGACCGCCCTGCTGCGCCGCCCGCCGGCCGTGGTCGCCCGGACGGTGACCGGAGCCTTGCCGGAGTCACCGGCGGCGGTGTGGGATGCGGTGCGGGCACTGCCGTGGGCCCTGCGCCACCGGCGGCCGCTGCCCCCGGGCGTGGAGGCCGATCTTCAGCGGCTCGCGGCGGCTGACGAGCTGGAGCCGGTCGCGGGGTAGTGGACCCCGCCGCTGAGGATCTGTTCGCGGAGGATGTCGGCGTGGCCGCAGTGCTGGGCCAGCTCGCGCAGCACGTGCAGGTAGACCCAGCGCAGCGGCAGCGGACCGCGCCGGTTGCCGAGCAGCAGGTCGTCCAGCGTCAGGCCGGCGGTGGCCTGCCGGGAGGCCTCGCAGGCGTCGCGGTGGGCCTGCTGGACCGAGGCGACGGTGTCGGTCCCGGTGAGGACGAACGACTCGTCCGGGGTGGCGGGGATGCCGATCTCGGCGCGGGAGCGGCCGGTGATCGCCTCGTCGAACCAGACCCGCTCCACGAAGGTGGCGTGCTTCACCAGGCCCAGCGGTGTGGTGCGGGACGGCACCAGCGAGCGCCGGGCCTGCTCCTCGGTGAGGCCGTCGAGCGAGGCGGTGAGCGCACGGCGGTGCTCGTCGAGGAAGGCGTCGAACTGGGTGCGCAGCGGCTGATCGAACACGTCAGGAGTCTGCCATCGTGTGGATCAGCTCGATGTCGGAACCCCAGCTGTCGAGGACGTCGCCGTGGCCGTGGTCGCGGGCCAGGGCCGCGACCGCGGGGAAGAGGCGGAGGGCGGCGGCCGGCAGGGCGGCCGGGTCGAGAGCGCTGTTCCAGGAGCCGGGCAGGGGGTACGCCGACAGCTCCCACGGCAGGTACTTGTTGTACGGCCGTAACCGTCCGTGCAGCGCGAACACCGTTTCGAGGAGCCACGGGACGGCCTCGATCTCGTCCAGGCGGGCGACCGCGGCGAACCCGTCGCGGTGGCTCTTGACCGCGCGGTAGAGCTGGTTGACGTACCCGTCGAGGTTCGTCCGTGCCGCCGCGGTGGCCTCGTCGGGGGAGGGGATAGCCTGCCGCTCCACCAGGGCGGCGATCCCGCCGTCCAGCCGGTCCAGCAGCACCCGGGCACCGCGGAAGCCGTAGCGGATCCAGTGCACCGAGGTGTCGGCGAGCGCGCCGGCGGTGCACACCGTCTCGTCGAGGTCGGCGTTGCGGACCCGGTGCCGCCACGGCTCTTCCTGGGTGTCCACGACGAGCGTGACGTCCAGGTCCGAGTGCGGGCCGGCCAGGCCGCGGGCGTGCGAGCCGGTCAGGATCAGGCCGCGCACGCCCGGGTCGGCGGTGGCCTCGGCGAGGACGTCCTCCAGGATTCCCACGCCGCAGGCTAACCCGGTCCTACCAGCCGGAGGGGGGCGCCTCGATGTGGACGGCCTTGGTCACTGTCATCTCGTCGAGGAGCTCAGGACCGTACCCGAAGCCCTGTCCGCTGCCGCGGCGCGGATGTGCGGCACCGCCCGGCGCACCGCCGAAGACCGCGTTGATCTTCACGGTGCCGGCCGGCAGCTCGCGCCAGGCCTGTTGCGCGTGGCTCATCGAGGTGGTGAGCACGGTCGCGGCGAGGCCGTACGGCGAATCGGCCGCCCGCTGGAGCGCCGACTCGAACGAGTCCACGGTGACCACTGGCGCCACCGGCCCGAAGGTCTCCTCCCGCACCACCGCCATGTCGTCGGTGCAGTCGGCGAGAACGGTCGGCGGGTAGAACGCACCGGGCCCCTCCGGCACCTCACCGCCGCAGACCACCCGCGCCCCCGCCGAGACGGCCTCCCGCACCTGCGCGTCGACCAGCGTGCGCAGCTGCTCATCGACGAGCGGCCCGATCTCGGCGGACCAGCGGGAAGCCTCCTCAGCCAGCGCGTCCACGAAAGCGCCGGAGATCGAGGAGTGCACGTAGACCCGCTCGACAGCCACGCAGATCTGCCCCGAGTTGACGAACGCGCCGAGCGCCACCTGCTGCGCCGCCCACCGCGGGTCGACACCGGCGTCGACGATCACCGGGTCGCTGCCGCCGTTCTCCAGCAGGGCCTTGGCCCCGGTCACCGCGCACGCTGCCGCGATGGCCCGCCCGGTGGCGGTGGAGCCGACGTGGGCGACCACGTCGACCTCCGCCGCGGCGAGCGCGGCGCCGACCGGCCCGTCGCCGTTGACCAGGGTCAGCACGTTCTCCGGGAAGTGCGGTGCGAGCAGCCGGGCGAGCCGCCAGCCGGTGCCGGGGGTGCGCTCGCTCGGCTTGTGCACGACGGTGTTGCCGGTGACCAGGGCGGCGCCGAGCAGGCCGAGCGAGACCGCGACCGGGTCGTTCCACGGGGTGATCACCGCGACGACGCCGCGGGGCGCGTACGCCATCAGGTCGATCGCCGCGCTGTCACCGGCCAGGGTGCGCCCACGGTGGACGGCGCCGAGTTCGGCGTACTGGCGCAGGGTGCCGACGCCGGCCCCGATCGAGTCCCGGGCGCCGTCGACCGGCTTGCCCATCTCGGCGGCCATGATCTCGGCGAGCTCGTCCGCCGCGGCCTCGACGGCGGTGGCGGCGGCGTGCAGGGCGGCGGCCCGGGCGGCCGGTGCGGTGCGGGCCCAGCCGGGTGCGGCGGCGCGGGCGGCCTTGACCGCGGCGGCAACGTCCGCTTCGGAGGAGACCGGCACCCGGGTGACCGGCGTGCCGTCCCGTGGATCCGTAACAGTCAGCGTCCGCCCGCCGCTGCCAGGACCCCAATGACCATCGATGAGCTGCTCTACCTCACGCATGCGGCCCGGTGTTCCCCACTGCATCGCATAGAAACGTGACATACGGCAACTATCTTGTTTCGGAGGTTGAGGATCAGTGCAGGTGAACCCCGAATTCTCGTCCTGAGGGATGGTTTTGCGGGAAGTCGATGATCATGTGCGTACTTGCAAAAAACTGGGGTAACCGCCCCGCCATGCGAGTTCTCGGAATCAACGCGATCTTCCACGATCCATCGGCTGCCGTGATCGTCGACGGTCGTGTGATCGCCGCGGCGGAGGAGGAACGGTTCAGCCGCCGCAAGCACGGCAAGCGGCCCGTGCCGTTCTCCGCCTGGGAGCTTCCCGAACTCTCCGCGGCGTGGTGCCTGCGGGAGGCGGGCCTGCGGCCGGGTGACCTGGACGCGGTGGCCTACTCCTTCGACCCGGCGCTGTGCCAGGAGTCGGCCGGGCTCGCCGCCAGTGACCCGTGGGACCACCTGCGGGTCGACTACGCCCGCCGGGCACCACAGTTCCTGGCCACCGCGCTTCCCGGCCTCGACCCCGACCAGGTGCGGTTCGTCCCGCACCACGTCGCGCACGCCGCGTCGGCCGGGCTGAGCGTCGAGGAGCCCAGCGCGGTCCTGGTCCTGGACGGGCGCGGTGAGTCCGCGAGCCACCTCGCCGGGGCGTACCGGGACGGTCAGCTGGAGACCTTCCGCAGCCAGGAGCTGCCGCACTCGCTCGGCCTGCTCTACGAGGACCTCACCCGCCACCTGGGGTTCATGCACTCCAGCGACGAGTACAAGGTGATGGCCCTCGCCTCGTACGGCCGCCCGAAGTTCCTCGGCCTGCTGCGTGACCTGGTCCACGCGAACGACGACGGCGGCTTCACCGTCGAGCGCATCGACTGGGACGCCCTCGCCAAGGCGCGCACCGCCGACGGCGAGATGACCGAGGCACACGCCGACCTGGCCTCCAGCGTGCAGATCCGCCTCGAAGAGGTGCTGCTCGACCTGGCCCGCTGGACGTACGAGGCGTCCGGCGGCCTGACGACGCTGACGATGGCCGGCGGCACCGCCCTGAACTGTGTGGCGAACGCCCGGATCGCCGCCGAGGGCCCGTTCGAGCGGGTCTGGGTGCAGCCGGCCGCCGGTGACGCGGGCACCGCCCTCGGCGCCGCGCTCGCCGTCACCGGGCGGCACATCCCGTTCGGCAGCGCGGCGCTGGGCCGCGGCTGGTCCGACGACGAGCTCGAGGCCGAGCTGAAGCGGGCGGCAGTGCCCTACGAGCGGCCGGAGTCGATCGCCACCGCGGCCGCCGAGGTGCTCGCGCGCAACGGCATCGTCGCCTGGTACCAGGGCCGCAGCGAGTACGGCCCGCGCGCCCTCGGCCACCGCTCGCTGCTGGCCCACCCCGGCGACCCGGACACCCAGACCCGGATGAACGACGTGAAAGGCCGCGAGCAGTTCCGCCCGATCGCCCCGATGGTCCGCGCGGAACGCTTCGCCGACATCTTCACCGGCGTCTACCCCAGCCCGTACATGCTCTTCGTGCACCGGGTGAAGCCGGAATGGAAGGACCGCATCCCTGCTGTCACGCACGTCGACGGCACCGCCCGCGTGCAGACCGTCCACACCGAGACCGAGCCGCTGGTGGCCGAGATGCTCGCCGAGTTCGAGCGGCTCACCGGCCTGCCCGTCGTGATCAACACGTCGCTCAACACCGCCGGCCGCCCGATGGTCGACACGCCGCGCGAGGCCCTCGAGCTATTCGGCTCCGCGCCCGTCGACCTGCTCGCGATCGGCCCGTTCGCGGTGCACCGCGCGCAGGCCTACCGCGCAGAGTCCGACCGGGAGGTGCGATGACGGGCATCTCCGTCGTCATACCCACGCTGGGGCGGCCCAGCCTGCACGAGCTGCTCACGGCACTGGGCCCGCTGCCCGCCGGGATGGAGCTGATCCTGGTCGACGACCGGGCCGAGCGGGCGGACCCGCTGACCGTCAGCGGCGCGCGGATCCTGCCGGGCCGGGCCGCCGGTCCGGCGGCGGCCCGCAACATCGGCTGGCGGGCCGCGCGCCACGAGTGGGTGGCGTTTCTCGACGACGACGTGCGGCCGCGTCCCGGCTGGGCCACCGACCTGGTCGCCGACCTGCGCGACGCGGGACCGCGGGTCGGGGGAGTGCAGGGCGTGATCCGGGTTCCGCTGCCGGCGGACCGGCGGCCGACCGACTGGGAGCGGGTCACCGCGGGCCTCGCGGACGGCGAGTGGATCACCGCGGACATGGCCTATCGCCGCGTCGCGCTGGAGCGCACCGGCGGCTTCGACGAGCGTCTGCCGCGGGCCTTCCGCGAGGACGCGGAGCTGGCCCACCGGGTGCGGGAGGCGGGCTTCGAGCTGCGGCCCGGCCTGAGATCGGCAACCCATCCGGTACGGGCGGAGCAGCGCTGGATCAGCGTACGGACGCAGCGGGGCAATGCCGACGACGCGCTGCTGCGCCGCCTCTACGGTCCACGCTGGCGTACCGTGCTGAACGTCCCGCCGGGACGCCGCCACCGGCACGCCGCGGTGACCGCCGCCGGGATCGCGGCGCTCGGCTGCACCGCCGCCGGCCTGGTCACCGGCCGTCGCGGCTGGTCCGCCGCGGCAGGTGTCGCCGCGGCAGCCTGGGCCGCCGGCACCGCCGAGTTCGCCGCCGCCCGCATCGCACCCGGCCCGCGCGATCCCCGCGAGGTCACCACGATGCTGCTGAGCAGCGTGGCGATCCCGCCGGTCGCGGTCACCCACTGGCTGCGCGGCTGGTTCCGCTGGCGCGGCGCGCGGCCGATGCCCGCTCCCGCCTCCCTGCTGGGCAGCGAGCCCGTGGAGGCCGGCCGGTGAGTGAGCCCCTCTACGACGCGGTTCTCTTCGACCGGGACGGCACCCTCGTCGTCGACGTGCCGTACAACGGCGACCCCGAGCTGGTCCGCCTGATGCCCGGCGCCGAGGAGGCCGTCGGCCGGTTGCGCGCCGCCGGGCTGCGGCTCGGCGTGGTCACCAACCAGTCCGGCCTGGCCCGGGGCCGGTTCACCGCCGATCAGATGGACGCGGTGAACCACCGTGTCGACGAGCTGCTCGGCCCGTTCGACACCTGGCAGGTGTGCCCGCACGACGACACAGCCGGCTGCCCGTGCCGCAAGCCCGCGCCCGGCATGGTCCTCGCGGCCGCCGCCGCCCTCGGCACCACTCCCGGCCGGTGCGTGGTGGTCGGCGACATCGGCCGCGACATGGAAGCCGCGCTCGCGGCGGGTGCCACCGGCATCCTGGTGCCGACCGATGTCACGCTGGCGGCCGAGGTGGCGGCCGGCCCGCACCGCGCCGCCGACCTGCCCGCCGCCGCCGGCCTGATCCTGAGCCGCCGGGCGCTGCTCACCCCGGCGGCCCGGCCGGCCCGCCCGCGCACGGTCCTCGCGGTCCGCTCGGACTCGGCCGGCGACGTGCTGGTCACCGGGCCGGCGATCCGTGCCCTCAAGGCCGGTGCCGACCGGGTGGTGCTGCTCTGCGGCCCGCGCGGCCGGTCCGCCGCCGAGCTGCTGCCCGGCGTGGACGAGATCGTCGAGTGGCGCCTGCCGTGGATCGACCCCGAGCCGGGGCCGGTCGCCGCGGACGACATGCGGGCTCTCACCGAGCGGCTGCGGGCCACCGGAGCGGACGAGGCGGTCGTCTTCACGTCGTTCCACCAGTCCGCGCTGCCGCTGGCCCTGCTGCTGCGCACCGCCGGGGTCGGCCGGATCACGGCGATCAGCGAGGACTATCCGGGGTCGCTTCTCGACGTCAGGCACCGCGTACCCCAGGGTCTGCCCGAAGCGGAACGTGCCCTCAGCGTCGCGGCAGCGGCAGGGTTCTCGCTCGCCGAAGGCGACGACGGCGGCCTGAAGGTGACCGCACCGAGGATGACCGGCGGCGGTCATCTCGTGGTCCATCCCGGAGCGAGCTGCGAGGCCCGTTCCGCGCCGCCGGAGAACCTGCGCCGGATCGTCGCCGCGCTCGCCGCCGAGGGGCACCGGGTCCTGGTCACCGGCGGCCCGGGGGAGCGGCAGCTCGCGGCCCTCGTCGCCGGCACCGCGGGCACGGACGCCGGGCCGATGTCGCTCGCGGACCTGGCCACGCTGCTGTCCGGCGCCGCCTGCCTGATCGTCGCCAACACCGGCCCGGCGCACCTCGCCGCGGCCGTCGGCACGCCCGTGATCAGCCTGTACGCACCCACCGTGCCGTATGGCCAGTGGGGTCCCTACCGAGTGCCCGCGGTCCGGCTCGGCGACCCCGCCGCACCCTGCCGCGACACCCGCGCCACCCGCTGCCCGGTACCCGGCCACCCCTGCCTGGCAACCGTCGAGCCGCGGGACGTCCTGAAGGCGGTGCGCCGGATCGGCGTGACCGCCCCGCATCCGCAAGAGAAGGTGGCTGTCGCGTGAACATCCTGCTCTGGCACGTGCACGGTTCCTGGACCACCTCGTTCGTCCAGGGCAAACACCGCTACCTGGTGCCGGTCAACAACGACCGCGACGCCTGGGGCCGCGGCCGCGCTCGGACCTTCGACTGGCCGGAGACCGTCGAGGAGCTCCCGCTCGACGAGATCCGCGACATCGACGTGGCGATCGCCCAGCGGCCCGAGGAACTCGACCTGATCCCGCCGCACGTCCCGGTGATCTACGTGGAGCACAACACGCCCAAGGGCGACGTGCCGTTCAGCCGGCACCCGCTCGCCGACCGCGACGACGTGCTGATCGCCCACGTCACCCACTTCAACGAGCTGTTCTGGGACTGCGGAGCCACCCGCACCACGGTGATCGAGCACGGCATCGTCGAGCCGAAAGCCCGCTGGACCGGCGAGCTGGAACGGCTGGCGATCGTCACCAACGAGCCGGTACGCCGCGGCCGGGTCACCGGCACCGACCTGTTCCCGCGGTTCACCGGCGTGGCGCCGCTGGACGTGTTCGGCATGGGCGCCGGCGGCCTCACCCACGAGCGGATCACCGCGTACGAGGACCCGCCGCAGCACGAGATGCACGCCGAGGTGGCCAGGCGGCGCGCGTACCTGCACCTGTGCCGGTGGACGTCGCTGGGGCTGAGCCTGATCGAGGCCATGCAGATGGGCATGCCCGTCATCGCCCTCGCCACCACCGAGGCGGTCGACGCGATCCCGGCCGACGCGGGAATCCTCGCCACCCGCGTCAGCACGCTCGTCGAGGCGGCCCAGTGGCTGATCGACGAACCGGACGAGGCGGCCCGGCTCGGCGCCCGGGCCCGGCAGGTCGCGCTCACCCGGTTCGGGCTGGACCGGTTCCTGGCGGACTGGGACCGGCTGCTGGAGGAGGAGACATGCGCATCGCGATGATCTCGGAACACGCCAGCCCGCTCGCGGCGCTCGGCGGGGTCGACGCGGGAGGGCAGAACTCGCACGTCGCCGAGCTGGCCGCGGCGCTCGCCGGCAGCGGTCACGAGGTGCGCGTCTACACCCGCCGGGACGACCCCGGCCTGCCCGCCGTCGTGCCGATCGGTGAGCAGGCCGAGGTGGTGCACGTACCGGCCGGTCCGGCGGGGGTGCTGCCGAAGGACGACCTGCTGCCGTACATGGGTGCGTTCGGCGAGTGGATGGCGCGGGACTGGCGGGACCAGTGGCGGCCGGACGTGGCGCACGCCCACTTCTGGATGAGCGGCCTGGCCGCCCTCGAAGCCGGGCGGGCACGCGGTGTGCCGGTGCTCCAGACGTTCCACGCGCTCGGCTCGGTGAAGCGGCGCCACCAGGGAGCGGCGGACACCAGCCCGGTGGGCCGGATCAGGTACGAGCGGCACCTCGGCCGGTCGGTGGACCGGGTGATCGTGCAGTGCCGCGACGAGATCGGTGAGCTGCTCCGGCTGGGAGTTCCGCGGTCCCGGATGGAGCTGGTGCCGTCCGGGGTGAACACGGAGCGGTTCAGCACGCGGGGACCGGCGGTGCCCCGGGCGGCGGGGCGGATCCGGATCCTCACGGTGGCACGGCTGGTGGAGCGCAAAGGGATCGAGGACACGATCCGGGCGCTGACTGTCGTACCGAACGCGGAACTCGTCGTGGTGGGCGGCCCGCCGGCGGGGGAGCTGGACGCCGACCCGTACGCCCGCCGGCTGCGCGCCCTCGCCGAGCACTGCGGGGTGGGCGGCCGGGTCACCCTGGCCGGCGCGGTGCCCGCCCACGAGATGCCGCAGTGGTACCGCTCGGCCGACATCGTTGCCGCCACCCCCTGGTACGAGCCGTTCGGCCTGACACCGCTGGAAGCCATGGCGTGCGGGGTGCCGGTCGTGGCCACCGCGGTCGGCGGCCTCACCGACACCGTTGTCGACGGGATCACCGGCGACCTGGTGCCGCCGCACGACCCCCGCGCCCTCGGTGTGGCCCTGCGCCGGCTGGCGACCGACGAGGTCCGCCGGTACGGCTACGCCGCGGCCGCCGCCGACCGGGCCGCCGCGTCCTACTCCTGGCCCCGCATCGCCGAACGCCTTGCTGCCGTCTACTCCGTCGTCGCCGACCTGGAGGTCGCTGCGTGAATCCCCTCGACAGTCACTTGGACGGACTCGCGGAGGCGCTCTCGGCGTACCGTGAAGAGGCCTCCATCCTGGAAGCCTGGGGCGCCCACCTGGCCCGCCACCTCGGGCGCGGCGGCCGTCTGCTGGTCGCCGGCAACGGCGGCAGCGCGGCCGAGGCGCAGCACCTCGCCGCCGAACTCGTCGGCCGGCTGCGCGACGAGCGGATGCCGCTGTCCGCGATCGCCCTCACCCCGGACTCCTCCGCGGTCACCGCGATCAGCAACGACTACGGCTTCGACGAGGTCTTCGCCCGGCAGGTCCGCGCGCACGGCCGCCCCGGCGACGTGCTGCTGCTCCTGTCCACCAGCGGCCGCAGCCTCAACCTGGTCCGGGCCGCCGAGGCCGCCAGGGAACTCGGCCTGCACACCTGGGCGATGGTCGGCGAGGCGCCCAACCCGCTCGCGGAGGCCTGCGACCAGGCGCTGCGCTGCCCGTCACCGGACAGCCAGGTCGTGCAGGAGCTGCACCTGGTCTCGGTGCACGTGATGTGCACCTACCTGGACCGGTACCTGCTCCCTTTCTCGCACGCCGACCGGAAGGAGATGGCAGCGGTATGAGGCTCGTCATCGTCGGCGACACCCTGCTCGACCGCGACGTCGACGGCAGCGTCCGCCGGATCGCCCCGGACGCGCCGGCACCGGTCCTCGAGGAGGAGCGGGTCTCCGAGCGCCCGGGTGGCGCGGGCCTGGCGGCCCTGCTGGCCGCCGCACACGGGTACGAGGTCGCGCTCGTCACCGCCATCGCGCCGGACGCCGCCGGTGCCCGGCTGATCGAGCTGCTCACGGCCGCGGGCATCGAGGTGTACGCCCTCCCGCTGCCCGGCACGACCGCGGAGAAGATCCGCCTGCGCGCCGCCGGTCAGGTGCTGCTGCGCCTCGACCGCGGTGGCGAGCCGCAGCCGCCCGGCGACGCCCCGCAGGCCGTGCTCGACGTCCTGCGGGAGGCCTCGGCCATCCTGGTCAGCGACTACGGGCGCGGTGTGGCGCGGCACCCGGCGCTGCGTGCCGCGATCGAGGCGGCGAAGGCACCGGTGGTCTGGGATCCGCACCCGAACGGGCCGCCGCCGGTGCCGAACGTGCGCCTGGTGACACCGAACGAGAGCGAGGTGCGCCGCCTCGCCGGTGACGCCGGGAACGGTTCGGGCCTGGCCACCGCCCAGCGCGCCGGGCAGCTGCTGCGGCAGCGCTGGCGGGCCGGTGCGGTGGTGGTGACCAGGGGTGCGCAGGGTGCGGTGCTCTGCCATTCGGGCACGACACCGCTGGTGATTCCGGCGCCCCGGGTGAGCGGCGGCGACACGTGCGGGGCGGGGGACAGCTTCGCCGCCGCGGCGGCTGTCGCTCTGGCCCGCGGTGCCCTGGTCTCCGAGGCGGTGCAGGAAGCCGTTGCGGCGGCCAGCGCTTATGTCGGGCGTGGCGACGATATGTCGGACAAATCTGACGCGATCGAGCGCGTCGGCGTGCAAGCGGCCGGTCAGTTGGTGGCGGCGATACGGGCCAAGGGCGGCACCGTCGTCGCCACCGGCGGCTGCTTCGACCTGCTGCACACCGGCCACCTGGCCACCCTGCGCGCCGCCCGCTCCCTCGGCGACTGCCTGATCGTCTGCCTGAACAGCGACGAATCCGTCCGCGGCCTGAAGGGCCCGGACCGCCCGCTCACCGCACAGGCCGACCGCAGCCGCCTGCTCGCCGCCCTGGACTGCGTCGACGCCGTCGTGATCTTCGACGACCCGACACCCGAGCCGGTGCTGTCCTGGCTGCGCCCGGACGTCTGGGTCAAGGGCGGCGACTACGACTCCCTCCCCGAGACCGAGCTGGTCGAACGCTGGGGCGGGCAGACAGTGATCGTGCCCTACCTGGACGGCCGTTCCACCACGAAAACCATCAGCGAAGCACGCAGCAGGAGGTAGGGAATGGAATCAGTCATCGTCACCGGCGGCTCGAGCGGCCTGGGTGCCGCCGTCGTCGACGCCGTGATCAAGGCCGGCGGGACACCGTACGTGATCGACCGGCAGGCGCCCGCGGACGGCGTGCAGTGGGCCGAGTGCGACCTGGCCGACAGCCGGGCCGCCGAACGCGCCACCCGTGAGCTGGTCGAACGTGCCGGCGGCTCGATCGACGGCGTGGTCACCGCGGCCGGCATGGACGTGCCCGGCGCGCTCGCCGACATCCCCGGCGAGACCTGGGACCGGATCGTCGCCGTCGACCTGCTCGCCACCGCCGCCGTCATCCGGGCTGCGCTGCCGGAGCTGAAGCGGTCGCACGGCGGGATCGTCACGATCTCCTCCACCCTGGGGATCAAGGCGGTCTCCGACGCCACCGCGTACTGCGCCGCCAAGTTCGGCGTGGTCGGCTTCACCCGCGCCCTCGCCGCCGAACTGGCCGGCGAGGTCGGCGTCACGCTGCTCATCCCGGGTGGCATGCGGACCAAGTTCTTCGACGAGCGCGACGACCGGTACAAGCCGGGGCCGGACGCGATCCTCAACGACCCGGCGAACGTGGCGGCCGCCGTCATGTTCGCCCTGAGTCAGCCCGCCGGCTCCGCGGTGCGGGAACTCGTCGTGGCGGCGGAGACGGAGAGCTCGTACCCGTGATCCTCGTCCTGCGCGCGCTCGGCGTGGGAGACCTGGCGACCGCGGTGCCCGCCCTGCGCGGGCTCCGCGCCGCCTTCCCCGGCGAGACGCTGAGCCTGGCCGCCCCCGCCTGGCTCACCCCGCTGATCTCCGCGATCGGGGGCATCGACCGGACGGTCGCGGCCGCCGAACTGGAACCGCTGACCGGTGCGCCGGCCAACCCGCAGATCGCGGTCAACCTGCACGGATCCGGTCCGGAGTCGCACCGGCGGCTCCAGGCGCTGCACCCGGCCAAGCTGTGGGCGTTCGCCAGCCGCCCGGCCGGGCACGCCGACGGTCCCGGCTGGCACGACGACGAGCACGAGGTGCAGCGCTGGTGCCGCCTGATCCGCTATTACGGCGTACCGTGCGATCCTGAAGATCTTGATCTTGACGTGCCTCCGGCGGACGTGCCGCGGGGCGTGACGATCATCCATCCGGGTGCGAAATCGCCCGCGCGGCGCTGGCCTCCGGAACGCTTCGCGTCCGTCGCGCGCCGGTTGAGCTCGGCGGGTCACCGCGTGCTGATCACTGGTTCCGCCGCAGAGCACGAGCTTTGTGTACGGGTGAGCGACGCGGCCGGGTTCGACCGGAGTGCCGTCGCCCGTACCGATCTCGGTGAGCTCGCCGCCCTGGTGGCGGGAGCGCGCCTCCTGGTCAGCGGCGACACCGGGATCGCGCACCTCGCCACCGCCTACCGCACGCCGTCCGTCGTGCTGTTCGGGCCGGTCTCACCGCGGCGCTGGGGCCCGCCACCGGACCGGCCGTGGCACCGGGCCATCTGGCACGGCACCCGCAGCGAGCGCGGTGACCTGCCCGGACCGGTGCATCCGGCGCTGCTCGCGGTGAACGAGGACGAGGTTCTGACCGCCGCTGACGAGGTGTGCCGTGCGGCTGCGGCGCAGTGATCTGAGCAAGCCCGGCCTGGGACGCCGCGGCAAGCGCTTCGTGGACGTCGACGGCTCCTGGCTGCGGGACTCCGGCTCCATCGAACGGATCAAGAGCCTGGTGATCCCACCGGCCTGGAAGGACGTGTGGATCTCGCCGGACGAGCGCGACCACATCCAGGCCACCGGGGTCGACGACGCCGGGCGCAAGCAGTACCTCTACCACCCGCTGTGGCGCGAGCAGCAGGACCGGGCCAAGTTCGACCACGCCCTGGAGGTGGCCGAACGCCTCCCCGAGGTGCGCGAACGGCTCGACAAGGCGCTGTCCGGCCGCGGCCTCGGCCGTGAGCGGGTGCTCGCGGCGATCGTCAAGCTGCTCGACATGGGCATGTTCCGGGTCGGCGGCGAGGAGTCCGCGGCCCGCGAGGACGACCCCACCTTCGGCCTGTCCACGCTGTCCCCCTCGCACCTGCGGGGCAAAGGCGGCTGCGTGCTGCTGGAGTTCACCGGCAAGTCCGGGGTCTCGCACGCGGCGACGGTCGGCGACGGCGAGGTGTGTGCCGTCCTGCGCGACCTCAAGCGCCGCCGCCGGGACTGCCCCCGGCTGTTCGCCTACTGGGATCCCTCGCAGCGCCGCTGGCAGGAGATCCGCGCCGACGCGATCAACGAGTATCTGCGGGAGATCAGCGGCGAACAGATGAGCGCCAAGGACTTCCGCACCTGGCACGGGACCGTCAAGGCGGCCGAGGTCCTCGCCTCGGAGGGACCGCAGCCCACCCGGGCGAAACGGAAGAAGGCGGTCGCGAAGGCGTCCCGGGAGGTCGCCGAACTGCTCGGCAACACCCCGACGGTGGCGCGGAACTCGTACATCGACCCGCGCGTCATCGAGCACTTCGAGGAGGGCCGCGTCGCCGACGGCGAGAAGGAGGTGCTCGACCTGCTCACCGACGACTCTGCTTGACTGGCCCGGTGGATCGGTCCGGGGTGCTGACCCTCGACCTGCGCGGCGACAACAGCGGGGCGGCCGCCCTCTACCGCTCAGCCGGCTTCCACCAGTACGGCCGCCTGGAACGCTTCGTCGCGGTCGGCGGCGCCCGCTACGACAAGCTCCTCTACGCCCTCGACCTCCGCGCCTGATCACCCGCACTTACCATCAGCTGGATCTTCGTGGCTGGCTTCCAGGGCTGTGTCGCGGGCTCGGACACAGCACTCACAACCAGCTGGTGCTGCATCCCGTGATGCGTAGGGGAGCGGCTACCACATCTCCTGGTGCGGCGTCTCGTTCCTCTCCGGGTAACCCATCGCGTCGATCTCCACCCGGCCGGTCTCCGTCTTCTCGACCTTGCCGCTCGTCACGTTGCCGCGGCCGATCGCGACCGCACCGGCTCCCTGGACTCCCGCTCTCCGGCCTCGGGTGACGGCGATCGCCCCCAGTCCGGTCAGGGCATTCGCCTTCTCCGGTGCCTTCGCCCGGCCCATGCTGTCGGTGACGGCCCTGCCGAGCCGCTCGGTGGCGCGCCGGCCGGCCCGGATGCTGTCGAACAGGTCGCGAGCCAGCCGGTCGTCGCGGCGCGCCAGGCAGCCGAGCCGCACCGCGCACTTGCGGACCACCAGGTCTTCCCGGCTGCGGATGCGGTTGTGGTTGCCGAGCACCACGCCCGAACACCCGGCGATCTCATAGCCGCTGGCCGACCGGAACGACCTGCTCACCCGGCGCACCGGCGGCGCCTGTGAGGGCCACTCCAGCCGGCTGCGCAGGCAACTCCGGAACCTGTTGAACTCGGCCCGCGTGACCGGCCTGCCCAGATCCCGGCCGCGGCGGAAGTCCTGCTCCGCCCGCCGCACCGCGTCCACATCCCGGCGTTCCACCTGCACCTGCTTGACCCGATAGCGGTACCGCACCTCGATCCGGTTGTGATCCCCCACAACGACCGAATGCGACCCGGTCACCCGCATCTGCCCGGCCCGCCGCAACCGCGGAACGGTGACCAGCGCCTGTCCGCTTGCCGGAGCGAGCACGTCGACACGCTGCCGCTTCGACCACGCGAACGGGCGGCCCATGCCGGACGGTGCTGTCAAAGGCCCCGCCCGCCGGCCGGCGGTCCCCACAAACGGGTTGATGTGCCCCGCGGCCTGAGCCGGCCCCGGCCACAGACCCGCTCCGGTCTGGTGCGGGTCGGCCGATCCGGCCGGGACGCCGCGCCGGTACCAGGGCATGGCCCCGCCCTGATGGGGATCGGCTGTGCCTTTCCGCACGCCGGTTCCGGGCCACGCGCTTGCTCCGCCTTGGTGGGCGTCGCCCGCGCCGCGACGGACGCCGGTTCCGGGCCACGCGCTTGCTCCGCCTTGGTGGGCGTCGCCCGCGCCGCGACGGACGCCGGGTCCCGGCCGCGCGCCTGCTCCGCCTCGGTGGGCGTCGCCCGCGCCGGGGGCGACGAGCGGTCCGGGCAAGGGGCCGGCCCTGCTGGGAGCCCGCGCCCGCAGTTCGGCCGCGGTGCGTGCGACAGTCGCGCGCTGTGTCGCGCTGATCGCCTGGGTGGTGATGACTCGAGCTGTGGTCATGACGGCGTCCCGGCCTCCGCTCCTCGAAATCCCCATTCTTCGCCCGGCGGGCTCCCTCAGCTGCCCCTCGTCCTCGATCCGACTCGGGCCCGGGCCGCCGCGAAGACCTGCGCCGCGGCCTGGGCCGCCGCGAAGACCTGCGCCAGCTCGGCCGCGTCCTCGCCGGCGTGGTGGGTGTGCGGCAGCCCGCCCAGCCCGAGCGCGTGCTTGATCTTCCCCTTGTGGGTCTCGGCCCACTCCACACCCGTGGCGCCCATCCAGTAGCTGCGCAGGTCCACCCCGGAGCCGGTCGGCCCGAACGGGCTGTGCCCCGTGTACCGCACGAAGTACCAGTGGACGAACATCCCGTCCCACACGGCCGGCGCCGCCAGGAACACCGGCCGCCCGGCCCGGCGCAGCCCGTTCACCCATGTTGCCGCCGCCGCCATCGCGGTCGCGGGGTCCGGCGCCTGTTCGCGCAACAGTTCCCGGTCCAGCCCGGAGACCGCGAGGGCCTGCGGCACGAAGTCGTCCGAGATCGGCTTCAGCTCGGTGTAGAACGTGAGATCGGGCTGCCCGGCCACCGCCATCCCCAGCGACAACATGCTGTAGGGCCCCGGGATCGGCCCGTCCGCCTCGACATCGACGGCGACGTACAACTCAGGAAGTTTTGTCACCCCGGCAGGATGGGACCAGTTCGGCGACCCAGTCCACCGCTATTCGGGCCTGACTCGGTGGTCCGCCGTACAGCCCGTTGACGATCAGCCAGATGCGGTCGGCCAGCAGACCGTCCCCGCCGGACTCCGCGACCAGGCGATCCACTTCGGCGCGGGTGTCCCCGAGGTAGGTCTTGGCGACCCGGGCCGGTTCGTCGTCCTCGCCCGGGAACTCGGTCAGATAGTTACGGAAGGCGCACCCCCGATAACCCGGCCGCTGGACCGTCTCGGCGATCTCGGAGATCAGGGCGGTCAGCCGCTCCACCGGCTCCCCGGACCACCGCAGCGCCTCGGCGACGGACCTGTCGCGTTCCCGCCGGGCCAGTTCCAGATAGGCCGCCGCCAGCTCTGCCTTGCTGGGAAAATGCTTGTACAGGAGGTTCTTCCCGCAGCCCGCGACCTCCACCACCTGCGCCATCCCGACGGCCCGGACGCCGTGCTCGTAGAAGAGCCCGGCGGCGGCGGTCAGGATCGTGTCGCGGGTGCCCGGTGCCGGCGTACGTGCCATAGGGACGAGCTTAACGGACCGCTCAGTCCAATCCGACAATAGACCCGGACCGATCGGTCCTTTCCGGCGGGCACGATCATCAGAGCTCCAGCACCCGATCCACCAGATCAAGACCTTCCGCGCGATGCGCGAGCACCAGCACGGTACGCCCGGACGCCGCATCCAGCAGGTCCGCCATCAGCTCCCGCGCACCAGCCTCGTCGATGCCCTCGGTCGGCTCATCCAAAATCAGCAAACCCGGCTCCGCCAACAGCGCCCGCGCCGTAGCCACCCGCCGCCGCTGCCCACCCGACATCGTGCTCCCACCCGTGCCCAGCCACGTGTCCAGCCCGTCCGGCAACTCCCCGAACCACCCACGCAACCCCACCCGTTCCAGCACCGCGATCAGCTGAGGGTCGGTCGCGGCAGGTGCCGCAAGACGCAGATTCTCTCGTACGGTCGAAGCGAACACATGCCCCGTATCCTCCCCAACCAGCACCACCCTCCGCCCCAGCCCTCCTCCGCCCGGCCTCCCGGCGCCGCTCCCGCCGATCTCCACGGTCCCGGCCCACGGCGTCAGGAGTCCCCCCAGGACCGCCGCCAGCGTCGACTTCCCCGACCCCGACCGCCCGGTGATCGCCGTCCGCGACCCCGGCGCCAGCTCCAGGTCCATCCCGTCAAGCGCCGGTCCCCGCTCCGGATCCCACCCGGCCACCAGCCCTTCGACCCGGACCGCGCACCCCCGCCCCTCCGGCGCGGCGCCACCCGTCACCCCTTCGCCGCCCGGCTGCCCGCTCGTAGTCACTGGTTCCGCGGTCAGCTCGGCCACCCGCTGGTCCGCCCCGGCGGCCTGACGGCGCGCGATCGCCGCCTCCGGCAGCGCCACCACCGTCTCACCCAGAACGATCATTCCCAGGAGCAGCACGGCACTCCACTCCGCCGACAGCCCGGCCCCCGCGAGCACCAGGGCGGTCCCTGCCGCCGCCGCGCCCCAACCCAGGTGCGCCACCGCCGCGGCCAGCCCGGCCGCACGCGCCGCCCGCGCCTCCAGTTGAGCGAGGGTCCGGCTCCGTTCCTCCGGTACGGGACTCCGGCTCGCCCCCGCCCCGATCTCCTCGACACCGTCCACTGTCTCCACCACGGCATCCCGCAGCGCGGCCCGCGCCTCCCCGGTGGCCGCCTCCGACCGAGCCACCTGCCATCCCGCGATCGCCGGCGCCACCACCCCCGCCACCAGCACCCCCACCGCCAGCGGCACGATCATCCCCGGAGCCGCCCACACCGCAGCCGCTCCCGCAACGGCCACCGTCACCGCCGCGGCCAGAGCCGGCAGCCGCCCCCGCAACAGCCCGTCCACCTGAGCGTCCACGTCGTCCACCAGCCGGGTCAGCAGATCCCCGCGCCGGTGCGCCCGCCTACCCGGCACCCGCGGAACCAGCTCCGCGTACACCCTCGCCCTCCGCCCACCCAGCCGGGCGAACGCCAGATCATGCGCGACGAGCCGCTCCAGGTACCGCAGCAGTGGCCGCGCCACCGCACTACCCCGCACCACCACGACGGCCGCCGAGAGCGACAGCACCGGCGGCAACGACGACGCCCGCACCAGCAGCCACGCCGCCGCCCCGGTCAGCAGAATCCCGGCCAGCGACGCCCCGGCCCCCAGCGCAACCGCCACCCCCGGCCGCCTCGCCCACCCGCCAGCTGGATCATCCCGGCTGGTGGTGAGTGCTGTTTCCGGGGCGTTGAGACGACCCTGGGAGCCAGCTGGATCATCCCGGCTGGTCGTGAGTGCTGTTTCCGGGGCGTCGAGACGCCCCTGGGAGCCAGCCGCGGGGGAGGGCAGGTCGACGATCCGGTCGGCGGCGGAGAGCAGGGCTGGGCGGTGAGCCACCACGAGGACGGCAAAGCCGCGGGCGGAGAACTCGCGCAGCCGGGCGATCACCAGGCGCTCGGTGAAGGCGTCCAGGTGAGCGGTGGGCTCGTCGAGGAGAAGCGTGCCGACGGACGTACCCGGGGCGGCGGCCTCAGCGCGGTGAAGCAGTGCTGCCAGAGCCAGGCGCTGCCGCTGGCCGGAGGAGATCCCGGAGCCGTACTCGCCGAGCGGCGTGGTTCCGCTGATCTCGCCGCCCAGTCCGACGGTCCGGAGAGCGGCCCGGATGTCGCCAACGCTCGTGGAGGGCGGGAAGACATCGGCGACGGTTCGGGCGTGCGGCAGCGCCGGCCGCTGAGGAAGATAGAACGTTCTACCAACAGCGATGGCCCCAGCCTCCGCGGGGTGGAGTCCGGCCAGAACACGCAACGCCGTCGTCTTCCCCGCACCGGACGGACCCCGCAGCGCCACCATCTCCCCGCCCCGCACACCCAGCTCGTCCAAACTGACCGCACAGCCACGCCCACCCGGGTAACGGGCCCGCAACCCGGTCACCCGCACACCCCACCGCCCGGCAGCGACCGGACTGAACGCGAGCCGGACAGAACTCGCCGTGGTCGTACCGTCGATGGCGACGGCGGAAGGCGGCGGGGTCAAAGGGCCGCGAGCGGGCGAGCCGGGAGCCAAGGAGCCCGGAGCGGCAGAGCCCGGGGTGAGGATCTCGTCCACGTCCGCGATGACGGCTGCGGCATCGGCCGAGGCGTGGTAGCGCGCCGCCATCTCCCGCAGCGGCCGGTACGCCTCCGGCGCGAGCAGGATCACCAGCAGCGCGGGAGCGAGCTCCATCGTGCCCGCGGCCACCCGGAGCCCCGCCTGCACAGCGATCAGTCCCACCGACAGTGTCCCGACCAGGTCCAGGGCGGTCGACGACAGGAAAGCCACTCGCAGCACCCGCAGGGTCGCCTTCCGGTGCCGGTCGGTCAGCTGGGCGATCACCCGGGTCTGGCGTGCGGCACGTCCGTACACCTTGAGGGTCGGGAGGCCGCGGACAACGTCGAGGAAGTGACCCGCCAAGCGTGCGTCGGCCGCCCAGCGCTGCTCGGCACGTGCCTGCGTGGCCCAGCCGATCAGCGCGCCCAGCAGCGGCAACAGCGGCAGCGTGCACAGCGCGATCACCGCGGACGCCGGGTCCACGGCGAACATCACGACGACCACCACGGGTGGCAGGATCACGCCGAGGACCAGCGCCGGAAGGTAGCCCGAGAACCAGGGCCGCAGCGAGTCGAGTCCCGTACCCAGTACGGCAGTCAGCCGCCCCGCCCCGTAGGACGCCACCCAAGCGGGCCCCCGCCGCACCACCTCCCGCAGCAGGGAGCGCCGGAGTTCGTCGGTGACCCGCGCCGCCGTACGCCGGGCCACCACCTGTTCCGCCCAGGCCAGCCCGCCACGCACCGCGAACGCCCCGCCGAGCAGCGCGATCGCCCCGGCACCCCGCCCGGTCACGATCCCGCACAGCGCCATCGCGATCACCAGCGTCGCCGCCGCCTGCCCGATCCCCACGGCCGCCAGCACAGCGATACCCACCCGGCTCGCCCGCGCATGCCGCAACAACCGCGGATCAACAGGCCCCCGCCGCCCGATCTTGGACATCTGAGCCGCCGATAGCCGGTCTGGTTGTCCAAGATCGCCCCGAGGAGCCGCTTCTGACGCGGAAGCCGAAACCACCGGCGCGCTCACGACGACACCCGCTCACTCGCCACCCGCCGCCGGAACACCCAGTACGACCACACCTGATAAACCAGAACCCCCGGCAGCACCAGAACCCCCGCCACCGTCAGCAACCTCAACGCCTCGACGCCAGCCGCCGCCGACTCCCGCGTCAACGACCACCCCGGATCCAAGGTGCTCAGCAGCACCACATCCCCGTGCACCGTGAACACCGCCACCACACTCCCCACCACAGCAGCCGCCACAGCCCCGAACGCCGTACCCTCCCGCCCCCGCCGAGCCTGCAACCCCGCCACGAACACCAGCGCCGCCGCCGCCAGCACCACCCGCGACCCCGTACCCACACCCAGGATCAAAAGCGCAACCGCCCCCACCGTGCTCACATGCCGCGCCAGATCGCGCGCCCGCTTCCGCACCGGCCCGGTGGTCCGCAGCGCCAGGAACGTCGCACCGAGAAGCACCGCCCCGAGCAGTCCCGCCAGCGCACCCAGCCCCGCCGCCGGCGTCACCAGCGGCCCGAGGCTGCGCCCCATCCCGGTCCCGGCCACCTCGCCGTCCGCCCGCAGGGCCAGCCCGTGCACGAAGATCCCGAGCACCGCACCCCACAGGAGCACGATCCCGGCCGAGCTGACCGACAGCAGGACGTCGCACCGCCACCGCCACGACGGCGACGAGTGCTTCCCGCGGAACTCCAGCGACACCCCGCGCACCGCGAGCAGCAGCAGGATGAGAACCATCGGCAGGTAGAGGGCCGACAGCATCGCCGCGTACCAGTCCGGGAACGCCGCGAACGTCACGCCGATCGCCGCCACCAGCCACACCTCGTTGCCGTCCCAGAACGGCCCCACCGTGCGGACGATCGCGCCACGCTCGTGCTCGTCGCGGCCGAGCACCGGCCCGAGGATCCCGACACCGAAGTCGAATCCCTCGAGGACGAAGTAGAGCACCCACGCGAGGACGAGCACCGCGAACCAGAAGGTGATCACAACAGCTCCTAGTAGGCCGGAACGGGTTCGGAGGAAACGGGCGACTCGGCGGGAACGAGCGGCCGGCGCGACAGGTGGACGACGAGCCGGCACCAGGCCACCGCCAGCAGCCCGTAGATCAGGGTGAAGCCGGCCAGCGACACGATCACTTCGGTCCGGGTCAGCCCGGGTGAGATGCCGTCGGCCACCTTGGAGATCCCGAACGCCAGCCACGGCTGCCGCGCCGTCTCCGTGAAGATCCAGCCGAGCGTGTTCGCCGCCGCCGGCAGCAGGGGTGCCAGCAGGGCGAAGCGGCGCAGCCACCGTGGCGTTCCCCGGCCCGCCTGCAAGAATCGGGGGAGCAACGGTACGCGGAAAGCGCGCCCGCTCGACCACAGGTGATAGGCCGCCAGCGCCATCCCCAGCACCCCGACCCCGATCATCAGCCGGAACGTCCAGAACGCCACCGGGATCATCGGCACGTAGCTTCCCGGCCCGTACTCGGCCACGTACTGCGCCTGCAGATCGTCGATGCCCTGCACGGTCCCGCCGAACGACCCGGTGCCCAGGAACGACAGCAGCCCCGGGATCTCGATGCTGAAGAACGGCCGGTCGTGCCCCAGTTCCCCGATCGCGAAGATCGAGAACGGCGCGCCGGTGGTCGTCTCGTACAGCGCTTCGGCCGCGGCCATCTTCATCGGCTGCACGGCGGTCATCACCTTGCCGAGGTGGTCGCCGCTGATCGCCGTGACCGCGCCGCCGGCCAGCATGATCCAGGCGCCGAGCCGGGAGAGCGTACGGAAGGTCGCGTCCGCCGCCACCCGCCAGATCCCGATCGCCATCAGCAGCCCGCCGCCGGCCATCGCCGCACCGCCCATGGTGTGCGGGAACGCCGCGAGCACCACCTCGTTGGTCAGCAGCTGCGTGAAGCTGGTGAGGTGCGCCCGCCCGGTGTCCGGGTCGAGGGCGTACGCCACCGGGTTCTGCATGAACGAGTTGGCCGCCAGGATGATGTACGCCGAGAGCAGTGTCCCCACGGCGACCACCACGATCGTCGCGGCGTGCAGCCGGCGGGGCAGGCGGTCCCACCCGAAGTACCAGAGCGCGAGGAACGTCGCCTCGAGGAAGAACGCCAGCATCCCCTCGATCGCCAGCGTCGGCCCGAACACGTCACCGTAGAACCGGGCGAACGCGCTCCACCCGAGCCCGAACTGGAACTCCTGCACGAGCCCGGTCACCACGCCGACCGCGAACGTGACGATCAGCAGCTTGCCGACGAACTTCGTCAGGTGCAGGAAACGGTCCTGCCCGGTGCGCATCCAGGCCAGCTGGAGCCCGGCGGCGGCACACGCCAGCGAGATCGACACCGGCACGAACAGGTAGTGGTAGATCGTCACGACCGCGAACTGCAGCCGGGTCAGGTCGAGCACGTCCACGAAGGCCCCCTCTACGACGACTCGTAGTAGATACTACGCCGTGTAGTACGACAGTGTGCAGTAGGATGGCGGCATGGCGATGGGCGATCTCGAGCGCGAGGTCATGACGAAGCTGTGGGACGCGCCGGAGCCGCTCACCGTGCGGCAGGTGCACGACCTGCTCAGCCGTGACCGCGACCTGGCCTACACGACAGTGATGACCGTCCTCGACCGGCTCGCCAAGAAGGGCCTGGTCACCCAGCAGAAAGCCGACCGTGCCTACCGGTACGCGCCGTCGCAGACCCGCGAGGAGATGACAGCGGGCCTGATGCTCGACGCGCTGAGCGCCACCCCCGACCGCGACGCCGCCCTGGCGTACTTCGTCGGGCAACTGCCGCCGGAGGCACTCGCCGCGGCGATCGAAGCGGTGCGCTCGCCGAAGAAGTGACAGCCCTCCTGCTCGGCGCGCTCGGGCTCACCCTCTCGCTGGTGGTGCCCGGCATCCTCGCGAACGCCCGCTGGCCGGACCGCGCCCCGGTGGCCGCCGTGCTGCTCTGGCAGGCCGTCACCCTCACCGCGGTGCTCTGCGCGCTCGGCGTCGTGCTCGCCGCACCCGAGGAACTGACCCGGGCGGCCGGTGCCCGCCACCCCGAGACTGTCGCGGCGCTCGTGTTCTCGCTCGCGGTCGCCGCCACCATCGTGGTCCGGCTGCTGATCTCGCTCGGCCGGGTGAGCTACCGGGCCCGGGCCCGCCGCGCCCGGCACCGGATGCTCGTCGACCTGCTCGACCGGGTGGAACGGCACGAGGACCTGGGCGGGGAGGAGGTGCGCGTCCTCGACGGCCCCCTCCCGCTGGCCTACTGCGTGCCCGGCCGGTCGCCCCGGGTCGTCCTCAGCGACGGTGTGCTGCGGGTCCTCGACCGGGAGCAGGTCGGCGCGGTCCTCGCCCACGAGCGGGCCCACCTGCGGCACAAGCACGAGCTGGTGATGGAGTCGTTCACCGCGTTCCATCGAGCCGTGCCCCGTCCGCTGCGCAGCAGGGCGCCGCTGGACGCCGTACACCTGCTTCTGGAGATGGTGGCCGACGATGCCGCGCGCCGCCGCACCGGGCCCGCGCCGCTGCGGGCCGCGCTCGCTCGCCTCACCGACGCCGTCCCCCTGTCGGAGGAGGTGACCGGCGACCCGGAGGGTGAATCCCGGCGCCGCCGACTGTCCCGGCTGGACGGTCCGGGCCGCAACTCGGCCATCCTGGCGGTGTCCGCTACCACCGCCGCGGCCGGTCTCCTGGTGCTACCCACCGTGATCCTGGTCGTACCCTGGCTGGGAAAAGCGCTCGACACCTGGCCTTTCCGGTAGCTCACCGTGACCAGGCTGGTGCGTAAAGTCCCGAGCTTCATTTGCCTCCATGATCCGAGTACGGTGGTCCCCGGTCCGGCAGCCCCCAATCGTCCCCCCGGCCGATCTGACGGACCACCGCCCAATCGCCCTCCGGGGTGAACCGGGGACCCAGGTTTGTGGGGTGAAGCCGCGGAGTTCCGCGGCCGGGTGTGCTTCCCGCCCGAACCCGTCAGCTAACCCGGTCGGCGGCTGACAGGAAGAAAGGACGAAGCACCTACGTGAAACGGATTGGCGCGCGGCGCGCTGGTCTCCTGCGCGGGCTGGCACTCGTCGTGGCATCCGCCGGACTCGTTCTGACCGGACCGGCCGCTGCCCATGCCGAGCCCACGCCCTCCAGCGTCGAGAAGCAGATCGACACGGAGTGGAACAAGCTCGAGCCTGTCATCGAGCAGTACAACGACGTGCACGGCAAGCTGACCAAACTGCGCAAGCAGCAGAAGGATCTGGCGAAGACCCTGGCGCCGCTGCAGGCTCAGGTGGACGCCGCGATGGTCGAGGTTCGCGGCCTCGCGGTCGACGCCTACATGCAGGGCCCGCCGAGCACTCTCAACGCCATGCTGATGAGTGGCAACGCGACGGGCCTGGCCGAGAAGCTCACCCTCCTCGACCAGCTGGCGTTCAACCAGAGGCAGTCGATCGCCGACGTGGCGAAGCTGCGTGACAAGTACGCCGCCGACAAGGCGAAGGTGGACCAGCTCGAAACCGAGATCGCCGCACGCGACACCGACCTGGCGTCGAAGAAGAAGGCGATCGAGGGGGAGATCAAGGACCTCCAGAAACTGCGGATTCAGGCGTACGGCACCGCGAACGTCGACGACGGCGCCTTGCGGACCGGACCCTGCCCGGTCACGTACACCAACGACAAGGGTGGTCGCGCGGCCCAGAAGGCGTGCGATCTGATCGGCAAGCCCTATGTCTTCGGTTCCAACGGCCCGAACAGCTACGACTGCTCGGGTCTGACGCAGGAGGCGTGGGGTGCGGTCGGCGTGCACCTCGAGCACTACACGAAGGACCAGTACGGTTCCACGAGATCGGTGAGCCGGAGTGAGTTGCAGCCAGGTGACCTGGTCTTCTACTACTCCGACGTGCACCATGTCGCGCTCTACATCGGCGGCGGCAAGGTGGTGCACGCACCGCACACGGGAGACCACGTGCGGATGGCGACGATCGATCGAGGCCCGATCGCCGGCTACCGCAGACCGGCGTAAGGCCTGTGCGAAAACGGTCGCTGTCAGTTTCTGGCAGCGGCCGTTTCGTTTTTCATCGTACGGTCGGCCCGTCCCACCGCGGCGGTTCCTGCGGGACCCTCCAGGCTCCCGAGCAGCTCTCCCGGTCCGCGCTCCCGGCTGCCATGACGCCGCTCCCCGGCATGGCCTCAGCGGGCCGGGGCATAATCGCCTCTCATGAGCGACGCCTTGATCGACAGCCTCACCGCCGCGGTGCAGGCACGTCCCGACGACCTGCCGTTGCGGCTGCACCTCGCCGAGCTGCTGGTGTCCGCCGGCCGGGGCGCCGAAGCGATCGGGCACGCCGCGCAGGTCCTCGCCCGCGAGCCGGGCAACACCACCGCCCAGCAGCTGATGTCCCGTGCTCTGGGCCCGTCGGCGCCCGCCCAGCCCACTCAACCCCCCGCCGCCCCACCCGTCACGCAGCCCGCCGCCTCACCCACTCAGCCCGCTCAAACGCCCGCTCAACCCCCCGCTCAACCCCCCGCTGATGCCGCACCCCCCGCTCAGCCCGCTCCCGCCGCCCCCGGAAACGTCGACTGGGCCGCCCTCGAGCAGCAGTTCGGCGACGTCGTCCCACCACGGTTCGCCCGCGCCGACGGCAACCCCGACCCGATCCAGGGCCACGCCGACCGCGCCTTCGACATCGAGCACTCCACCATCACCCTCGCCGACGTCGGCGGGATGGCCGAGGTCAAGAAGCGTCTCGAGGTGTCGTTCCTGGGCCCGCTGCGCAATCCGAAACTGCGCAGCCTGTTCGGCAAGAGCCTGCGCGGTGGCCTTCTGCTCTACGGCCCGCCCGGCTGCGGCAAGACGTTCCTGGCGCGGGCCGTCGCGGGGGAGATGGGCGCCTCGTTCATCTCGCTGAGCATCACCGACGTGCTGAACATGTGGATCGGCAGCTCCGAGCGCAACCTCCACGACCTGTTCGAGTCGGCACGCGGCCACGCGCCGTGCGTCCTCTTCCTCGACGAGATCGACGCGCTCGGGCACAAGCGGAGCCAGTTGCAGTCGTCCATGCGTACCGTGGTCAACCAGCTGCTCACCGAACTGGACGGCGTGGACGGCGGCAACGACGGCGTGTTCGTGCTGGCGGCCACCAACGCACCCTGGGACGTCGACGCGGCCCTGCGGCGGCCGGGGCGCTTGGACCGTACCCTCCTGGTGTTGCCTCCGGACGGCCCCGCGCGTGCCGCCATCCTGGAGTTGCACCTGCGTGATCGCCCGGTGGCGGGCATCGACCTGGCCCAGGTCGCCGCCGCCACCGAGCACTACTCCGGCGCCGACCTCGCGCACCTGTGCGAGACCGCCGCCGAGTACGCGATGCGCGACTCGATCGCCACCGGCGACATCCGCATGATCAACCAGTCGGACATGCTCGCCGCCGCCCGCGAGATCCGCCCCTCCACCGACGCCTGGTTCTCCACCGCCCGCAACGTCGCCATGTTCGCCAACGAGAGCGGCGAGTACGACGACCTGGCCGCCTACCTCAAGAAGCGCAAGGTGCGGTGACCCCCGCGTCCCGGGCGCGCCTGCTCGCCGGCGTCGGCCGCCTCCGCGACGCCGAGGACGCCGTCCGGACCGGCCTGACCGACACACCCGCCGACCCGGAACTGCTCGCCCTGCTGGCCGGCCTCCTCCGCCTCCAGGGCCGCCACGCGGACGCCCTGACCGCCGCCGGCGCCGCGGTGGCCGCCGCCCCCCACCTGGCCGGCACCCACATCGAACGAGCCGAGTGCCTCCTCACACCCTCTCCGGCCGTCCCGCCGAGCCCCTCACCGGGCCCCTCACCGGGCCTACCGCCGGGCCTACCGCCGGGCCTCCCGCCGGGCCTCCCGCCGGGCCTACCGCCGAGCCGCTCAACGAGGCTCTCGCCGAAGCCCGGGAGGCGGTCCGCCTGGAGCCCGCTCACCAGCCGGCTCACCGTGTTCTCGCCAGGGCGCTCGCCGCCCGCCGCGACTTCGACAGTGCCCGGGAAGCGGCCCGCCGCGCCCTCTCCCTGGACCCCGCATCGATACCCGACCTGCTCAACCTCGCCGAGATCGAACGTCAGGCCGGCCATCGGTCCGCAGCGCGCGAAGCGGTCCGGGCAGCCCTTGCCCGCGATCCCGACAACCCCGACGGCCGCTGGCTGATCGCCCTCCTGGACGCCGAACGGCTCCGCGTCGGCCCGGCCATGCGCGGCCTGCGCCGCCTGGCCGCCGAACACCCGGCCCAGCTGGCCGGCGCCGCGATGACCTGGCCGATCCGCGGCCTGCTCGGCGGCCTGCGCCGCGGCCTCACCGCCGGCGTACTGCTCACCGCGATCCTGGCGGCCACCGCCCTGCCCTGGCCGTCCACCCTGATCCTCGCCCGCGCCGCGTCCCTGACCGTAGCCGCCGTGATGATCCTCTTATCGGCCCTGGTACTCATCCCGGCCGGCCGCCTGCCCTGGCGCTGCCTCACCCTCCTGCCGCCGCGCATGCGCCGCGCGGTGCTCACCGGCCTGGTCGCGGCAGCCGCGACGGTCACGCTCCTTCTCACGTACGCGCTGAGCCCCCGCTGGCAATCCCTCCCCCTGGCGGCCGCGGCATTGCTCGCCCTCCTCGCCGCCGGCCGGGCCGACCGCGTTCCGGCTGCGCGTTAGATCACTTTCGTCCGAAAGAATCTTGCCCAATCGGCAAGATCGCCGGATGCTGTCCGAACATCAGTGGACGGGGGAGCGTCATGCCGAATTCGAGCGTCGTTTGAGCCCCCGCAACCCGGCTAGGGCGCCGGGTCTCTCCGCACTGCGGGAGCTCGCCCTCGTGGCCGGACTGTTCCTGGCCTACAAACTGGCGCGCCTCGCAGCCGACGGGCACGTCACCGAGGCGTTCCGCAACGCGTCCACCATCGGGGACCTCGAGCGCCGGCTCCACCTGCCCAGCGAACTCTCCGTGCAGCACACCCTGCTGGACTGGCCCGCGCTGGTGACGGCCGCGAACAGCTATTACGCGTACGTCCACTTCCCGGCCACCGCCGCCTGCCTCATCTGGCTCTACCTCCGCAGGCCCAGCCACTACCGCCGCACCCGCAACGTTCTGGTCCTGCTCACTTCCGGCGCCCTGGTGGTCCACTTCCTCTACCCGCTCGCCCCGCCCCGCATGCTCCCCGAAACCGGCATGCTCGACCTCGGCCGCCTCTACGGCCCGGCCGTCTACGGCGCCCCCGAGACCGACCAGCTCTCCAACCAGTACGCCGCCATGCCCTCCCTGCACGTCGGCTGGGCCCTGGTGGTGGCGATCGCCCTGATCACCGCCACCTCCCCCCGATGGCGCGGCCTCTGGCTCCTCCACCCCGCCATCACCCTGCTCGTAGTCGTAGGCACCGGCAACCACTACTGGCTCGACGCTCTCGCCGCAGCCGCCCTCCTCGCCGCCGCCTACACCCTGCTCCCCACTCCCCGCCCCACCCTCAAGCCGGCCCTCCCGCCTCTACCGCATCAGCGCACCCCCACTACCGCCGAGCCGGCCCCCGCCGCTCCCTGACCCACAGCCGGCCCTCAGCGCTGTCACGGGAACGGGCAAGGGCCCCGCCACCGGAGTGGCAGGGCCCTTGTGATGGAGCTGTGGATCAGGCGACCGCGTACAGGGCCTCCGGGGTGACCGCACCGGCGAAGACCCGGCCGTCGTCGGTGAGCAGGACGCTGAAGAGAGCGCCGCTGAGCAGCCGGCCGCTGCCCCACTCGCCGCTGACCTTCGGCATCACGTCGAGGAACGCCTGGGCCTGCGCACCCTCGCCCTCGGCCTCCGCGCCGGCCAGTGCCTTCTCCGGCGACTCGGGCAGCTTGGCGGTGACGATCGAGGCCCAGCCCTCGCCGATCACCTTCGGCTCGCCCTTCTCGCCCAGGCCCTTGTGCAGCTCGGCCTGAGCCTCAGCCCGCGCCTTGGCGGCGTCGGCCTTGGCACCGTCCGGCTTGACGGCGCCCGGCTTCATGCCGTCGGCACCGAAGAGCTTGCCGGCCTCGTCGACCTTGGCGCCGGGCGGCGGGTTGAAGGTGAACTGTTCCGCGTCCGGGACGGTGAAGGAGATCTGCTCGAACGCCACCCGGAAAGCGGGCTTGGTGGTGTTCTTCGCATACACGTCCACCCGCAGCGGGATGTGCTCGGTCGCGTCGATCGCGAGCCGGACCTGCCCGACCAGCGAGGACGAGTTCTTCGGGCTGAGCACCAGCTCGTACGCGTCGCGCCCGGCCACCTCGGCCGCACCGGTCGTGGCGACCTGGGTCGACGGGTCGATCGCGGCGAGCGCGGCGTCAGCCGCTTCCTTGGGCGTGGAGGGGATGCCGGAGGGCAGCGCCTCGGGCTTCTCCTGGGTCTCCGCCGGCAGGACCGCGTGCGTCCCGGTGTTGTCCTGGCTCTGCCAGACCCAGACGTCCTGCCCGTTGCGGATCACGTCGGTCTCACCGTCGGTGCCGACCAGCGCGAACCTGACCTTGTCCTCACCCGCGTACCACACGCGGGCGGTGTTGCTGCCGGCGATCAGGCTGGTCAGCCCGCCGCCGTTGCCTGCCACGTTGCCCCCGGCCTTGCCGAGCAGCCCGGCGATCCCCGGCAGGCCGAGGTCGGAGCTCTGCACGACGGTGCCGGAGAGACCCTTCGGGTCGGCACTCTGCAGGTCGACGAGCAGCTGGGCGGCGGTGCGATCCGGCAGTGCCGGATCGGCGTTCGCCACGATCGTTCCGGCCGCCGCGCCGCCCCCGATGACAGCCACCGCGGCGGCTGACGGTACGAGCCAGCGCAACGCCGGCCTGGACCTGAACACGGACACGATGTCCACCTCCTGTTGTCTGGGACCCATCGTGCCCCGGCACCGCTGTGATGCCGCTGAGAAAGTCCCTTAAGGGAAGTCCCCGCCGGGGTGCCCTGAAGCCGCGTTGATCCCGCGCTGTGAACCCGCTGAGAGCGGGTGACGGAACCCCGCCACGGCATGCCAAGGTGTGGGGGTGCGGTTGCTGGTGGTGGAGGATGAGGCACGGCTCGCCGCGGCGCTGCGCCGTGGCCTGCAGGCCGAGGGGTTCGCGGTGGACGTTGCCGCCGACGGGCAGGACGGCCTCGAGATGGCCCGCCACGGCGGCTACGACGCGATGATCCTGGACGTGATGCTGCCCCGGCTGTCCGGTTACCGGGTGGTGCGGCAGCTGCGAGCCGAGCGGCACTGGCTGCCGGTCCTGATGCTGTCGGCGAAGGACGGGGAGTACGACCAGGCCGACGGGCTGGACTGCGGTGCCGACGACTATCTGACGAAGCCGTTCTCGTACATCGTCCTGCTCGCCCGCCTGCGGGCCCTGCTGCGGCGCGGCGCCCAGGCCCGCCCGGTGGTCCTCAGCTTCGGCGACGTCGAACTCGATCCGGCGGAGCGCCGGGTGCTCGTCGCGGGCACCGAGGTCACGCTGACGGCGCGCGAGTTCGCCCTGCTGGAGTACCTGATGCGCCGTCCCGGCCAGGTCGTCTCCAAGACCGAGCTGCTGGACCACGTGTGGGACGCCGCGCTGGAGACCGCGCCGAACGCGGTCGAGGTCTACGTCGGCTACCTGCGCCGCAAGATCGGCCGGGATCGCCTGGAGACGGTCCGCGGCGCCGGCTACCGGCTGGCTGCCGTCCCGGCCGCGTAGATGCGCCGCATCCGGGAGTTGAGCCTGCGGGCCCGGCTGATGCTGGTCTCGGCCGCCGGCCTCACCCTCGGTCTGGCGGCGGGCGGCATTCTGCTGGTCGCGGTTCTGGGGTACGCCCAGACGCGCTCGGTCCATTCCGAGTCCATGGACACCGCCCTGGGCGTGCAGCGGCTCGTCGACCAGGGCTCGCTGACCAACCTGATCCCGGTCTCCCCGAACGTGCAGGTGCAGGTCATCGACGCCGAGTCCCGGGTGATCGCGGTGTCCGCCCTCGCTGACCGGATGGTGCCGATCCTCTACAGCGCCGAGCTGCGCGACCTTCCCGACGGGCGCAGCGTGCCGATCCCCGGCACCCGGATCGGCTACGACGGCGAGGCGCGGGTCGTCAAGCTGACCGCCGGGCCGCCGACCGCACCGGTCCGCATCCTGGTCGCCCGTTCCACCGACCAGATCACCCAGAGCGTGCACCTGCTCCGGCTCACCCTGCTGGTGATCTTCCCGCTGCTGGTGGCGCTGCTGGCCGCCGTGCTGTGGCGGGCGCTGGACGCCGCGCTGAGCCCGGTGGACGCGCTGCGTTCCGGAGCCGAGGAGATCACCGGCGGCACCCGGGAGGGCCGTCTGCCCGTACCGGACTCGCGCGACGAGATCCACCGGCTCGCGGTCACCCTCAACGACATGCTGCACCGCCTGGACGCGGCCCGCGCCCGGCAGCGGGCGTTCGTCGCCGACGCCGCCCACGAGCTGCGCAGCCCGCTCACCAACATGCGCACCGAGCTGGAGGTGGCGCAGCGGCTCCCGGACGACACCGACTGGCCGGCGCTGACCGACGATCTGCTCGCCGACGTGCAGCGGCTCTCCCGGCTCGTCGACGATCTGCTGCTGCTGGCCCGGCAGGACGACGGGACCACCCGCGCGGTCACCAGCCGGGTCGAGCGCATCGACCTGGGCCAGCTGGTCGGCGAGACCGCGGAACGGTACCCCGGCGTGGAGTACCGGGACGCGGGTGAGCCGCTGCCGCTGTCCGGCGAGCCGGACGCGCTGGCCCGGGTGGTCGCGAACCTGCTCGACAACGCCGTGCGGCACCGGCGGGAACAGGTCACGGTGAGCACCGCGGCCGACGGGAATCAGCTGGTCATCGTGGTCACCGACGACGGCCCCGGCATCCCGGCGGCCGACCGCGACCGGGTCTTCCAGCGGTTCACCCGCCTCGACGACGCCCGTGCCCGTGATGCCGGCGGTTCCGGCCTGGGGCTCGCCATCGTCCGCGAGCTGGTGCGCAGGCACGGCGGCACCGTCACGCTGGGCGATGCGGAGCCGGGCCTGCGAGTTGAGGTACGCCTACCCGCCGCTCAGGACGCGTAACGCTTCTCCGCCCGGGCCCGCGCCTTCGCCGCCTCTTCCTCGCGGTTCTTCGGCGGCGCGGTGGTCACCAGCTCAGCGAGCAGCTCGGCCGTGGCGGCGGCGACCGCGGCGACAGCCGTGTCGAAGGCGGCCTGGTTCGCCTGCGACGGCCGGGTGCTCCCGGCGATCTTCCGGATGTACTGCAGCGCGGCCGCGTGCACCTCGTCGGGCGTCGCGGGCGGTTCGAAGTTGTGCAGCTGGTGGATGTTCCGGCACACGTCGGCCTCCTTGTCGCTGGGCACCTGCCGGCCCCAACCTATGCCATGGCCGGCGCCGCGCGCGTGCCTGCCGGCTCGCCTCGCTCCGGCCCGCTCCGCCGCGGGTGCCTAGAACTCGGTGATCGCGATCGGGTCGGCCGTGAGGACGTCGCACTGGACGTAGGCGAGGTCGATCGTCACGTCGGTGAACCACAGCACCGGCAGGGTGAGCGGTGGCGGCTGCTCCGGGGTGAACGTCACCGGGATCAGCCCGAACAGCTTGCCGGCGAACTTGGGGGAGTAGAACTCCACGTTCCCGTCGGTGATCAGCTCGTTGCTCTTGATCAGGGTGGTGGCGTCGCCCGGCTCGTCGATCTCCAGGCTGAACGGCTTGTTCACCGCCTTGTCCATGACGAAGCGCAGCGCCCGGATCGTCCCGCCCGCGGTCGGCAGCTCGGTGACACCTTCGTAGGTCGAGTTGTACATGGTCAGCGAGCCGACCTTCATGACACCCGGCTTCATCGCGGTCAGGGGTAGGCCGTCGGCCGAGGCGACCAGGCCCTCCTGCCGGGCGCCCAGGCAGGGAATCTCCTCGGCCGCTCTCTTCGACGCGCTCGGTTGCACGCTCGGCTTCCCGCTCGTTGACGGATCAGCGGCCTGGCTGGGCGCGGCCTGGCTGGGTGATGCCTGACTCGGTGTCTGGCTCGGTGCCGCCTGGCTGGGTGCGGCCGACGGTGACGGTGTCTCGTCGTCCTTGTCCGGGTCGAACAGGTCGCCGATGCCCTCGATCACGTCGCCGATGCCGTCCAGGATCGGGTGACCGGTGCCGTCGCCGGCGGACTCCGACGGGGACGCGGACGGCGACGGTGACGCCGACGGGGACCCGGACGGCTTCGGCGCCGTGCTCCGGCTCTTCACCGGTTTCGGCTTGGCGGACCTCGCCGTCTCGGGTGCGCCGGCCGCCGATCGGGACGGCAGGCCCTCCGGGCACTCGGCGGCGTCGGCCGGCGGGCTGCCGGCGGTCGCCACGACCCCGGCCACCGCGAGCGGCACGATGAAGATCAGCGCTTTACGGTGGAAGGGCCGCCGGCCGGGATCGGGTTCTGGTTCCGGCGTACCCATCGGCCCCGACTCGGGTCGCAGGCCCGGCACGATGATGGAATCGCTGGTGGGATCGCTGGTCACCGGGTCTATCTCGGCCGTCGGGGTGTCGTCGCGCGGCGCCGGCCCCGGTGCCCCTGGCGGTACCCAGGCGATCGCCAGCGCCCCGCCGACGATACCGAGGATCATCCCGGCGAACCAGCCGCCGAGGTTCAGCCCGATGAACGAGTAGAGCGCGGTGAGCAGCCCCACGATCCCGTAGAACAGCCGCTGCGCCGGTGAGAACCAGATCAGCGCACCGCAGGCCAGCATCAGCACCGGCAGCAGGTACGACAGGAACCCCTGAGGCCCGATGTGGAGTTGCAGGTCGGCGAGGGCCATGTTGGCGCTGAGGAACATCTCCAGTCCCGACAGCACGAGGAACAGGCCGGCCCAGAACGGGCGTACCCGCCGCCACTCGCGGAACTTGTCCCAGTAGCTCACTCGTGTTCCTTCCGCCCGGACGCCGCCGGGCCCGCGGAGTTGCCGCTCCACGAGCCCGGACTTTTCAGATCAATCCGTGCCACTCGTGCGAATCAATCCGTAAAGCACTTCGTGCGTATCAATCCGTAAAGCACTTCGTGCGAATCAATCCGCGTAACACTCGTGCGATCCGCCGACGTGGAGCTTGAGGCTCATGCCGTTGAGCGTGAAGGTCGAGGCCGAGGTGTAGTAAGCCTGCTGGCGCAGGCCGATGATGGTGACCTTGGTGGCCTGCTGGCCGAAGCCACCCGAGGCGCCGTGAGCCTCGTCCTGTGCCGCGTCGAGGGTGCCCGCGTCCAGGCCGATCTGCATGTTCTCGAACGTGGCGTCGCCGCCCAGCTCGGACATCCCGATGAGCAGGTTCGTCGCCTCGACCGGGTGCTCGGGGTCGCCGCCCGCTTCGATCCGGAGCGTGACCGGCCCGACGGCAACCGACTGGCAGAGGTCGTTCAGCGTGGCGCTCTCGATGCCGGACATCGCGGCCGGAACCGTTCCCTCCGCGGTGTCGAGCTCGCTGCTGTACTGGGTGAAGCCGTTGCCGACCAGCTTGCTGGCGGACAGCTTGAACTGCTTACCGGAAATGGTGAAATTCGCGGCCAGGGCGCCCTCCGCGAGCGCCACGACCAGGCCCCCGGCGACAATTGCCGGTACGCCCACCGCCACGGCGAACCGGCGCCAGTTGGTACGCCCGTACGCCGGAGCGCTCTGCGCATCCTCCACGGAACCTCCTAATGTTCGCTGCGACCGCCGACCGGTAAAGCGAGGTCCGTCGATGCCGGGGCCGTAATGTGCCGGAAATGTTGCCCCTGAAGCCCGGTGACTACAAGGCCTCCGGCTACTAGTCAGTAACCCCGATCACATGATCAAGAGTGACGCTGAGTGATGCCCGCCACCGCCTGACCCGGCATTTCGGACAGAAAGTCGGCGGCTCAGCGATTTACCCGTTACCGCCGGTACGCCATACCGTAATGATCACGGATCGATAACGAAGTTCCGGGCGACTTCGGGTGAGACGATCGCCGACGTGACTTAGGTCTCCACCCCTGCCTGCCGATCGGAAGGGCATGGACGTCCGCCGGGATCGCCGCCGATGAGCGTGCAGCGACGGCTCAACGTGGGCTTCGCTGCCCTGTTCGTACTCTTCCTGACGTTGCTGTCGGTGCAGTTCGGGGTCGGTGCGCACCTGCATGCGGAGCACGACGCCCTGGTCGGCCGGATCACCGCGGCACAGGCGGCCAACGACCGCGTCCTGCAGCGGATGACCGACGCCGAGACCGGTGTACGCGGCTTCCAGCTCACCGGCGAGCGGCTGTTCCTGGAGCCGTACGAGACCGGGTGGAGTGACGCGTTCTCCTCCCTCGACGACGTCGCGGCCAACACCAGGGACGACGAGGTCCGCAACCTGGTGACCCGGGAGCGCGACGCGATCCGGTCCTGGCTCGACGAGTACGCCCTTCCGGTGATCGACGCCGGGAGCACCGGAAGTGATCATGATCGGGCCGCGCGCGCCAAGGTGCTCTTCGACGACCTGCGGCTGGTCAACGACGCTGTCGAACTGGCGATCAGCACCGAGGAGCGGTCCGCCCTGAGCCGCGGGTCCGCCGCGCAACGGCTCCTTTACTGGGCCGCCGCTCTGCTGGTCGTGGCGATCCTGTCGATCGGGTACCTCGTCGTGCGTACCGTGCGGGGTCAGCTCCTCACGCCGCTGGAGCACGTCGGCCGTACCATCCGCCGTCTCGCCGCAGGCGACCACTCGGCCCGCGCCGAACCGGTCGGCGCGACCGAGTTGCGCCCGGTGATCGAGGCCCTCAACGACCTGGCCGCGCAGACCGAGACCCTCCTCGCCGGTGAGCAGGCGCGCGTCGCCCGCGCCGGGCTGCGGCAGGCCGTCGCCGCCGAACTGCAGGAGATGCGCGAACCCACCGACACCAGCCGCCGCATCGCCGGCCTGATCGGGATGGCCGTCGGCGCCGACAGCGTGCATTGCGAACTGGGCATGCCCGGCAGCGTCCAGGTGAAGATCCACTGGCCGTCCGACGCCGCCGACCTGCCCGCCAGCACGGTCGCCGAACTGACGGCCGGGTCCGCCGGCGAACCCCGCATCCGGCCCGGCGGCGAATTCTCGGTCACCATCCGCGCCGACCCCGCCGACCCGGAGTGCGAGCCCGGCTACCTGCTCGTCACCCGTGCCGGCGCGGCCTGGGCCGACGCCGAGCACCGCCTGCTCACCGGCGTGACCCTGGAGATCGAGCGGGCGCTCAAACAGCTCACCCTCCAGCACCACCAGGCCCGCCTGATCAGCGAGCTGCGCCGGCTGGACCAGCGTAAGGACGTTTTCATCCAGACCGTCACCCACGAGCTGCGCACGCCGCTGACCAGCATCCTCGGCTACACCGAGATGTTCGCCGAGGACGGCGGCGACAGCCTCAGCCCGTTGCAGAAGCGTGCCGTCAGCGCGATCCTGCGCAACGCACACCGGCTGCACGAGACCATCGGCGACCTGGTTCTGCTCGACCGCCCCGACGCCCACGCCGGCGTCACCACCGAACCCGTCGACCTGGCCGCCGTCGCGATCACCGTGCACGGTGAGCTGGACAACGCCGCGCGCGCCAAGGACCTCGCGGTCTCCTTCGAGGCGGGCGACGCGTGGGTGTGCGGCGACCGTACGCAGCTCCAGCGGGCCATGCGCAAGCTGATGGAGAACGCCATCAAGTTCACCCCGCCGGGCGGGCGTGTCGACTGCCACCTGACCGCTGACGATCGTTCGGTCGTACTGTCGGTGACCGACACCGGCATCGGCATCCCCGCCGACGACGTGCCGGGCCTGTTCACGCCCTTCCACCGCGCCGGCAACGCGATGGACCAGGCCGTTCAGGGCCCGGGGCTCGGCCTGGCCATCGTCCGGGACATCGTCCGCGACCACGGCGGCACGATCGCGGTCCAGTCGGTGGTCGGCCGCGGCAGCACCTTCACCATCACACTCCCGGCGGCGCTCGCCCCCACCCCCATCCCCGTCTGACCCCGCCCCCACCCCGCCCAGCCCCAGCCCCGTCCAGCCCGCGCCCGGCCCCGCCCCAGCCCCGCCCCGGCCCCGCCCCGGCCCCGCCCCCGGCTGGCTACCAGTGCTGCCTCCGGGCCCGCGAGGCAGCACTCAGCGCCGGCTGAAGCACTGCGGCGGGGGCGTGAGAGCGGGTGGGAGTGCCGGAAACGGGACTCGAGGATCACCGGGATCGGAAACATCTGGCGCGTAGCGTACGAACGTGGATCTGCACACCGTGACCGAAGTGATCAGCCCTGCGGCACCCGGTGCGTGGCGGCCCGGCGACGCCTGGCTCGGTGGCGGGACCGCCCTGTTCGGCGAGCCCCGCCCGCACCTGCGCCGGCTGCTCGATCTGACCGCCGCGGGATGGCCCCCGCTCACGTTCGGTGACGACGGCGTTGAGGTTGCCGCGACGTGCACCATCGCCGAGCTGGCCGACGGCCTTTCCCGGCACGGCATCGTCCGGCAGTGCTGTCACGCGTTCCTCGCCTCGTTCAAGATCTGGAACGTCGCCACGGTCGGCGGCAACCTCTGCGCGGCGCTCCCGGCCGGCCCGATGATCTCGCTGAGCGTGGCGCTGGACGCGACACTGCTGCTCCTCGGCCCGGACGGAGCCGAGCGCCGGGTCCCGGCCGCCGAGTTCGTGACGGGAGAGGGCGTCACCGTGCTGCGGGACGGTGAGCTGCTGAGGTCCATCCACTATCCGCACCGGGCTCTTGCCGCGCGTTCCGCGTACCGTCAAGGCTCTTTGCATCGCCACGGTCGCTCCGCCGTGCTGGTGATCGGACGGGCGGAGCCCGCCGGTGGCCTCTCACTCACCGTGACCGCCGCGACCCGCCGGCCCCACGTCCTGCGCTTCACCGAACCGCCGCGAGCGGACGAGGTCGCGGACGCGCTCGCGACGATTCCCGACGAGGACTACGTCGATGACGTGCACGGGCGCCCGGTGTGGCGGCGGCACCTGACGCGTCACTACGCCGAGCAGATCCGGGCGGAGCTGGCGTCATGAGCGTCGAGATCAACGGCGCCGCCCACGAGCGCGCGCCGCGGCCGGGCCAGTGCCTGCGCACCTACCTGCGTGAGGAGGGATGCTTCGGGGTCAAGAAGGGGTGCGACACCGGTGACTGCGGCGCCTGCACGGTGCACGTCGACGGCAAGCCGGTGCATTCCTGCGTCTATCCGGCATTCCGCGCGCAGGGCCGCAGCGTCACCACCGTCGAGGGCCTGGCCGGACCGGGCGGCCCGCACCCCGTGCAGCAACAATTCCTCGACGCGCAAGGCTTCCAATGCGGCTTCTGCACCGCCGGCATGATCATGACCACGGCGGCGCTCCCCGCAAGCCTGCGCGAGGATCTGCCCCGATCGCTCAAGGGAAATCTTTGCAGGTGTACGGGCTATCGCTCCATTCTCGACGCCATCGAGGGCCGCACGTCCGTGACCACGTCACCGGCTCCGGGGGCCGCGGTGGGGTCGAGCCTCGGCGCCCCGGCCGGTCCGCAGGTGGTCACGGGGCAGGCGCGGTACACCTTCGACGTGGACGTGCCCGGTGTCCTGCACCTGAAGGTGCTGCGCTCGCCGCATCCGCACGCGCGGATCATCTCGGTGGACACGTCCGCGGCGATGGCGGTGCCGGGTGTCGAGGCGGTGCTGACGCACAAGGACGCTCCGGACCGGCTGTTCTCGACGGCTCAGCACGAGCGGGAGGCCGAGGACCCGTACGACACGCGGCTCCTCGACGACGTGGTCCGGTTCGCCGGGCAGCGGGTCGCGGCGGTGGTGGCCTCGTCGGAGGCCGCCGCCGAGGAGGGATGCCGGCGGCTTCGTGTGGTGTACGAGGTGCTGCCGTTCGTGCTCGATCCGGTCGCCGCCATGGCTCCGGGCGCGCCGCTGCTGCATCCGGACAAGGGTGCCGACCAGGGAATTCGCCGATCGTCGTCGAACGTCGTGGGGGAGTTGCACGCCTCGCTCGGTGACGTCGCCGCCGGATTCGCCGAGGCGGACGCTGTCTTTGAGGGGACGTTCCGGACGGCTCGGGTGCAGCATGCGAGCCTGGAGACGCACGGGGCCCTCGGGTGGCTCGACGACGACGGGCGGCTGGTGATCCGCTCCAGCACGCAGACGCCGTTCCTGACCCGGCGGGCGGTGGCCCGGCTCTTCGACCTGCCTGCCGACCGGGTACGGGTGATCGCCGGACGGGTCGGTGGCGGATTCGGCGGCAAGCAGGAGATGCTGGCCGAGGACCTGGTAGCGCTCGCCGTGCTCCGGACCGGACGGCCGGTGCGCTGGGAGTTCACCCGTGCGGAACAGTTCGCCGGCGCGACGACACGGCACCCGTTCGTGGTCACGCTGAAAGCCGGTGCGCGCCGCGACGGGACCCTCACCGCCATGCAGCTCGACGTGCTCGTGGACACCGGCGCGTACGGGAACCACGGCCCGTCCGTGATGCACCACGGATGCCACGAGTCGCTCGCTGTCTACCGGTGCGCGAACATGCGGACGGACGCGGTGACGGTCTACACCAACACGGTGCCCGCCGGTGCGTTCCGCGGGTACGGACTGGGGCAGGTCACCTTCGCCGTGGAGTCGGTGCTCGACGAGCTGGCCCGGCTCCTCGGCATGGATCCGGTCACCTTCCGTGAGCGCAACGTGGTCCGGGAGGGCGACTCCCTGACCGCCCCCGGTAGCCACGTCGACGACCTGGGCATCGCCTCGTACGGGCTGGACCAGTGCCTGGAACGGATGCGGGAGGCGGCACTGACCTCCGACGCCGTCCCACCCGGGTGGCTCTCCGGGCAGGGAATGGCGATCGCGATGATCGCGGCCGGTCCGCCGGGCGGCCACTTCGCCGACGCGACGATCACCCTGCTGCCGGACGGGCGGTACGAGGTGGCTGTCGGAACCGCGGAATTCGGCAACGGGAGCACGACTGTGCACGCTCAGATCGCGGCCGACGAGCTCGGGGTCAGCCCGGATCGGATCGTAATCCGTCAATCGGACACGGACGTGGTCGGGCATGACACCGGGGCGTTCGCGTCGACGGGTGTGGTGGTGGCGGGGCAGGCGGTGCTGCGAGCCGCGCGGGCTCTCCGCGCTGCGCTTCCCGCGCACTCGGGGGTTCCCGCGCACTCGGGCACGGGGCCGCTCGTGGCTTCCGGGCACTTCGACGGGACGCCGCGGTCGGTGGCGTTCAACGCGCAGTGGTTCCGGGTGGCGATCGACCCGTCGACGGGGGAGCTGCGGATTCTTCGAAGTGTGCACAGCGCGGACGCCGGGACCGTGATGAACCCGCTGCAACTGCGGGGGCAGATCGAGGGTGGGGTGGCGCAGGCGCTGGGGGCGACCCTCGCCGAGCATGTGGACATCGACTCGTCGGGGCAGGTGACGACCACCGGGTTCCGGCAGTACCACCTGCCCACGGTTGCGGACGTGCCGGAGACCGAGGTGCATTTCGCTTCGACGTCGGATGCGATCGGGCCGCTCGGGGCGAAGTCGATGAGCGAGAGCCCGTTCAACCCGGTCTCGCCGGCGCTGGCCAACGCGATTCGGGACGCTCTGGGCGTACGCCTGACCGACCTGCCCTTCACCGCCGACCGCATCTGGCAATCCCTCCAACCCTGACCCCCCTCCCGCCTCTGTTTCCAACTCAAAGACCCCCTCCCGCCCAGCTGGTTGGTCCGGCTGGCTCTCAGCGGGGTGTTTTCGGCTCGGAGGCCCCTCTCACGTCCAGCTGGCTGGTCCGGCTGGCTCTCAGCGGGGTGTTTTCGGCCTGCAGGCCCCTCTCACGTCCAGCTGGCTGGTCCGGCTGGCTCTCAGCGGGGTGCTTTCGGCCTGCAGGCCCCTCTCACGTCCAGCTGGCTGGTCCGGCTGGCTCTCAGCGGGGTGTTCGGTCGTCAGCGGGCGAAGCGTCCCGGGCTCACGCCGAGGATGCGCTTGAAGTGGCGGACCAGGTGGGGCTGGTCGTAGAAGCCGCTGCTCACGGCCACGGAGCGCAGCGGTTGCCCGGAGAGGATCAGCCTGCGGGCCAGGTCCACGCGGCGGGAGATCAGGTATTGATGAGGGGACATGCCGAACTCGCGCCCGAACGAGCGGACCAGGTGAGCCGGATCGAAATGCAGCTGCTCGGCGGCTCTGGTCAGGGGGAGACCCGGGACGATGTGCTCCTCGAGGAGGTCGCGGAGCCGGTGCGCGGCGTCACGGGCGGGCGGTTCCGGTGCCTGATCGCCGAGGTGGGCGCGGAGCCTTTCCAGGGCTACGGCCAGGACGGCTTCGGCCGCAGGCTCATCGCCTGGCGTCCGCAGCAGCCGATGCACGTCGGAGACCATCCGGTGGAGGTGACCGTCGGTGACGGCGGGAGCGTCGACAGCGGTGCCGATCAGGCGGTCGGGGAGCAGGCCGGGTTCCAGGTAGAGGACCCGTTTGCGGAAGCCACCCGGCCGCGCGGCCGTCCCGTTGTGCGGAACTCTCGGTGGCAGCAGGGTGACCAGCTCGCCGAACGCCCCGCGCTCGTGCCGGTCCAGGTCATAGCGGACGGCGCCGTCGTCGACCAGCAGCACGGTCCAGGTGTCGTGGGCGTGCATCGGGTACGCGTGCTCGCCGAACCGGGCGTGCAACACCTCGGCGACCCCCGGCAGCGGCGGTCGCCATGCTCGGATCAGCGGCCCGGCCAGCACGTCAAAATCGTACAAGACCTGGTCGCGGCGGCCGCGAAACGATGATCCCCATGAACGCACCGACCACGCCGCCCGCACCGCTACGCTTTGCCACCAAGATCGCAGTCCTGCTCCGTGACGACCTGCTCGTCTGGCAACGCCTGAACGTCACAGCGTTCCTGGTCAGTGGCATCAGCTCGGCGTCACCGGAGTTGATCGGCGAGCCCTACCAGGATGCCGGCGACGTGACCTACCTGCCGATGTTCCGCCAGCCGGTACTCGTCCTCGAAGCCGGCAAGGAACTGCTGACAGCGGCGCACACCCGCGCCCTGGGCCGCGACGTGTCGATCTCCGTCTTCACCTCCGACCTCTTCACCACCGGCAACGACGCCGACAACCGAGCCGCCGTACGCGCCGTCCCCACCACCGCCCTCGACCTGGTCGGCCTGGCCGTCCACGGCCCCCGCAACCTTGTCGACAAGATCACGAAGGGCGCAGTCATGCACCCGTAAGACGCCCGGTCGAGCGCTAGCGGTTCGGGATGTGCGCCCGGTCCGTCAGCGGAACGTCCATTTCTGGTTGGCGGCTCCGGTGCAGAAGGTGACGATCACCGGGTTGCCGGGGCGGGCGCCGAAGTTCGGGTCGGCGAGGCAGCGGCCGTTGGCGGCGCTGATGAGCCGGCCGTCGTCGTTCAGGGCCCACTGGGCGGTGGTCCGGCCGTCGCAGCGGACCAGTTCCACCCCGCCGTCGCCCTCCAGATAGGCGCACAGGTCGCCCACGGCGAGCGTGCGATCCGAGTTCAGTTCCCAGCGCTGAGGGCTGGTGTCGTTGCAGTCGTCGACATGGACGTCGGCGCCCTCCTCGACGTCGCCGCCGCGCAGGTCCAGGCAGAGGCCGTTGCCGCTGACCAGCTCTTTCCCGCCATTCTCCAGGAGGGACGGAGCCAGCTCAGCGGGCGGGGCGGGCGCCACTGTGCCAGTGGTGGCCGGCTTGGTGGGAAGCGGCGTGGCGGTGGTCGTAGTAGCGGCCTTGGAAGCCGCCGTGGTACGCGGTGAGGTCCTGGATCCGCCCGTATCACCACCGCTGTTGTCCGCATCAGCACCGAGCGCGGCCCCGTCGCTGGGCTGGCTGCTGGCTGTCGGCACCGGACCGGAGACCACCGGCAGCTGCTGATCCGGCAGCGAAGTGGAGACTGTGGGCCGCAGCCCCTGGCCCAACAGCGCCCACAGGGCGACCGCCAGAACCGCCACCACCCCGGCGCCGACCACCAGCAGCGGACGGTGCCGGCGCGGGGAACGCCCGGCGGCCGGCGGATCGGACGGCACCACCGGAATCACCTGGGTCGGTATCTCCCGAACCGGATCGGCAGGCCAGGTAGCGGAGGGGGTCGCCTCCGCCACCGGCTCGCCGTCCGGCAACATGAACGGGCGCACCAGCAGCGGATCACGGCCGTCGCCGCTCTCCTCCGGCGTCGCACCCTCGCCGCCCGCTGAGCTCGCGCTCACTGATCCTGTCACCCCCGGTCAGCCGATACGGTGACCCAACTTACCGGCACCCGGGCACCGGCGTGGGGGCCGTTCGGCTGGACATCCATGGTCAGCGCTTCCAGAACGGCACAGACCTGGCCGCCTTCCCGGATCCTGTGGTCGGCGTCTCACCGTCGCCCGTGGACGATGCACGCCCACCCTGCGACGCGGCTCCACCACCCTGCGACGCGGCTCCACCACCCTGCGACGAGGTCCCGCCTCCACCCGTGGCTCCGGCTCCTGGCGACGGCTCTTCGCCGGTGAAGCTGCTCAAAACTCGCAGCGCGGCGGCCCACCTCTCGTCCAGTGAAGCGTCGCTGCGCATCAGGTCGACCAGTTCGCGGATGGGCGTGACGTCGGTGCGCGGCAGTGACTCGAGCAGCATGGCGAGGCGGCTGGCCAGGTCATCGAGGAGGTCGCGCCGGTCCGCCGCGGGGAATGCGGCGGCGTCGCGCAGGCGGCCGGTCTCCACGACGAGAAGGGCGCGGAACTCGGCAAGCTCGCGTGACGGGCCGGCGTCGTCGAAGTGGAGGGCACCCGATTCGTCGGGCGCTGAGAGCGGGGCCGGCATCTGCGGAACCAGTGACTCGAGTTCCGGCTGGTAACCGGGCACACTCGCTCCGCCGGGCGCACTCGGGCTGCCGGGCGCACTCGGGCTGCCGGGCGCACTCGGGCCGCCGGTTGCACCTGGGCCGCCCGGCGCATTCGGGCCGCCGGGCGCATTCGGGCCGGGCTGCTTGCCGCGCGGTGAGCGGGCGACGGCCGAGCCGTGCTTCCCTGCGCCGCCGGGGAGTCCGGCGATCCCGGCGCCGCGGGCACGGGCCGGGGCGAACGGGGGCCTGGGCGGCATCTGCCCGGCCGGTGCGGCCGGCATCGGCGAACCAGGTCCGCCGAGGAACGGTGACATCGCGCGAGCGGCGAACAGCGGCGGCACGGGCGCCGGTGCGGCCTCCCATCCGGAGGGCAGTTCCACGGGCTGCGTAACCCGTTTCTGCTTGCCGTCCTCGTTCACCACGCGCTCGTCCACCGCCACGAACGAGGTGAACCGGCAGAGCACCCCGAAACGCAGGGAGGTCTGGATGATCTCCTGTTCGAGCGAGTGGTTGCCTGCCGCGTACGCATCTTCGAGGTCCCGCAGCCGGGCCCGCGCCCAGAGCGAGCTGACCGCGCGCTCGGACCGTTGCTCGACCGCGACGGCCGTGGTGAAGTCCTGCTCGTCGCGGGTCCGCCCGGTGACCGTGAGCGTCCCGCCGGGACTGCCCGTGTAGCGGCCGGTGACCACCAGCGGCACCCCGGAGTAGAGGCCGGGCAGCCGCGCCGGGCTGCGCGTGTCGCCGAGCAGCTCGATGCCGTCGCCGGCGATTGCCAGGCCGGTCACCACGGGTGCGCCGATCCGGTGGTGGATGTGCTCCATCGCCTCGTCCAGACGGTCCTCGCTCTCCACCAGTTCCGAGCGGCCGGCGCCGAGTGCGGCCAGCCGGCCCAGGAAGCCGGCGTTGACCGCACGGTCGATGCCGACGGTGTGCACCCGGGTCGCGCCGATCAGGCCGGAGACCTCGTGCACGATCTGGTCCTCGTTGCCCACCTGGCCGTCGGTGACCAGGACCAGGACGCGGTCCCGGCCGGTGCTGTCGGAGAGCAGGGCGAGGCCGGCGCGCAACGGGGTGAGCAGCTCGGTGCCGCCGCGGGCGTCGGCCCGCGCGAGGTGCTCGACAGCCCGATAGCGGTGGCGGTCGGTCGCCTCGACGAGGCCCTCGGCCAATCCGTCCGGTCGCTCCATCTGGTGGTCGAAGGTGAGAACGGCGAACCGGTCGGTGGCGGTCAGGGTGTCGATCACCCGGGCGGCGGCACGGCGGGCGGCCACCATCTTCCAGCCGCCCATGCTGCCGGAGCGGTCCAGCAGCAGCACGACATCCTTCGGGCGGGCCGCCGTCGCTGGCTGGGGCGGCAGCACCACCAGCTGATAGGTGCCCTGGTTGCCGTCCTCGTCCGGGACGGCCACCGCGGTCTCGCCGCCCGGCGCATAGGCCAGGCGCAGCACGAAGTCGCGGTCCGCCCGCTCGCCCGGGGCGATCCGCAGCCGCCCGTCATCCTCGGTGACCGTGTGCAGACTGGACCGGACCTCACCGAGGTCGAGCCCGGCCGGGTCCACACCGACACCGATGGACAGCCGCAACGGGTTCGGGAAGCCGGGCAGCAGCACCGGTGGCGAGATCCGTGAAGCGTCCGGAACCACATCGGTGTCCGGGTGCTGGCCGTCGCCCACATAGGGCCCGGGCAGCGGGGTGCCCGGCACATACCGCGGTGCGACAACGAGCGGGAATCGGAAGGTGGCCGCTCCGTCCTCATATGCCAGGGGGCCGACCATCCGCAGGTGTACCACCACGCGCTCGCCCGGCAGGATGTTGCCGACCCGCATGGTGAAGACGTCGGGGCGCTCCTCCTCGGCGATGGACGCCCGCTGCCCGGCTGCCACCGCCTGGTCATACTCCTCGCGCGCCTGGCCCCGCTCACGCAGTTCCGCCACGACGGTCCGGTCGGCGGCGGTCATGGACATGCCGGTGACCGCGGCCCGGTCCGGCAGCGGGAAGACGTAGGTCGCCTCCAGTGCGGTGTCGTGGGCGTTGACGAATTCGGTGGTCAGTTCGGTCCGGACGACCAGCCCGCTGATGTCGGCCTGGACGTCGAGCCGGTCCAGCGGCAGGTTTCCGCGGTCGGTGCGCAGGGTGCCGAGGCCGGCGCCGGGCTGGTCCCGGAGGCGGTCGAGCTCCACCGGGCCCATCGGATTGACGGAAATGATCATTCATCTCTCCCAACGGTGAGCCCACGGGACGCGAGCAGGTCGAGCAGGGGTCGGGCAGCCGTGGCGAGGTCGCCCCGGTCGATGTCGTCGAGCGGATGAGGGATCAGCAGGATCACGCCCATCCCGAGTGGCACGCCGGTCAGCACCAGGCCCGACTCGCCGACGGCGCGAATCGGATCGCCGGCCCCCGGCGTGCCGGACCGGGCACGCGCTGCCAGCTCCACGGTCTGCTCAAGCGCGGCGCGAGTGGCACCCTCGCCTACCACGGGAGAAGGCTGATCGTGTGAGAGCAGGTCGTCCGAGAGCTGATCAGGGTCGAACTGAGCGGAGGGCTGGAGGCCGGGGGATTGGAAGCCGGGGGACAGCTGATCCGCGGAGTGCTGAGTGGTGGGCTGCTGAGTGGTGGACTGCTGAGTGGTGGATTGCTGGGCGGGTGAGTGTTTCCAGAAGCCGGTGCGCGGCGGGCCCTCCACCGGAGGCGGATCGGTGCTGAGCAGGTCGGCGGGGATGCGGGCAGCCGCTGACAGTTCTTCCTCCGAGGCGCCGGCGAGCTCGGCCTGAATCTCGGCGAGGGTCCGGCCGGAGGCTTGCCGGCGCTTGATCGCCACCAGTTGCAGCAGGTGACGCGGACCGTAGAGAGAGACCCGGCCGCGGGTGCCGAGAGGCCGGTCGACCAGGCCGATCGTCGTATACCACCGGATCGAGCGGCGGTCGGGCACCTCACGGACGCGGCCGTTGGGCGCGCCCGGGTATTCAGCGGCGAGCGCCGTCTGAACCCGATCCACCAACTGCTCCATCGTCCACATGCCAACATCCTGACACTGTCACACTGACACTGTCAACTTCGGGTATGGTCCCCAGCATGAGATGGACCCGAAGCAGATCTGCCCGCCACGCGAGCACGAGTGCTCTGTGGCGGGCAGGCCTGTGGCGGGCAAATCGGTGGCGGGCAGATTTGTGGCGCGCAGTAGAGACGCTGGCCGGTGCGGTCCTACGGCGCACTGCCGCCTGGCTGCACCTCGCCGTTCACGGTGAGGGTGTAGGGGGCGTACTGGGTGACCGTGCCCGTCGGCTCGTCGTAAGCGATCACCGCGACGGTCTTGGGATAGGTGCCGAGCTTGTCGAAGTCCGCCAGCCCCACCGCTTTGGCGCGCGAGGTGCCCAGCCCGACCAGGGTGACGTGCCAGTTGTGCACCGGTGTGGGGCGGACCTGGGTGGGCGACCGCCAGCCGTCGAGCGTGGCGCTGTCCACCGTGGTGGCGCCGACCTTGACGTCCCAGATGTGCCAGCCGCCGAGGCTCACGGCCGCGTCACTGACGTACCGGAAACCCAGCAGGACGCTCTTCCCGGCATGTGCGGACAGGTCGTAGCTCAGGGTGACGTCCGCGGCCTGCCCGGTGATCGCGGCACCCAGCGGACCCTTGACCGTCCGGTCGCCCTCCACCGGCTGGTATGTCTTGCCGCCGTCCGCGGACACCGTCACGTATCCGTAGTCGAAGTCCTTCTCCAGGCCGTATGTGGTCGTAAGGCGCAGCACCGGGTCCGCCGCCGGCACGTCGACCGCCCGCACCGCCGTCTCGTCGGTGGCCGGCTCGTTGCCGGAGAAGAGCATCGCGGCGTCGGTCTTCCAGCTGAGCGGGGTCGGTGGCAGCGTCACGGCACCTTTGAAGTCGATCGAGCGCAGCTCTCGCGGCAACCGGACGAAATCGGCGCCGTTCGGCGCGGCACCGGGCGCGCCGAACGCGGAGTCGTCGGACAGGTTGACCGTGGAGCGCAGTCCAGGCGCGGTCACCCGCTTCCGGGGCAGGCCCTTCATCACGCCGTCCGGCCGGCCGACGGCCTTGTCCACCAGGGTCATGATCTGGAAATCGTGCAGCACGTCATAGAGCTCGGTGCCCTTCGGCAGTGCCGCGGCGATGCCCGCCAGGCCCTTGTTCTTCGTGTCCTTGTGCAGGGCGGTGAGGGCCTTGGCGCCGAAGCGGTCCCTGAGGTAGATCATGAGTTCGTAAGCGATGCCGTAATCGGCCAGCACCTCGTCCGGCTTTCCCTCTTTCCAGAGGTTCAGCGAGTTCGCCGGAGCGCTGCACGCCCGCGGATTAGGGTTGTAAGCCGTCTTCACCCCGCCGAAGCCCTGATAGCAGGCGATGTGGTTGTCGAAGCCCCGGCGGTAGACGTTCAGGCTCGGGTCGACGTAACCGGTGAGCGTCTGGGCGTATTCGGAGAGGCCCTCGTCGATCCAGACGTCGTCGTCCGGGTCGGTGTAGTAGCTGAGCAGGTGGAGCCACTCGTGGGCGAAGGTCGACTCGTACATGCGAGGGCGGGCGGGACGGCTGGTGCAGCGGTCGTCCGTGGGCTCGTGCGCCGGGTTCGCGCCGGTCTGATGCGCCCAGTCGTAGGCGTCGATCGTGATGATGTTGCGGTCGAAGAGCTCGTTGAGCTGTTCGGAGAAGAATCCGGAGACGTAGGTGACGTTCGCGGGGAACTCGACGTAGTTGCCGTCGCGGATGTTGTCGACAAGTGTCACGGTCCGGTTCCCGGCTCCGGTGAAGTCACCGGGGAGGCCGGCGTTGGCTCCGGTCCGGTCGGGCGGCGTGCTGAAGGCCGCGGTCTCCTTGGGATAGATGTTCTCGTCGAACTCGCGCATCACGGCGCCGAGCTGGGCGTCGGTGATCTCGGTGGCGTTGCCGCGGCAGTCACCCGCCGGGAAGGTGAGGTCGTTGGCCACCCACATCTCGATGTGCGTGCCGACAGCCCGCAGCGTGTAGTCCTTGCGGTACACGTCGTTGTCGAGCACGTTCAGCCCGGCCCAGCTGCGCACCGTTCCGATTGCCGGAGTGTCCGCGGCCGCCCGCCGTGCGGCCGGCTTCGGTGTGTAACTGGCCGGCGGCAAGGGCTTCCCGTTGAGGGTGAGCCGGTCGGGAATGAGGCTCGCGACGTCGTCAGCCGGGACAGCGGCCGATGCGCTCGGACTGGGCGACGGCGGCGGTGGTGGTACCGGCACAGCACCGGCGGCGAGCGGACCGGCGAAGAACGGGACAGTAACGGTTATTGCCGCGAAGCTCGCAAAAAGGGTGCGCGTCACGTCTCGCGACGCTACCTGCGATCGCGAGCCCGTGACGTCAACACCCGGTGTTGTGGATCAGGAAACCTCCCTCCGGAGCACTCGAACGAAGCCGACGACCAGCGGAAGCACCACCCAGACACCGACCGAGACGGCCAGCCGGGCGTACTCACCGCCGGTGGCGTCCGGCTCCGAGAGGGCCTGGGAGGTGACGTTGAGGTCCAGCCACTGGCCGGCTTCCTGGAGCTTGGTGATGATCCCGCCCAGCACGGACCAGACGGTCGGCAGCGCGAAGTAGACGACGATCGCGACGGGAGTGTTGAGCAGCAGAGCGCCGAAACTGATACCCATCAGCACGAAGATCACCTGAAGCAGCAGGCTCTGCCAGATCAGCGACGGGTCCAGGCTCCACGAGGCGTCGCCGCCGAGCGAACCGGCGATCACGTTCGCCACCGCGGCCAGCAGCCCGGCCGCCACCGTCGCCGCGATCGCGATCAGGGTTCCGGCGGCAAGCTTCGCGACCATGACGCGGCTTCGGGCCGGTACCAGCGTGAACGTGGTCAGCGCGGTGCGTTGCGACCACTCGCTGGTCACCGAGAGGATGCCCAGCACCGGCAGCAGCACTGCCGACGGGAGCATGCCGAAGGTGAAGAAGCTGCTGAATGTCTGTTCGCTGTCCGGTGCCCAGCCAAGCAGGATTCCCGACGTCGCCGCGGTTGCCAGGCCGATGACCAGCAGCAGCCAGAAGCCGGCTCGGGTGTCGGCGAGCTTGCGCAGTTCGACAAGGGTCAGTCGACCCAGAGGAACGGTGCGGGTCTTCTCGGTCAAGACAGTGCGGGTCTTCTCGGTCATGACAGTCATCGGACGACCTCCTGCAGCTCGGACGCGCCATTGCCGTTACCGGTCAGGCGCAGGAACATCTCCTCGAGCCCGCCGGCACCGGCCGGGCGCAGCTCCAGCAGCACCACTCCGGCGGCCGCCGCGGCCTTGCCGATGGTCTGCGGGTCGGCAGGGACGAGGACGCTGCCGTCCGCCGACCGGGAGCCGGTGACACCCATCTGCTGCAGCAACGTGTCCAGTTCGGCGGGGTCGGCGGCGCGGACCAGCGTGCCGGCGGCGCCGAGCAACTGCTCCTTGTCACCCTGCAGCAGGACGCGGCCGCCTCCGATCACCACCAGGCGGTCGGCGACCGCCTCCACCTCGCGCAGCAGGTGCGAGGAGAGCAGCACCGTGCCACCGCGGTCGGCGAAGTCGCGCAGCAGGCCGCGCATCCAGAAAATGCCTTCGGGGTCCAGGCCGTTGGCCGGTTCGTCCAGGATCAGCACGGCCGGGTCGCCGAGCATCGCGTACGCAAGACCCAGCCGCTGCCGCATCCCGAGCGAGTACGCGCGTACCCGCCGTTTCGCCGCTGTGCCGTCCAGCCCCACCCGGGCGAGCCGTTCCGGAACCCGGCCGGTGTCGAGCCCCATCGTGATCGACGCCAGCGCCAGGATCTCCCGCCCGGTACGCCCGGCGTGCTGGGCGGACGCGTCGAGCAGCACACCGACCTGGCGCCCCGGATTGCCCAGCCGGTGGTACGGCTGGCCCGCCACCGTGGAGCGGCCGGAGGTGGGCGGGGTGAGCCCGCAGATCATCCGCATCGTGGTGGACTTACCGGCACCGTTGGGCCCGAGGAAACCCGTCACCGTGCCCGGCTCGCAGGTGAACGACACGTCGTCCACGGCGAGGTGGCTGCCGTACCTCTTGGTGAGTTGCTCGACCTCAATCATGGGATCAGCGTCGCCCCGCGGAGACCTCCCGCGCTTCGGCCAGTGGTCGATGCCTGCGAACCTTCGTCGTAGTCGCGGTTACAACTTTGGTCGGTATCGGCCGGGTGCGAGCGGCCGATATCGTCATCGGCGTGGGCAAGTCACTACCGGAATACCGCTGGTTGTGGCCCTCCGCGCTCGCTGGGGATCCCGCCGGACCGGTTCCGGCGCGGCGTTCCACCCGGGACTGGGTGGTCGACACGCTCTGCTTCGTGATCGGGTTCGGCTTCGCGGCGTGGGCCACTGTCGACCTGCTCGGCAGCGATCCGGTCCTGGTGCAGGAGTGGTATCCGACACCCCACTGGCTGGTGCTGACCGATGGTGTTCTGAGCATGATCGCTGGAGTCGGCCTCTGGTGGCGGCGCCGGTTCCTGATCCCGCTGGCCTGCTATCTGGTGGTGCTGTCGTTGTTCTCCGTCGCCAGCGGGCCCAGCCTGTGGATCGTCCTCTTCACCATCGCGGTGCACCGCCGGTTCCCGGTGCTCGCCGCCTTCCTGGTGGTCACCTTCTGTACCAACGCGCTTTTCGCCGTGGTGCGGCCGGAGACCGGGGCGGGATTCCACGCGACCTTCTGGTGGGGCAACGTCATGGTGGTGATCGTTGCTCTCTGGGGCATGCTCGTCCGGTCCCGCCGGCAGTTGATCGTCTCCTGGCGGGAGCGCGCCGAGCGGGCCGAGTCCGAGCAGCAACTGCGGATCGCGCAGGCACGGGTGCTGGAACGCACCCGGATCGCCCGGGAGATGCACGACGTGCTGGCCCACCGGATCTCGCTGCTCAGCCTGCACGCCGGGGCGCTGGAGTACCGTCCGGACGCCCCGGCCGCCGAGATCGCCGGTGCCGCGGCTGTGGTCAGGGAGAGCGCACACCAGGCACTTCAGGACCTGCGGGCGGTGATCGGCGTGCTGCGGGACGGGCAGTCGGAGGAGACCGGGCCTCCAGAACGGCCGCAACCCACGTTGACCGCCCTGCCCGCACTCGCCGACGAGTCACGGTCGGCGGGGATAAAGGTACGGCTGGAGGTGACAGCCGATTCGGAGGCGGCGCCGGTGGCGACGGCGCGTGCCGCGTACCGGATCATCCAGGAGGGGCTGACGAACGTGCGCAAGCATGCGCCCGGGGCGGTGGTGCGCGTCGCCGTGGGCGGGGCGCCCGGCGAGGGGCTGACCATCGAGATCCGCAATCCGTTGCCGTTGACCGCACCGGCGGCGCCGATTCCCGGCACGGGGGTGGGGCTGATCGGCCTCGCCGAACGCGCCACGCTGGCCGGCGGCCGGCTCAGCCACGGGATCGACGGGGACGAGTTCGTGCTCAGCTCGTGGCTGCCGTGGACGCAGTGAACCCGGTCCGCGTGCTGATCGTGGACGATGATCCGCTGGTCCGCGCCGGGCTCTCGATGATCCTCTCCGGTGACGGCGAGGTCGACGTGGTCGGCCAGGCGTCCGACGGCGCCCAGGTGCCCGCGGCGGTCGCCGAGCACCGGCCCGACGTCGTGCTGATGGACATCCGGATGCCGGGGGTGGACGGCCTGGCCGCCACCGAGGCGCTGCGGGGGAGGCCGGGGGCGCCCGAGGTGCTGGTGCTCACCACGTTCGACGCCGATGAGTTCGTGCTGCGGGCGTTGCGTGCCGGGGCCAGTGGTTTCCTGCTCAAGGACACCCCGCCGGGCCAGATCAAACAGGCGGTGCTGAGGGTGGCGCGGGGGGAGGCGACGCTCTCACCGAGCGTCACCCGGCAGCTGATCGCGCACGTCTCGTCCGGGCCGCCGGACCGTGGCCGGGCGGGCGAACAGCTCAAGCGGCTCAGCACTCGGGAGCGGGAGGTGGCGCTGGCGGTCGCACAGGGAAAGTCGAACGCGGAGATCTCGGCCGAGCTGTACATGTCGGTGGCGACCGTGAAGGCGCATGTCTCCCGGGTGCTCACCAAACTGGACCTGAACAACCGGGTACAGGTGGCCCTGCTCGTCCACGACGCCGGCCTGGCCTGATCCGCGGCGCCTGATCCGCGGCGCCTGATCCGGCGGCGTTGGGAGGGCCCGCGGCGCAGTTCGGCGTGACCTCGCGGCTGATCACGAGGGCGGGGCGGTGTAGGTCACGCGTGATCCGCCGGCTGGGAGGGGCGGTCGGGTGTGGGCAGGACCGGTCCTTATTCGAAGAGGGAGTGGTCGCGGCCGCCGTCGGCGCGGGATCGGGCGCGGCGGCGCAACTGGACCACCACGATGTCGACCGCGGCGACCGCTGCCCAGGCCGTGAGCAGCCAGCCCGGCACCGTCCAGCCGGCGCGGAACAGGAGGACAGCCAGGACTGTGCACACGACGAAGCCGAAACTGGCCAGGACCAGGCGCAGGTTCAGCGGCGAGTACGGCTCCTCCACGGTGCCGCGGCGGCCTTTCGGCTGCGGTCCGATGGGCATGAACCGAGCCTACCCGCGGGCCTGACGCACAAACGTCCGGCACTGCCGGCGAAGCCCGCCGGAAGCCCGGCGACCGGGCATCCAGCTTCACAAGATCGAAAACTTTCTATATCGCTGGTCCGCTGTGGACGACATGATGGGAGGCGGTCATCCCCTCGATAGGAGGCGCCATGCCCCAGCCGGGCCCCACCTCTCCGGAGATCACGACCCCCGAGCGCAAACTCGGTACGTGGCCGATCTTCGTCATCGCGGTTTCCGCCATGACGCCGCTCACCGTCGTGGCCGGGGCGCTGCCCCTCGGGTACGGGCAGGTCGGGGAGAAAGGCATACCCGTCGCGTACATGCTGGTCGCGGCGGTGCTGGGTGTCTTCGCCGTGGGTCTGGCGGCGATGGCGCGGCACGTTCCGAACAGTGGTGCGTTTTATGCGTACGCGGCTTCGGGTCTCTCCCGGCCGGCGGGTGTTGGTACCGCGTTTGTGGCGCTGCTCGCGTACAACGCCATGCAGATCGGTCTGTACGGCGCGTTCGGTGTGGCGACCCACCACGTGATGGACGCGTTCGGTCTCGATGTGACCTGGGTGGTCTGGGCGCTGGCCGGCTGGGCACTGATCGCCGCCCTCGGCCGGCTGAACATCGATTTGAACGCTCGCATCCTGACCGTCCTGGTCTGCGCGGAAGTGCTGATCGTGCTGATCCTGGACGCGGCGATGCTCCGGAACCCGGCCGGTGGGACGGTCACCTTCGACACGCTGAACCCCGGGTTGATCGCCAGCGCCGGGGGTGTCGCCCTGCTGGTCGCGGCGGTCGCCGGCATGGTGGGCTTCGAGGCGCCGCTGGTCTACGCGGCCGAGGCCCGTGACCCGCGCCGCACCGTCGCCCGCGCGATCGGGCTGACGCTGCTGGTGGCGGCCTTCCTCTACGGCGGCACCGCCTGGGTGATGTCGGTGGCCGCCGGCCCCGACCAGATCGTCGTGATCGCCGCGGATCACCTTGACGACCTGTTCTTCTTCCTGCCCGAGCCGTACCTGCCGGCCGTCGTCATCGACCTCGCCCGCGTCTTTTTCGCGACCAGTCTGTTCGCCGCGATGCTCGCCTTCCACCACACCGTCGCCCGCTATGCGCTGACCGTGGCTCGCGAGGGCGTACTCCCCTCGTCGCTGGCCCGCACCCGCAACGACGTCCCGATTGTCGCCTCGCTCGCGCAGTCCGGGCTGGCCGTCGCGGTGCTGTTGATCTTCGCGATCGCCGGATGGAACCCGACCACCGACCTGTTCTTCTTCGGAACGGTCTCCGGCGGCCTCGGCGTCCTCATTCTGATGGTCATCGCGGGCATCGCGGTGGTCCGATACTTCCGGGCCGGCGACCACGGCGAGACCCGCTGGCGCCGTTCGATCGCGCCATGGATCTCGCTGGTCTTCCTCACGCTGATTTTGCTGCTCACGGTCGCGTCGTTCGGCATCCTCCTGGACTCCGACAACCTGCTCAAAGTCTGGTCACCGCCGCTGGCGTTCCTCCTTCTCTTCCTGGCGGGCGTGCGCTGGGGAAGAAAGTTGCGGCAGGACCGCCCCGAGGTCTATGCAGTCATCGGTACGGGCAAAGCACCGGCTGCCTCCACCCACAGCGGTACTGGGGCAACCCCCGCACCCGCGGTCACCGACACGGCCCCCGCCGACCCGCCGACCGTCCCGGCCCCGCCGGCAGCAGCCCCCCAACCGGACACAAAACGCGAAACCGATCCGCCTTCCGAATCCAAGCCGCCCGCCGAAGCCCCCCCGCCCGCCGAAGCCGCGCCGACTGCTGAAGCTGCGCCGACTGCTGAAGCTGCGCGGACTGCTGAAGCTGCGCGGACTGCTGAAGCTGCGCGGACTGCTGAAGCTGCGCGGACTGCT